>PMEV01000351.1:0-2440 GCA_003154855.1 Bryobacterales bacterium
GTTGGCGCTGTTGAAAATTGCGTTCTGTAAGGCCCCCGTTTTGAGCAGAGCCTCTTCGCGCCGGACCTCGGTGACCACATCCAGCGTGCGAGCGGCGTCGCCGGGAACGGCGGGATCGTGCTTCTTCGCGGACATGCTCCAACCTCCATCCAGCCAATAGGCCGATACTTCGGCTGTCTGTTATAAGGGTACCGCCAGGGGACCGGCAGCGTGGAGGATACCGAACCCGGAGGCTGAATCTCCCGGGGGACAACGAGGCCGGCAACTGCCTCCCTTTCGTCCGATTCCACCGGCGCCTGCTAGCCTGATCCGGCCGGGTACCCATATTGGCGGCTCGCCACCCGCTTGAGCAGGCTCTCGAAATCAGTGGTGCCCAGGCCGCGGTCGGCGGCCAGTTTGAGATAAGGCAGGGCCGCCGCATCCAGGTTCCAGTAAGCTTTCGCGGCATAGGCGTCCACCGCCACGGGGTCGGTTCCGGCGACGATCGTCTTCCTCAACTCGACGTCCGCGAGGCTGCCTCCGGTAGGGCCATTGCGCATGAGCACGCGCCAGGCGTCGAGAATGGTGAGCGTAGGACGCAGATAGTCCGCCAGGTCGGCCAGGCTTTCGTGGATGCGCTGGTGCAGCCGCTCCCGCGAGCCGCCCAGGATTCCGAACCAGTTCTTCATGCCCAGCGAGGCCCCGGTCAGGTTGTGCTGCTTGGCGATAGGGATGTTGATCAGCTTGTCGGCGGCCAGAAACGGCTCGAGCACCGGCCATACGCTCAGCACGCTGCCGTGCAGGTCCACCTCCCGGAAGAGCCTGGATTCGGGCAGGATCACGCGGGCCCCTTCCGCGCGCGCCGCCTCCGCGATGCCGCTACGCTCGAACGCCTGCAATGGATCGTGGACCGGAACGTCGGTGACGATGACCTCCTTGGCGCCCGCCTCCATGCACAGCCGCACCGTCTCGGCGACCACCTCGGGGTTAGTGTTGGCGGCCTGTTGCGGCGTGCGGTCCCAGGCGATGTTCGGCTTGATCGCGACCACGTCTCCGTGCGCGACGAAGCGCCGCATGCCACCCAGTTCCTGCACCGCCGCGCGCACCAGTTGCCGAGGGCCATCCCCCTGGCTGACCACCAGTTTCGGAAGCCTCGCGTCCGCCGGCACCCCGAAGTTGGGTTTGCGCGGCGCGGCAACCGGGGCTTCTTCGATGCCCCCGCGGCTGTTCAGCCACACGGCCAGGCCCGCGGCGCCGGCGCTCAATCCGCCCAGCCGCAGCAGCTTGACCAACGCCTCCCGCCGATCGGCGCGCGCCTCGCCTGCCATCATGCTAAGTTTACTATCGTGCGAGTGGTTCTGGCGCTGATCGGCTGCACGGCGGTGGCCGCCCAGATCGTGCTGATGCGCGAGCTGATGGTCGTATTCTGCGGTAACGAGCTGTCAATCGGCATCCTCCTCGCGAACTGGCTGCTCTGGACGGCGGCCGGAAGCGCCCTGCTGGGCCGCATCGACCTCGCGCCGCGCAGGTTGGTAGCCGCGCTCGAAGCCGCCGTCGCGGTGGCTCTGCCGCTCACCATCCTCGCGGTGCGCTCGAGCAAGCAGGTATTTCAACGGGTGCCCGGGGAAATCCTGGGGCCTGGCCCGATGCTCCTGATCTCCTTCGTGGCGCTCGGCCTTTTTTGCGCGCTCAACGGCTGGCTTTTCGCGGCGGCCAGCCGCCTGTACGCTCTCGAGCGGAACGCGACCACGGCGCAGGCCACCGGCACCGTCTACCTTTACGAGGCGATCGGCTCCGGCGCCGGAGGCCTGCTGGCGGGCATCGCGCTGGCGCGCTCGCTGGGGGCTTTCGATATCGCGCTCCTGATGGCCCTCGCGAATCTTGCTGCCGCCGTCGGTCTGTCGTTGCGGTCGCCCATTCGCCGGTCCGTGGCCCTGCTGGCGCTCGCGGCCGGCTTCGCGGTATTCGTCTTTCCGGTGGCAGGCCCGCGGCTGGAATCATTCTCCCTGGCGCGCCTGTGGCGCGGATTGCATGTCGTCGCCACGCGCAATTCGGTCTTCGGGAACCTGGTGGTGGTCGGGACCAACGGGAGCCGCACCCTTTTCGAGAATGGCCTGGCGGCGTTCAGCGCGCCCGATCCGGAAGCGGCCGAGGAGGCGGTCCACTACGCGCTGCTCGAACATCCCCAGCCGCACTCGTTGCTGCTCATCGGGGGCGGCGCCAATGGCAGCCTGGCGCAGGCCCTGCAGCACGACACCTTGCAGCGGGTCGATTACGTCGAGCTCGATCCCGCGGTGCTGGACCTCGCCCGCCAGTACTTCCCGAGCTCGATTCCCGCGGACCGGCGCTTGCGGGTCCACCACACTGACGGGCGCCTGTTCCTCAAGACCGCGGCCCAAACCTACGACGTGATTCTGGTCAATCTGCCCGACCCGCAGACCGCGCAGCTCAACCGCTTCTA
>PMEV01000351.1:2521-6050 GCA_003154855.1 Bryobacterales bacterium
ACCAGCTATGTGCGGGAGTACTTCATCCCCTTCCGGATGATGCCGGACCGCATGCGCGATCTCGATGCACAGATCGCGCCCCGCCCCGATACGCCGGTCAACCGCGACTTCGCGCCCATCGCCTACTACTTCAACACGGTGCTTTGGAGCAGCCGGTTCGAGCGCGCATCGGCGCTGCGGGAGATCGCCCGCCTGCCATTCGGCGCCCTGGCCGGCGCGGTAGCGCTTCTGGCGCTCGCCTCGGCCGCCCTGCTGCGCCACCGCGTGGCCGCCATTGCGGGAGCCTCCGTGGCCGCCATGGGATTCACCCTGATCGGGCTCGAGTTGCTGATCCTGCTCGAATTCCAGGCCCAGCATGGTTACGTCTACCACCAGCTCGCCATCGTAATTGCGGCCCTGATGGCTGGAATGGCCCTGGGCGCCTGGCGTGCCACCCGCGGCGCGGCGGGCTTGCCGACGCTGGCGCTGGTTCAACTGCTGGCCGCGGTCGCCGGCTTGGCGCTGTGCCTGCTCTTCGGGTCGCTCGGGCGGTTCCAAGCGCTGTTTCCCGCGGCGGCATTGGTTTGCGGATTCCTGGGCGGATACCAGTTCCCGGTGGCCAGCCGCGTGTTCTTCCCAGGCCCGGCGCGCAGCCCCGGAACGCTCTACGGCTTGGATCTGGCCGGGGCTTGCCTGGGAGCGGTGGCGCTCAGTCTGTACCTGGTTCCGGTCTTCGGCTTCGTGAAAACCGCGCTGCTGATGGCCATCGTCAATGCCGCGCCGGCGGCGCTCCTGTGGGCTAGTGGTCGCCGAACACCAGCGCCGTGAACATGAAGATGTCGGTGTCCGGATCTTTCCAGGCGTCCGCGGGCAGCCCGGCTTTACGGCAGGTCTGCTCTAGGAACGTCAGACGGTTCCATTTCTCCTCGACCGGGACTTGCGGCAGCAGCAGGCCCTCCTGATCGCCGTGCCGCATGACCAGGCCGTGCTTGCCAACCTCGATCTCTTTGACATCCAGCACGCGCCGCAGCGGCGACAGAACAGACACCTCGTACTGGAGCTGGCTCAATTCGGCGGGCTCGACCGGCGAGAACCGGGTATCCCTGAGCGCGGCAAAGGACGCCACGTCGCGCACGGTTACGCTGAGCGGTTTCATGGGAGCGATGTAGCCAATGCAGCCCCGTAGCTCGCCCTTCTCCTTGAGCGTGACGAACGCGCCGCGCTCCTGCATGAGAGCTTCCGGCAGCCCGCCGCCAACATCGTAAGCGCGGTGATCCCGAACCGCCGCTTCGACCGAGGCTTTCGCCACCTTCAGCAATTGGTCCCGCTCCGCCTTCGTCAGCGTGAACGGCGCCGCGGAGGCGTGCCCGCCGTTGGCCTTGATCAGCGCCAGCGCGCCGTATCCCACCACGCGGTCCCGGTCGCTCGTGACGTCGCCGGAATTAGCGTACTTCAGCAGTTTTGCCTCGGTCGCGCCCAGGCGCTCGGAGGCGATCATCGCCGCGATGATCGGCCCGCCTCCGCAGGCCTCCCACACGCGCGTCTCGAAATTGCGCGCCATGCTGAGGTAATCCCATTCCTGAATCGCCTTCAACGTCTTGCGGTCGATCATCGCCGCCTCGGCGTACGGATGATAGTGCGAGAGGTCGGAGCTGGCGACGATCAGCGTATCCGAGCCTCCGATCAGCTTGGCCAGCGCCAGCCCCAGCGCCCGGCAGTTGTCGTAGCTCTGGTCGCCCACGATGATGGGCACCAGCTTAAACGGCCCCCCCAGCGCGCGCTGCAGGAACGGAAGCTCATCCTCGAGTGCGTGTTCGCCCCGCTCGCCCTTGGCCACGTGCCCCAGCGACGATAACTTGATCCGAGAGCTCATCCCGGCCAGCTTCGCGGCGAACTCCTTATCCACCGGCACTAGCCCCAACGGCGTCGCGTAGGCGTCGCCGTCGTACACCGATGAGAACCCGAAGGCCTCGATGTGCGACGGCGCGATCACCACCACGCGCTCGAACTTGCGCCCCTTCACCAGCGCGTAGGCGTGCGCCGCCACCGCGCCGGAGAACTCATAGCCGGCGTGCGGAGAGATCAGCGCCACTACGGATCCCGAAAGCTCCGGCGTCGGCGCCGCGGCCAGGAATCCGTCCACCATTTTGCGCAGCTCGTTCGCATCCGCCGGATAAAACTGCCCCGCTACCGCCGCCTGCCTGACCTTCTGGCCGCAAGCCGCCGAAGCCAGCAGCAACAGAATCGCGATGGTACGACTTACAATTTGTTTCCTCATGATTCCTCATGCCTTCCATATTCCCGCGATCTCCTGCTGGCAGTATTGGCACTTACCCTTCTTCAGGAACATGCCTTCGATGGTAAACCCCGAGCGCTTCACCACAATCCGGCGGCACTTGGGGCAGTAAGTGTTCTCCGCCGGGTGGCCGGGCACGTTGCCGATGTAGACATAGTGCAGCCCCTCCGCGTCCCCAATGGCCTTGGCGCGCTCCAGGGTCTCCAGCGGCGTGGGCGGAAGGTTCTTGAGCAGGTACTCGGGATGAAAGCGCGTGAAATGCACCGGCACGTCCGCACCCAGCTCCGTTTTCATCCAGCGCGCCAGGCCCTTGAACTCGGCATCGCTGTCGTTCAGTGTGGGGATTACCAGATACACGATTTCGTTCCACATGCCCAGCTTGCGCATCGTCGAGAGCGCCTCCAGCACCGGCTTCAGCTCGCCGTTCACCACCTCTTTGTAGAACTTCTGTGTAAACCCCTTCAGGTCCACCTTCACCGCATCTACCAGCCCGCAGAGTTTCTTGAGCGGCTCCTGCTGGACGTAGCCTCCGGTCACCACCGCGCTCTTGACTCCCGCGGCGCGCGCCGCCCGGGCCGAATCCGCCACGTATTCGTAGAAGATCACCGGCTCGCTGTACGTGTAGGCGATGGAATCGCAGCCGTTGTCCCGCGCCAGTTGCGCCAGCGTCGCGGGCGGCAGATAATCGGCGTGAACCTGCTCCGGCCGCGCCTGGGAGATATCCCAGTTCTGGCACATCTTACAATTCACGTTGCAGCCCGCCGTGGCCACCGAAAACGCCAGCGTCCCAGGATAGAAATGGAAGAACGGCTTCTTCTCGACGGGGTCGATGTGGGCGGCGCAGACCCGCGAGTGGACCAGCGTGTAGTAAGTGCCGCCCCGGTTCTCCCGCACGCCGCAGTAACCGCGCTCGTGGTCGTCGATCACGCACTCGCGGGGGCACAGTTTGCACTTGGTCTTCTGATAGGGCAGCTTCTCGTAGAAGCTGGCCTCGCGGATGAAACGCTCGTCGCCACTAACCGCGAAGCCGCACCGCGAGCAGGCGGCCATCGCCGCGAGCTTCATAAACATCCTGCGGTCCGTAGGCATGTCAGAGCTCCACCCGGTCGATACGCGCGGGATCGTTGGTCCCGATGCGGTGGGCCGCGTCGGCGGCGGTGGCAATGTACTGAGGCGAACGGCGCAACTCTTGAAGCGATTTGTGCCCCATTTCCGCCCGCTTGCGTTCCAGTATCTGCCAGCCCGTGTAATCCA
>PMEV01000076.1 GCA_003154855.1 Bryobacterales bacterium
CGCAAGTGGGTGGTGCTGGGAGCGCTGGTGGGAATGCTCTCGTCGCTGCTGGTCTTCCAGTATGGGCAAGCGCGCATCTGGTTCGCCATGTCGCGGGATGGGCTGCTGCCCGCGGCGTTCAGCCGGGTCCATGACGTACACCGCACGCCGCACATCAGCACCTGGGTGGCCGGATTGGTGGTGGGAATCCCCGCGGGCATCTGGGATATCGGGACCTTCGCCGACCTGGCCAACATCGGAACACTGTTCGCGTTTATTGTGGTCTCGGCGGGAGTGATCGTGCTGCGCCGGACCGATCCCCAGCGCCCGCGCGCATTCCGAATGCCGGGCGTGCCGTGGCTGCCCGGTATCTCGGTGGTCTTCTGCCTGGTGCTGATGATGAGCCTGCCGCTCGAAACCTGGGTGCGGTTCGTGGTCTGGCTGGTGATCGGCCTCGCGATCTACAAACTGTACGGCAGCAAGCACAGCCAGTTGGCATCATGAGAAAACTATTCCTGATTCTCGCCGCCGTTATGGCCGCGGCACAGACGGCGCATCAGCACCATCCGCCGGCTTCCCCAGAAGAGTACGCGCGCGTGCTCGAGGATCCCGCGCGCGACGAGTGGCAGAAGCCGCACGCGGTCGTCGAGGCCCTGGCGCTGAGACCGGACGAGGCGGTCGCGGATATCGGCGCGGGCAGCGGCTACTTCGCGCGGCGCTTCGCGCGGCACGCCGGCAAGGTGTACGCCGTCGATATCGACGAAGGGCTGCTGGCCATGGTCCGCAAAGACGCCCCGGCGAACCTGGTGACGATTCTGGCCGCGCCGGACGATCCGAAGCTGCCCGAAAAATCTGTGGACACGATCTTCTTCTGCGACGTGCTGCACCACATTGAGAATCGCGCAACCTATCTGCCCAAACTACTCAAGGCTCTGCGACCCGGCGGCCGCGTGGTCAACATCGACTTCTATAAGAAGCCGCTGCCGCTTGGCCCGCCGGAATCCATGAAGCTCTCCGAGGAACAGGTGATCGTAGAGTTCCAGGCGGCGGGCTTCCGGCTGGCGAAGAAGCTGGAGCTGCTGCCCTACCAGTATTTCCTGGTCTTCGAGCCGGCTAAGGGATCGTAATCTCGACCAGCAGGCCGGGGTTCGCGTTGCGGGCCTGGATGCTGCCTTTGTGCAATTCGATGGCCCGGCGCGCGATGGCCAGGCCCAGGCCGACACCGCCGCTCGCGCGGTTGCGATCGGTATCCACGCGGTAGAAGGGGTCGAAGATGCGCGGCAGATGCTCTTCGGGGATGCCCGGGCCGTAATCCCGCACCAGCACCGAGACGGCGGCGTCCTTGCGGAGTCTGACCTCGACCGCGGTGCCGGCGGGCGCGTGGCGAATCGCGTTGCGAATGACGTTCTCGATGGCGCGGCGCAGCAGCTCGGGATCTCCGCGGACTTGGGCGGGCTCGGTCGCCGTCAGCTCGATCCGGCAATGGCGGGCTTGCGCTTCCACGGAGCAGTCGTCGACCAGGCCGCGCAGCAGCTCGTCGAGCGGGAACGGTTCCTGGCGCAGCGAAGCCGGGTCGCCCTCGGCGCGGGTCACTTGCAGCAGTTCGCCCACCAGCGCGTTGAGGCGGTCGGCTTCCTTCTGGATGCGATTCAGCGCGGCCTCGCGGTCTTCGCCCGAGCGGGCCAGCTCGACGGCGACGGCCAGCCGGGCCAAAGGGGAGCGCAATTCGTGGGAAATGTCGAGCAACAGGCGGCGCTCGGCGTCGAGCAGGGTCTGGATGCGGTCGGCCATCTGATCGAAGGAGCGCGCGAGCTGGCCCATCTCGTCGCGGCGCTGGGATTTCAGGCGGGCCGAGAAATCGCCCCGACCGAAGCGCTCGACTGCTTTCTCGAGGCGGCGCAGGGGCGAAGTCAAGCGCAGGGCCAGCACGTAGGAGAGCAGCACCACCACGGCGACGATCCACAAATACTGCGGCAGGATAAAGGAAAAGCCCGGCCGTCCCAGAGGCACGATCACGAAGAACCAGTAGCGGCCGTCATCGCTCTGATGCGCGATCACGGCGGGACGGAAGTCGAAAGCGCGCCCGCGCTCGCCGGCCCTGCGGACGAGTTCGCGGCGGTCCTCTCCGCTCAGCAGATCGCGGCCCCCGGCGTCGGTGAGCACACCGCGCGCCCGAAAGCCGGTGTGGAAGCGCTCCAGGAAATCGGCCAGCGCAGGGCGGCCTCCCGTCTCGAAAGCGTGACTCGCCTCCTCGGTCTGAAAGGAGAGGACGCGTCCCCAGAGGTGCTCGCGGCCGCGCGTCGAGCTCATGGCGGCCGAGGTGATGAATACGAATCCCAGCACGGCGACCGCCATCACCGCCAGGAACCACAGCAGAATTTTGACGAAGAGCGATCTCATGCGACGGGCGCTTCTTCCGGCGTGCGGCAGAACTGGTAGCCCACGCCGCGCACGGTCTTGATCAGCGTGCGGTGCAGTTCGAGCTTCTTCCGAAGATGGCTGATGTGCATGTCGATGGAGCGCTCGAAGGGCGTGGCCTTGCGGTTGTAGATGGCCTCCGTCAGGTCGTCGCGGGAGAGGCCGCGGCCGGCCGCCCGCATCAGGATCTCGAGAATGTCGAACTCGAGGGTGGTCAGTTCCACGCGCCTGCCGTCCACCGAGACTTCGCGCGAGCCGGGGTCCAGGCCGACGCCGTTGACCTCGAGCCGGATGCGCTCGCTAGGCTGCGCCTCGGTGCGGCGCAGAATGGCGCGAATGCGGGCCGCCAGCTCCCGCGGGTTGAAGGGCTTGGCCAGGTAATCGTCGGCGCCCAGATCGAGGCCCACGATGCGGTCGGCGTCTTCGGCGCGGGCGGTCAGCATGAGCACCGGCACACGGCTCTTCTGGCGGAGCTGGCGCAGGATCTCGAAGCCATCCATGCCCGGCAGCATCACGTCCAGCACCACCAGGTCGGAATCGCCGGAGGCCGCGCGCTGGAGCCCCCGCCGGCCCTCGTGCTCGACCGCGACGGAGAATCCTTCGCGCGTCAGGAACTCCACCAGCAGGGCGCCCAGCTCGACGTCGTCGTCAACGATCAGTACCCGCACGAAATCGAATGTAGCACGAGCGCGGGGGGCAAAGATGGGCGTTACAGATTTTCACGAAGCTACTTCAGCCGGCAGAGCGGGTCGCCTACCACGATGTTCTGCCAGCTCAGCGCGGGAATGGCCAGATAGTAACTCTCCGCCAAGTTTCTCCCGTTCAGATAGGCGGGAAAAAGAAAATCCGGGCGGGGAGTGAGGATGAGGTAGGGTTCGTAGACGTGGCCGCTCGCGCCGGTGGCGCCTTCGTGGAGGAAGTCCGCCGCCAGGCTTTGCGGGCTTCCGGCGAAGAAGTGCGGCGCGTCGTGCCAGTTAGTAATGTTCCAGTCGTCGGGCGGGCGCTTGAAGGTGCGGCCGTCGGAAGAAACGAACTCCACGGCGATGGCGCCGGGCAGCCACTGGAAGCCAAGCATCCGCTGCTTGAGATTGGGATCGTTGGAGCCCCAGCCCGCATAGCCGATCACGTCGCGCCGATTCAGGAGCACCTTGGGAGAGGCGTCGAAGACGACGCGGTCCGCGGGGAGCAGGATGGCGGCGTTGCGCAGCCAGTCGTCGCCGGTAACATCGTCGTCGGCCTTGAGATCGATGACCACCTTGCCTGCATTCCGGGCGGCGAGCGAGCGGTCGATGATAGCTTTGACTTCGTCGAAGCCGTAGGCGGCCAGGCGGCAGACCAGGTAAATGGGGAACCGCGGATGCTGGAAGGGCTCGTCCCGGTGGCCGAAGAAAGGATTCGCGAGCGGGCCGCGGAGCGCGTGCTGGCTGCCCCGCAGGTCCTGGTAGAGGAGGGTGAGCTCGGAATCGACGGAGGCCTGATCGCCCTGCTGGCCGGATGAGCCGATGATGCGCAGCGGCAGGCCCAGAGTGGTCACCAGGTACAGGATCTTCTCCTCGAGGTGGCGCGACTTGAGGCAGGCGGCCAGCGGGGCGGCGATCTTGGAGTCGTAAATGCCGCGTGGGATGGTCTCGTCCTCCTGGACTTCCAGCGTGCAGATGTTGGAGGCCTGAATGCCGCGCTTCTCGGCGTAGTAACTCGCAATGCGGCGCGAGACGTCGGAGGATTGGTTCACCACCAGCAGCACGTTTTCCGGCGACTGGCCCAGCGCGCAGGCCGCGAGGGCCACGAGGGCCGGAACGAAACGCCGCATCTTAGCGCAGCGCTTTCAGGTAGACCAGGATCGCCTCGGCGTCCTGGACGTTAAACTTGTAGGCCGGCATGGGCGGATCGGCAGGATGGCCGTGGGGATCCTGTGCGGTTTGCAGGAACTTCAGCAGGCCGATCTCACCCCACTTTTTCCAAAGCGCGCCCTGCGGCGTGATGTCCGGCGCAGCCGCATTCCACTTGGGAATCGGATGAATCGGCTGAAAGCCCAACGCGGCGCCTCTCAGCACATGCGATCCGTCGGGCTGACCGGTCGGCAACATGGGCGTGTGACAATCGCCGCACAGGCCGACATTCTCAACCAGATACTTGCCTCGATCCAGCTTAGCGTCCTGGGCATGAACCAGCGGCGCGACAGCGAACAGAAGTATGAACATGCATCCCGTTTTGCAGTGTGTGATCCCCATGCACCAATGCTACAATCCGGGCGGACACGGGCGCAAGGGACGCTGTGCGGTCAGCCCCGGCGCCCGGCCCGCTCGTGGAACGCGCGGCCGTCCAGTTACCCCAAGACTCACTCCTGCGCGGTAAAATCGTTGCATGCCGTTGTCGGAACGTATTGTGGTCGATCCGGAGATCCTGGCCGGCAAACCGGTGATCCGCGGCACCCGTCTGGCCGTTGAGTTCATTCTGGAACTGCTCGCCGCTGGGCAGTCGGAGCCGGAAATCCTGAGAAACTACCCAGGGCTGACGCGCGACGATCTTTTGGCCTGTCTCTCCTACGCCAGCTACCTGGCGCACGAGTACAAGGCGTACCCTATCCCGGCGTAGATCAGGCCCGCATGCGGCTCCTCGCAGACGAGAACTTTCCGAAGCCGGTCGTCGATTGGCTCCGGCACTCAGGCCACGACGTCCTTTGGGCCAGGACCGACTGCGCCGGATCGAAGGACTCCGAACTCCTGGATTTGGCCGAAGCGGAAGCGCGGGTCCTCGTGACGCTCGACAAGGACTTTTGGCAACTTGCCCTCCAGCGACGCCGGCCTCTTGTTCGGGCGGGCGTGGTTCTGTTTCGGATTCATCCCGCCACCCCCGAGAATCTCGATCCGCTTGTTCGCGCCTTTGTCGAGTCCAGCCAGGAGTGGCCGCGACACATCAGCGCCGTGAGCTCCGATGGCATTCAGATGGTGCTGTCCAAGCCCGCACGATGAGCGCCGCGCCTGTGAAGCCTCTTCAGAACCGCGCTCAGCCCCGGCGGGCGCGGCCACGGGGGCGGCGCGGCTCGGGCTCGGCCAGGGAGAATTGCAGCTTGTGGTCGAGGGCCTCGATGCGGTCCAGGCGGACCAGCACCCGGTCGCCGATCGAGAACTCGCGGCGGCTGCGGTCGCCGACGATCTTGTGCGAGTTCTCGTGATAATTGAAGCGCTCGCCGGGGAGGGTCTCCAGCGGCACCAGGCCCTCGACGAAGAGGTCCTCGAGTTCGACGAAAAAGCCGAAACGGGTGGTAGAGGTGATGAGGGCGTTGAACTCCTCGCCCAGCCGCTCGGCCATGAACTTGACTTTCTTCCACTCGACCAGCTCGCGCTCGGCGTCGGCGGCGCGGCGCTCGGATAGCGAGCATTCGCCGGCGACGGCGGAGAGCGCGGCGGGCGTGAACGGGCTCGGGCGGCCGCCGGGAAGGGTCGAGGCGAGCACACGGTGAACGATCAGGTCGGGGTAGCGCCGGATGGGCGACGTGAAATGGGTGTAGGTGCCGGCAGCGAGGGCGAAGTGTCCCACGTTCTGGGAACTGTAGCGCGCCTGCTTGAGCGAGCGNNACGGCCAGGTTGGGCTCGGCGAGCACCAGGTCGCGGCGCACCTTGCGGCCGTCGCGATGCCGGTCGACCATCGAGAACTTCTTCACGGGGATGGCGCCGATGCCGAGCGAATGGCCGAAGTGCGCGGCGATCTCCTCGAACTCCATCACGCGCCGGGGATCGGGCGGCTCGTGGATGCGGAAGATGGAGGGAATGCCGGCCTGCTCGAGGTGGCTGGCCACGGCCTGGTTGGCCGCCAGCATGAACTCCTCGACGATGCGGTGGGCGATGTTGCGCGGGGCGCGGCGGACGCCGGTCATTTCGCCCCACTGGTCGAACTCGATGAGCGGCTCGGGCAGGT
>PMEV01000036.1:0-123 GCA_003154855.1 Bryobacterales bacterium
CGGTGGTCACGCGGCGTACGGCCAGGGCCTTAGGGGTTGTGCTGGCCTGCACGATGTCGGTGAAGTACACGTTTCCGGACCCATCGACGGCCACGGCTGTCGGGTAGTACAGGGTGGCGGCCG
>PMEV01000036.1:135-4698 GCA_003154855.1 Bryobacterales bacterium
GGCTGTTGCCGAAGTCCGCGATGTACACGTTGCCGGCGGAATCTACCGCTACGCTGTTGGGTGTGCTCAGCACCGCCGATGCGCCAGGGCCGTTGTCGCCGCCGCTGCCCGTCCGGCCGGTTCCGGCGATGGTGGTGATGGTGCCCGAGGGAGTCACCTTGCGGACCCGGTTATCGTCGCGGTCGGCGATGAACAGATTGCCCGAGGAGTCCACTGCTACACTCCAGGGTCCGGTCAGACGCGCCTGCGTGGATGGTCGGCCGTCGCCGACAGAGGTTACCGTTCCGGCGAAGGTGGCGATGTTGCCGCCCGCGAGGAAGCGGCGAACGCGGTGGTTGTCCAGGTCGGCCACGTAGACGGCGCCGGAGGCGTCCACGGCGACCGCTATCGGAGTGCTGAGCGTGGCGGCCGTGGCTGTTCCGCCATCGCCGCTGAAGCCGGCCGTTCCGGTTCCGGCGATGGTGGTGATGATGCCGGTCGGGTCGACGCGCCGGATGCGCTGGTTTCCCGTGTCGGCGATGTACATGTTTCCGGAAACATCCACCGTCACGCCTTCTGGCGCAACCAACTTCGCGTTGGTGGCCTGACCGCCGTCGCCGCCGAATCCCCACTGATTGCTACCGGCCACGGTAGTGATGATGCCGGTCGAGGAGACCTTGCGGATCACGAGGTTGTTCTGGTCGGCGATGTACACGTTGCCGGATGAATCGACCGCGATGCCCGTGGGAAACTGGAAAGCGGCTTTGACTGCCGGTCCGCCGTCGCCGGAGAAACCAGAGGCATTGCTGCCCGCGATGGTGGAGACGATCCCGGTGCTCGCGGCGACCATGCGGACACGATTGTTGCCACGGTCCGCGATATAGAGGTTGCCGGAGTGGTCCACGGCGATCCCCGCTGGGTTGGAGAGCAGAGCTTTCGTAGCGGGCCCTCCGTCTCCCGTAAATCCGCCTTGACCATTGTCGCTGCCGACCACCGTGGAGATGATTCCGTTCGTATCCACCTTGCGGACGTTGCTGTTATTCCTGTCCGCGATATAGAGATTGCCCGACGAATCGAAGGCCAAACCCGCCGGATAGGAGAGCGAAGCGCCGATGGCCAGTCCCCCGTCGCCTCCGCCAGTGGTCAGGCCGTTGCCGGCGACGATGGAGACGACGCCGTTGGCGGCGACCTTGAGAACCATGGAAAGCCCTGGGTCTGAAAAGTAGATGTTCCCCTGGCCGTCGACGGCGATGTTGTTCGGGGAGACCAATTGGGCGGAGGTCGCGGCCAGACCGGCGCCGGCAAAAAGGGAGTCGCTCCCGGCATAGGAATCGATGGTGGCTGTTTGGCCGAGAGCGTCCTGCCAGCCGAGCAGCGCCGACATCAGGAGCAGAGATTTAACGAAGTGGCTAGTAGTCATAGAAGACCTTTCATTAAGGGAAGCGACGCCGGGAGGGGCAATGACTCACGTCGGGAGCAGAATGCGAGGGATTGTCTGCGGAATCGCGCGCACGGCCGGGGCCACCGGCCGCGCGCGTTTTCAGAGGCTATTGGATCGGAATGGTGACCGTGGCGCCGGCGCGGCCACCCTGGGAGAGCACCAGCGGCGCCTGCGGAAAGGGCGCGATTCCGGTGGGCAGGGTGGCGTTCACCTGGAAAAGCCCGGCCAGGCCTGGGGTCAGGCCATAAAAAGACACGGGAACATTCACGCCACCCACGGTGAGCGTCACCTGATCGATGGCCCACAAGAGCGGCGAAGCGGTAGCCGGGAATCCGGCGACTGTGCGAGGGTTGGTGTCGCCCAAGCCGGTGCAGTAGAGCTCGAGTATGTCGCCGGCATGGGCTGGGTTGTTGGCGCCCGCCAGGTTGCAGGATCCGTCGGGACGCAGGATGCAGATGATTCCCGGCCCCTGGCCGCTTTGGTTCTGCGTGAAGACGCTGGGCAGGGAAGAAACCACGCTCACGGATTGGGGGGCCGAGACGGCGTTGTTGCGGGTCACGACGATCGGCAGATCCGTGTTTACCGCCAAGCCGAAGGGCAGCATGGCATTGATCTGGCCGGGGGTCACGACGAAGACCGGCGCCGTCACGACGAAGATGGCGACCAGAGTTCCGGGCGCGACCGGCCCAGAGGGGCTGACGGTGACGGTCAGGGTGGTTCCAGCCTGCCCGGCCAGGGTGTTTCCGGAGGCGGGAGAAACAGAGAGCCAGGCGCTGCCAAGTAGCCCCTGCGCGAGCGGCCCGCTCGGATCGTCCCTCGCAACCCGGCGTGATCCCGGCTCTTGGCGCGCTGTCCGCCGTCGCAGCGCTGCAAACCGGACATGAGGCCAAAGTAGCTTAGACCCATCCATCGGCGTGGCTGTTAACCCTAGGGGTGTAGGTTCGAGTGCTGCCTGGGGAGCCATACGCTCCGGCATCTTCCTACTTCAATATGCCGACCTGCCAAAGGGCGACGCGCAGACGGCGTGGGATCGGGCCGGCCTTAGGGGAGACTCTTTTGCATCTCAATCGCGAAGGGATGCTGCGGGAAGTAACTGCCGTAGGCGAGCTTGGCTGCGCGCAAGCCCTGGCGAGCGGCCTGGGCGGCCTCCTTCTCTCTTCCCGAGGAGCGCAACAATTCCATCAGGCGAACGTAGATCTCGACGCTGAGATCCGGCTGCCTGCTCATCTCCTTATCCTGCGTGGCGAGGGCGGAGCGCAGGCGATGTTCAGCCGACACCTTCGATCCGCAACGCGCTTCCACAATCCCGGCGAAGAGGTCGTGCCGGATGCGGTCTACCGGGGCAACCGTTCCGGACAGCAGACGTTCCTCGACATCGCGCCAGCGGGAGAGCGCGTTCCGGTCTCCAGCGAGAGCTTCGTAGGCGGCCAGTTGCAGCGCCAGCTCATCGGGTTGCATAAACGACGCCTGTTTGAGGGTGGCCAGGTCCAGCGCCTCCGACATCAGCCGGACGGCCTCCGGGTAATGGCCACGAACGTCCGCTGCAAAGGCGCGGGCGTAAAGGACGGGGATGATCTCGATGAGCGGGCCGTCTTTGGCGCGCAACGCCGGCTCCGCGTCCCGCAGCAGGCGCTCGCCCCCCTCCAGATCGCCCTGGCGAAGACGGAGCATTCCAATCCGGCTCTTCATGATCCCCGGATAGGAGGGCTGGTTTGGTTGCGGGAATCGCAGCGCCTCACGGTACAATTCCTCGGCGTCCGGCAACGGTTCGCCGGCGTTCACCGCCATGAAGGCGGTGTCGTGCAGCGCGCCACCGAGACGGGCATGGTCACTGACGCGATAGATCGCCACGGCCTCGCGACATGCGGCCAGCCCGTCGGCGTAGCGGCCCTGAAAGTTGCGGGCCATGCATAGATTCAAGTAAAGAGTAGCCGCAATCCCGGGCGAGCCGCCGCGAATCCGCGGGAGTACCTGGAGCCCGAGAAGCAGTTGGCTTTCCCCTTTCACCGGGTCGCCGAGCATGGCATAGGTGGCGCCTAGCGTGGCGCGCATATCGGCTTCCGCCGCGGGATCGTTGCCCAGTTCGTCGCCGACCCGGTCCGAGGCGCTATCCAGAATATCGCTGAACTGGATCGCATCGCGGTGGCCACGCAGAGGGCTGCGCCAGAACGAACTGGCGGAGAGAAATGTGTTCTTCGCGAACTGGCTGACGCGCTCGGCGCGCGCGGCCTGGGCCTGCGCCTGCGCGGATTCATAGACGGAGACAATGGTCAGGCTCACCAGCGCGACAACCGATAGCGCCGTCGCCGATACCGCCAGCCGGTTGCGGGCCACAAACTTGCCGGCGGCGTACCAGGCCGAATGCGGCTGCGCGTGAACGGGGCGGCCCTGGCGATAGCGCCTCAGATCCTCCTTCACCTCCCGCACGGATTCGTACCGATGGGCCGGCTCGCCGTCCAGCATCTTGAGAAGGATGGTGGACAGATCTCCCTGGAGCTGGCGCCGCAGACGGAGCGGGCTCGTCGACCGCTCCGACGCCGCGTCTTCCGAGACCGCCTGCGCCGGAGCGGTGGCTCCACGTCCGCGCAGGATGCGATCCAGGGCGTCCGCGTTCGACTTCGGATCGCCGAACGGCCAGGCGCCGGTGAGCATTTCGTAGAGAATCACGCCCAGAGAAAAGACATCGCTCAATGTGTTGACCAGCTCACCACGGAGCTGCTCCGGACTGGCATAACGCGGAGTCAGCAAAGCGAACTGAGTTACCTTTCCGTCCGGATCGCGCAACAGTTTGGCGGTGCCAAAATCGAGCAGCTTGACCGTGCCGTCCGCAGTCACCAGGATGTTGGCGGGTTTCAGATCGCCGTGAACGATCAGGTTCCGGTGCGCAAACTCGACGGCATCGCATACCTGAAGAAACAAGCGAATTCGCGCCTCGACCGGCAGCTTGCGTTGGGCGCAGTACTGGTCCAGAGGCAGGCCCTCGATGTACTCCATCACCAGATAAGGGTCGCCGCTGGATGCGACACCGCCATCCAGCAGGCGGGTGATATTGGGATGAGCGAGGGCGGCCAGCAACTGCCGCTCGTTGCGAAAGCCCCGCACGAATTCTTCGCCGGCCAGGTGAGCGGCCATCACTTTGAGCG
>PMEV01000262.1 GCA_003154855.1 Bryobacterales bacterium
TCCACGGTTTCCCGCAACTACCTGGAATGGCTCCTGGCGGTGCCATGGAAGCAGAAATCCAAGGAAATCCGCGATCTCAAGTTCGCCGAGCAGATCCTCGAATCCGACCATTACGGCCTCGAGAAGATCAAAGAGCGCATCCTCGAGTTCCTGGCCGTGCGCCGGCTGGTGAAGAACCCTCGCGGCTCCATCCTGTGTTTCGTCGGCGCTCCCGGCGTGGGCAAGACTTCGCTCGGCATGTCCATCGCCAAGGCCACCGGCCGCAAGTTCATCCGCCTGTCGCTGGGCGGCGTGCGCGACGAGGCCGAGATCCGCGGCCACCGCCGCACCTACATCGGGGCGCTGCCCGGCCAGATCCTCCAGATGATGCGCAAGGCCGGCACCCGCAACCCGGTCTTCATGCTGGACGAAGTCGACAAGATGTCCATGGATTTCCGGGGCGACCCTTCCGCCGCCCTGCTCGAAGTCCTGGATCCGGAACAGAACTTCATGTTCATGGATCACTATCTCGACGTCGAGTACGACCTCAGCCAGGTTTTCTTCATCTGCACCGCCAACGTGCTCCACACCGTGCCCGCGGCGCTCCAGGACCGCATGGAAGTGATCCGTCTCTCCGGCTACACCGAGCAGGAGAAGCTCGAGATCGGCAAGCGCTTCCTGGTCAAGAAGCAGACCCAGCAGACCGGGCTCACCATCGAGCGCGTCCGGTTCACCGACGAGGGGCTGATGGCGCTCATCCAGCTCTACACGCGCGAGGCCGGCGTCCGGAACTTCGAGCGCGACATCGGCAACATCTGCCGCAAGGTGGCCCGCGCGGTGGTCAACGCCCAGACCGCCAAGGAACGCTCCACGCCGCCGGTGGCCGTCATTCGCCTCGAAAACGTCTCCGATTACCTCGGTCCGGCGAAATTCCGCGACCTCGAAAAGGACAAATCGAATGAAATCGGAGCCTCCATCGGCTTGGCCTGGACCGAAGTAGGCGGCCAGATCCTGACCTCCGAAGCCACCATCATGGATGGCAAGGGCAAGCTGACCATTACCGGCAAGCTGGGCGACGTCATGCAGGAATCCGCCCAGGCCGCCCTCAGCTACATTCGCTCCCGGGCTCACAAGTTCGGCTTGCCGCGCGACTTTTACCGGAACCTGGACATCCACGTGCATGTGCCGGAGGGCGCCATTCCCAAGGATGGCCCCTCCGCCGGCATCACCATCTGCACGGCGATCACCAGCGCACTGACAAAAATTCCCGTGCGCTGCGACGTGGCCATGACCGGCGAGATTACACTGCGGGGAAAGGTCCTTCCGATCGGCGGATTGAAGGAGAAACTGCTGGCCGCCAGCCGGCACCGCATCTTCGAGGTCATCATCCCCAAGGACAACGAGAAAGACCTCCCCGATATCCCCGAAAATGTACGGAACCAAATGACTTTGCACTTCGTCGAGTCCATGGACGAAGTGCTCAAAATTGCCTTGGAGCGGGAAATCGTCGCACTCCCGCTCGCCCCCGGCGTCGCGCCGGTGGAAATTGTCGCTCAGTCCAGCGAAGAGCAGTTGCACTAGCGGATCGCAATACTCCGCCAGCCGGGTTGCTCTGGGCCATGGGCGCGGAAGTGCGGTATATAATGGGTGCAGCCCACCGGGAGCGGTTTTCCCCTGAAGAAGTGCCGGAGATTGTATCCCTGGAATTCAATGCACAACCCGGCTGCCTGCGGTCGATTCCGCTCCGCGACCGGCGCCACAGCGTGGCCGCCACGACGATTAACAATCTGAACTACACATCCCAATTGGCCCGGCCATGGGAGGCCGGGGAGTGAGGGAGACTTGGCAAACGATACAGAAAACCCAGAACAAACTGAAAACCCAACCCCAGCGCTAGAGGAGAAACCCGCGGCTCAGACCGCGCCGACGGCCCCGCCGGCGGCCCAACCGACGACCGCGCCGACGGCCCCGCCGACGGCCGCTCCTCCCCAACCTGGCGCCCGCAAGGGGCGGGGTCCGGCGCCTCCCACCAAGAATGGCGCCCCCGCCGCCGCCACCACCCTGGACCTGGTCGCTCTCAAGGACCTGAGCATCCAGCAACTCAACCAGATCGCGAAGGACCTCGGCCTCAGCGGCACCTCCGGCCTTCGCAAGCAGGAGCTGATTTTCAAAATCCTCCAGGCGCAAGCCGAGAAGAGCGGCCTGATCTTTTCCGAAGGCGTCCTCGAGTGCCTCCCCGACGGCTTCGGGTTCCTCCGGGCGCCCGAGTATAACTACCTGCCCGGACCCGACGACGTCTACGTCTCGCCCTCCCAGATCCGCCGTTTCGATTTGCGCACCGGCGACACCATTTCGGGCCAGATCCGTCCCCCCAAGGAAGGCGAGCGCTATTTCGCCCTCATCAAGGTGGACGCCATCAACTTCGAGCCGCCCGAGGAGGCCCGCAACAAGATCTTCTTCGACAATCTCACGCCGCTCTATCCCCATGGACGCATCAAGCTGGAGACCACGAAGGAGAATTACTCCGGACGCATCATGGACCTGCTGACGCCCATCGGCAAGGGGCAGCGCGGCCTCATCGTTTCCCCGCCTCGCACCGGCAAGACCATGCTGCTGCA
>PMEV01000430.1 GCA_003154855.1 Bryobacterales bacterium
ATCCCGCCCAAGATCACCGAAGAATACACCGGCGATTTCAACTTGGTCAAGAACAACCTGAACGTGGTGATCGGCTGGCTGAGCGATCTGGTGGCATTTATCACGAAGATCGCCAACGGCGACATGACGGCGTCGATCGCCAGGTCTTCCGACAAGGATCAGGTTTACGAGTGGCTGGTGTTGTTGAAGAATAACATCATCGCGCTGGCGGCCGAGACGGGGCTGCTGGCTAAGGCGGCGGTGGAAGGCAAGCTCGGCACGCGCGCCGACGCCAGCAAGCATCAGGGCGATTACCGCAAGATCGTCGAAGGCGTCAACAACACGCTGGACGCGGTGGTGAAGCCGATCCGGGCAGCCTCCGCGGTGTTGGGCAAGATCGCCGCTAAGGACCTGAAGGTACGGCTGGAGGGAGATCTTCAGGGCGATTTCGCGCAGCTCAAGCAAGACATCAACCTGATGGTGACGGACCTGCAGGAGAGCATGCGCAACTTCAGTCAGAACGCCCAGGCCCTGGCTTCCTCTTCGGAGGAAATGTCCTCGGTCAGCCAGCAGATGGCGGGCAACGCCGAGGAGACCGCCACGCAGGCCAATGTGGTGTCGGCGGCCAGCGAGGAGGTATCGAAGAACGTCTCCTCGGTGGCTTCGGCTTCGGAAGAGATGCAGGCATCCATTCGCGAGATCGCCAAGAACGCCAACGAGTCGGCTCGGGTGGCGAAGAACGCGGTCAGCGTGGCGCAGACGACCAACGTAACGGTGAAGAAACTGGGCGAATCCAGTCAGGAGATTGGCAACGTGATCAAGGTGATTACATCGATCGCGCAGCAGACCAACCTGCTGGCCCTCAACGCGACCATCGAGGCGGCCCGCGCCGGCGAAGCCGGCAAGGGGTTCGCGGTGGTGGCGAACGAGGTAAAGGAACTCGCCAAGCAGACCGCCAAGGCCACCGAGGACATCGGCCAGAAGATCGATGCGATCCAGGGCGACACCAAGGGGGCGGTCAAGGCGATCGAGGAGATCGGCACGATCATCAACCAGATCAACGACATTTCCAACAGCATCGCCTCGGCGGTGGAAGAGCAGACGGTGACCACCAACGAGATCGGCCGCAGCGTGACGGAAGCGGCCAAGGGCGTCAACGACATCGCCAAGAATATTGGCGGCGTCGCTGTAGCCGCGACGAACACTACGCAAGGCGCGACCGACACCCAAAAGGCGGCCCGGGAACTCAGCCAGATGGCCGCGGGACTTCAAAAGGTGGTGTCGCAGTTCACTATCTGATCGGAAGAAGCTGCGGGGCGCGGTCCGGCGGCGGTCGATCCGCCGGGCCGCGTCCCTTCTTTCAGCCAGAGGATATAGGTGAGGCGATGGCCAAAGCGTTAGTGGTGGACGATTCGAAGGCGGTTCGGATAATCCTGGCCAAGATCTTGAGGGAACTGGGGTACGAAGTCTGCGAGGCGGCGAACGGCAGAGAAGCCCTGGAGGTGATCGAAGCCCAGAAGGCGGAGGTGACGCTGGTGCTGGCCGACTGGAACATGCCGGAGATCAACGGGCTGGAGTTGCTCAAGCGGCTGCGCCAGGATCCGGAGCTGTCCTCGCTGGTGGTGATCATGGTGACCACGGAGACCGAGCTGGGGCAGATGGTGGCGGCGCTCGATGCGGGCGCCAACGAGTACGTGATGAAGCCGTTTACCAGAGACATCCTGGTGGAGAAACTCCAGCTTGTGGGAATCCACTTTTAAGGGGCGAAGATGGCCGTGGTGAGTAAACGCCTGCTCCAACCCGGGCAGCGGATTCGCGTGCTGGTGGTGGACGATTCGGTGGTGATCCGCCGGCTGGTTACCCACGCCCTGGAGCAGGATTCGACGATCGAAGCGGTGGGGGCGGCCTCCAATGGAGCGATCGCGTTGCAGCGGATTCCGCAGATGAACCCCGACGTGCTGACGCTGGACATCGAGATGCCGGAGATGGACGGCCTGGAAACGCTGCGGCGGGTGCGGCGCGAGTATCCGCAGATGCGGGTGATCATGTTCAGCACGCTGACCGAGCGCGGCGCGGCGATGACCTTCGAGGCGCTGAGCCTGGGAGCGGACGACTACGTGGCCAAGGCTTCCAACGAAGGGTCGCTGGACCGCTCGCTGGCTAGCCTGCGCGAAGATCTGGTCCCCAAGATCAAGCAGTTCTTTCACATCCCGACACAGTACTGTGCCGGACCCCGGCCGGAAGCGGCGCCCATTCCGGTGGCGCCTGCGGTCCGGTGGGGCACTGGGGCGCGGCCGGAAGTGGTGGCGATCGGAGTCTCCACCGGCGGGCCAACGGCTCTGGGGACGATTCTGCCGGAGTTTCCGGCGGGGTTCCCGCTGCCGATCCTGGTGGTGCAGCATATGCCGCCGCTGTTTACGAGGCTGCTGGCCGAGCGGCTGCACTCGACTTGCCGGCTGCCGGTGCGGGAAGCCGGCCAGAACGAGCGCCTGATGGGGGGCGCGATTCTGATTGCGCCCGGAGATTTCCACTTTAAGGTGGCCTCGATTGGCGGCCAGGTGCTCACCCGCCTGGATCAATCGGCGCCGCAGAACTCCTGCCGTCCCGCGGTGGATGCGCTGTTTAGCTCCCTGGGAGAGGTCTACCATGGCGCTGTCGTTGCCGCGGTTCTGACCGGGATGGGGCAGGACGGGTTGCGCGGGGCGGGAATCCTCAAAGCACACGGAGCCAGCGTTCTGGCGCAGGATGAGGCCTCGAGTGTGGTTTGGGGGATGCCGGGGGCGGTGGCGAACGCCGGCCTCGCCGACCGCGTGCTGCCGCTCGATCAAGTGGTGCCGGAGATCCTGCGAAGGGCGGGCCTGCGCTGAGGGGAGCCAGATGGGTAGCCCGACTATAACCGAAGGGATCCACTCGGACAACTACCGGTTCCTGCAGGAGTATGTCTATTCGCAGGCGGGCATCGTGCTCGAGCACGACAAGCATTACCTGTTCGAAAGCCGCCTCGCGCCGATCGTGAGGCAACTCGGCCTGGGCTCGATCAACGACTTGTGCGCGCTGCTGCAGGCCACCCGCGGGGTGGAAGTGGGCCGCCAGGTCGCGGAAGCCATGACCACCAACGAGACCTACTTCTTCCGCGATCCTTCCCATTACGATGCTATCCGCGGCGTCCTGCTGCCTCGGCTGAGGGAAGAGCGGCGGGATACCAAGAAGTTGTGGCTCTGGTCGGCTGCCGCATCGACCGGGCAGGAAGCGTACAGCCTGGCCATGCTTCTGCTGGAGAACGGGTTTGGCGACTGGAACATTCAAATTCTGGGCACGGACTTCTCGTCGCAGGTTCTGGAACGCGCCCGGTCCGGCAAGTACCATCAGATTGAGGTGAACCGGGGGCTGCCGGCAACCCTTCTGGTAAAACACTTCCGCCGTTCGGGCGTGGAGTGGCAGTTGAGCGAAGTGGTGCGGCGAATGGTCCGTTTCGAGACCATCGACCTGCGCAAGAGCATGCGCCCCCTGGGACCTTTCGATCTGGTGTTCTGCCGGAACGTGATGATCTATTTCGACGCCGAAACCAAGAAGAACATATTGAATGAAATCCACGGTACGCTGTTCCGAGGAGGCTGGCTGCTGCTGGGCGGAGCCGAATCGGCCCTGGGAGTGGATGAGAAGTTCGAACGACAGACGGTGGGAAACGCAATCGTGTACGTGGCCCGCTAAGAGGAGAAACATGCCAACCGAAGGGAGCGCGGGGATCGCGCCGGGGGAACTGGCACAGGTCGTGGAATCCATGTTCATGACCATGCTGAATCTGGAAGTCGGGGCGGGCGGAACGCCATGGTTCCCGGCCGGGGACCGGATGACATCCGCCGTGCATCTGACGGGCGACTGGAACGGAGTGGTGTTGCTGGAGTGCACCCGGAGCCAGGCTTGCCGCTTTGCGGGCCGCTTTCTATCGACGGATCCGCCGGATGCGGTGGACGGCGTGGTGTGCGACGTGCTCGGCGAGTTGGCCAACATGATCGGCGGCAACCTGAAGTGCGTGCTGCCCCCGGGCATCCGGCTTTCCATGCCCTCGGTGGTGGACGGCAGCGACTACAGGCTGCGGGTCTGTGGGGCCGCGGTATGCGAGCAGGTGGCGTTCGGGTGCGCCGAGGGCGACTTCTGGGTCACGGTCCTCGCCGCCCGATTATGAAGACGGAGATGCCAACGGTGGAGCGGGCTGGGCCGACTGCGCAAATGAGGAGCCCTCCCGATGCCGGCGGTTAGCGCGAGCGCGCCTGAGGGCGGAGAAGCTGGTTGACCTTGCGCACCAATACCCGGGGAGCGAAGGGCTTGGGCAAGAAGGCGGCGGCCGGGTGCAATCCGGCGACCGAAGAACCGGACATGAAGAGGGTCCTGGTCTCCGGGCGCTGGCGGTTCAACCGGCGATGCAGTTCGTGGCCGTCCAGGCGGGGCATGCGGAGATCGGTGAGGAGCAGGTGGATTGGCCCGGAATGCTGGGCAGCTATGGCCAGAGCTTCGAGGCCATCCACAGCCTCGAGCACGCGATATCCCTGCTGCTTGAGAAGATGCCCGATTGCGGCCCGGATGGCCGGCTCGTCGTCGGCCACCAGAATCGTCAGCCTGCCTGGATCCGGCGCCGCGCCGGCGCGTGCCTCGAAACGATGCCGGGCTCCCACGGATAAGGACATTTCATCTCCATGCTTGGTTCAGCCGGGCGGCCTCGACGACAAAGCCGCAAGGCCTCGGCGCGGCGACTCGGATTGCGTCCTCCGCCCATGGGGGGACGCCAGTAATCCGAAAAAGCGTTTGCGCTGGGACGGGAGGAAACCGAATCGCCCATGCGGCGCTCACGCGAACTGCTTAGAGGAATAATAACGCGAACCGGAAACCGGAGGAACTGGACAAATATCTAGTTTTTATCGGGGCGATTGCTCTGTGCCGCCTCCGAATTGTCAGGAATCTTGGAATGGCACGCATCCAGCTACTAAACTTCGTTGAATTCAGGTTGATCAGCGCCGTTGGCGCTGGGGGACTTTCCCTAGCAGGCTGCCGAGGGCTGTTGGACCTGCTTTAGCTTGCCCTCTTCGGGCCGCCGAAACGACCATTTCAGCAGCCTGCTAGGGGCAGGGGACTGGGCGCCGGGGCTGAAACCACTTCCAGAGGTCCGAGCGCTTGGCGGCGGGTCGCAGGCGGCCACGAAGCGGTCGAGAGCCTCGACGCGGCGCCGGCAGCGCTCGCACAGCAAGAGGCGCTCCTGGGCGCCGGCCAACGCGGAATCCGACAGCGCGCTCCCGACGAAATCCTCCGCAGCCTCGCCGGTCAGATGTGGTTCCTCGAGGCGCGGCACGGGCATTTCGGCCGGGAGCAAGCGGAAGGGCCCGGGGGGTCGCGCCAGTTCTCGCGCCGCGACTGCATCGGGAGATGGGAGCATGTAACGACCGCGCGTTGGGAGAACCGGCCGGTATGCCGGAACCGTGGGCGCATGGCAGGCGACCCGGATCTCGACAGGCGCGCCGGGGGCCGAGTGGCTGGCCACCCGAGGTTCCTTCCCGGAGCCATTTTTTGCAACAGGGGGCAAAGGCATCCCGACCTGGAGGGCGTTGCGGATAATATTGTAGCCTGGGACTGCAATTGGAGGAACTGGACGAATAGTTAGTTTTAATCGGGGCGGTGGCTCGCGGCGGCGCCGGCGATGGCGCCGCTCAAGCGCCGGCCAAGCCGTGTTCCAGAGCGTACTTGGTGAGTTCGGCGGTGCTGCGGAGTCCGAGTCTCCGCATCACGTTCGATTTGTGAAATGCGACTGTTTTTCCGGAGATATTGAGGATCGCCGCAATTTCCTTGACGGCATGTCCTTCGGCCACGAGTTGGACCACCTCGCGCTGACGCTCGGTGAGCTCGCCGGAGACCTCCCCAGGCCATAGCGGCGATCCTGGCGCATCGCCCAGGACGTCTCTTCTGATCAGAGGCGTGATGTAAGTGCGGCCGTGGAGCACCTCCTGGATGGCGGACACCAGTTCCATCGAAGCGCAGCGCTTCAAGACGTACCCGGAGGCTCCCGCCCGGAAGGCGCCGGTCACATAGGTCGCGTCCGCGTGCATGGTCACGAAAATCAGCTTGGCGGCCGGGACGGACTTGCGCAGTCTGCGGGCGGCTTCCACGCCATTCAACAGGGGCATCGAAATATCCAGCAGGACGATGTCCGGCTTCAATTCCTCCGCGGCCTTCAATAGCGCGCGGCCGTCTTCCACCGCTCCCACAATCTCGCACTCCGGTTCCAGAATCCTGCGCAGTCCGTCGATGACCAGCACGTGGTCGTCCGCAAGCAGGACGCGCGGCCGCATCAGGAAGCCGTCCTGTTCAGAGGGACCCGCACATCGATCCTGGCTCCATGACCGGGGGTGGAAACGATGGAAACGCTTCCCCCCACCAGCCGCACGCGTTCCCGAATGCCGACGATGCCCAGCCCGCTCTGGTCCGCCGCCGTGTCGGGGTCAAACCCCCCTCCTTCGTCGATCACCGAAAGGAGCAGGCCTTTCTTGTCTCCTCGCAGCGTCAGCGTCGCCTCCTGGGCTCCGGAATGCTTGGCCACGTTGTGCAGGCATTCTTGCGCCACCCGATAGAGGCATAGCGAGACTTCGAAGGGAATGGCTTCCGGCACGCTGCGCTGGGCGAACTTGAGCTGGATCGGATACAGCTTCGAGAAGTCCTGGCAGTACGACTCCAGCGCGGCGACCAGGCCGAAGTGCTCGAGGGCCGAAGGGTGGAGCTGGTGAGCGGCGCGACGAAGGTCGTCCGAGAGCTGCTCCGCGCGCTCGCGCAGGCCTCGAAGCTGGTCGCGGAGGAGATCGGTGGAACCGGGCAGGTCCCGCTCCAACAAGTCGACCTCGTTGGCCAGCATGGCCATCCTCTGGTTCATGTCGTCGTGCAGTTCCCGGGCCAGGCGCTTTCGCTCCTCTTCCTGCGTCGTGAAGAGGTTCGCGGTCAACCGGCGGAGTTCCCCCTGGCTTTGGCGCAGTGCGTCTTCGGCGGCCTTGCGCGGGGTGATATCGAGGCCCGTGCCGATCACGCGGGTGACGGAGCCGTCCGGGGCGTGGTGGGCCAGGCTCGACCAGGCGATGACGCAGCGGGTTCCGTCCTTGCGGACCCAGCAATTCTCATGACTGGCCATGGTCTCGAGTCCCTCGCGGAGCGCCGCGAACAGGGACTTGGCCTGTTCCACCTCCTCCGGCGGGAGCAGGAGATCCCAGAGCCGCCTGTTCTGCACGTCCTCGAACGTGTATCCCGAGGCTTCCTGGCAGGCGGCGTTGAAGCCGGTGATGGCGCCATCGGGGTCGCGCACGACGATCAAGGCGCCGGAGAGGTCCAGAAGCGTGGCCGAGAGATCTCTTTCCGCCAGCGCTTCGTCGCGGGAGACGCGCACCTGCTCGAAGCCGCGCTTCATGGCGTCGATGTCCAGGAGCGCGATCAGCACGCCTCCGGTCTTGTTCCCGGTGCTCGCGTGCGGCCTCATGCGAAGCGAATACCAGCGTCCATCGCGCCCCCGTACATCTCGTTCGACGATGCCGGCCTTGTCGATCACTTCCGAGATCAAGCGGTCCAGTTCGGGGAGATCGATGTTGGGCTTGATGTCGCCGAGTCGGCGGCCAACGTCGGTGGGGATCAGGTTCATCAACGGTTCCGCCGCGGGGGTGAAGCGCCGGATTCGCCGGTCCGCCCCGAGGATCACGATAGGGATATTGACGCCGACCAGCAGATTGCTCAGATCGTCGGCGAGCTGGCCCAGTTCCGCGTTGCGATTCTGCAGTTCCTCGTTCAGGGTGGTCAATTCTTCGTTGGACGACTGGAGCTCTTCCTTGGCGGTCTCCAATTCCTCGTTGGTGACCTCCTGGCTCTCGATAATCGACTGCAACTGCTCGCGCGTGGATGCCAGCTCGTGGCGGAGCGTGGCGAGTTGCTCCGCTTCCTTGACGTGGCCCGGCCGGGCCACTCCTCCGCGGCCGGTCTCCTCGATCAGAACCAGGAAATCCGGCCATTTCGTGCGGCGCCCGTCGATGGGGATGGCTTCCACATCCACGGTCTTGAAATCGCCATCGTCGTCGAGGTGTATTCCTTCGCGGCGAACGTTGATCTTCCCCTTCCTGGCCTTATGCAGAGCCGCACGGAGGTCCAGGGCCAGTTCTTGCCGCACCAGCTTGAAAAGCTGGAGGCTGGCCGTTCCGGTCACCGGCTGCAGGTAGGGACCGGTGTGCCCCTGGAAATGAACCACTTGCAAGTCCGCATCCACAACCAGCGCCGCCAGGGCGCGCCGCTGCCAGACGATCCGCTCGACGGCCTTCTGCAACTCGGAGGCGGTACTGGTTTCCACCGCCGTGAACTGGCGGACCAGCATCTCTCCGCGATCGGGGCCCTCCAGCCCCGACGGCAAGGCCGTGGGCGCCCCGCTGCGCGAGTAGATCTTGCACTTGCGTTGCGCCACGGTGAACAGGTGGGCGGACGGGGCGACAGACTCGGACTCTCCCAGCACCAGAAAGCCGTTGGGACGCAGAGCGTAATGAAGAACGGACAGAACTCTCTTCTGCAGCACCGGCCCCATGTAGATCAGCACGTTGCGGCAACTGATCAGATCCAGCCGCGAGAAAGGAGGATCCTTGCCCAGGTCGTGCCGGGCAAACACGCAGCGATCGCGGATGGATTTGTGGATCTGGTAGTTGGCTCCCACTTTGGTGAAGAAGCGCCCCAGGCGCTTCGGGGAGACGCCCGCCACGGCGGCTTCGGAGTATGTGCCGAGCCTGGCTCTGTCGAGCGCGGAGGTGCTGACATCGGTCCCGAAAATCTGACAGCGCGTCTCATCGGCCCGCTTGTCCAGGAATTCCAGCAGTGCGATGGCGATGGAGTAGACCTCTTCCCCGGTAGAGCAGCCCGGCACCCAGATCCGGATCGCCTCCCCTTGCGGTTTGCTCGAGAGCAACTTCGGGAAGACGGTGTGACGCAGGGCCGCAAAGGCTTCGGGCTCCCGGAAGAAGCTGGTCACATGAATAAGGATGTCCTGGCAAAGCGCTTGCGCCTCGGCGGGATTCTGCTCGATGAACGCGGCATACTGCTCGAGACTCTCCATCTTCTGCAGGGCCAACCGGCGGGCAACCCGCCGCCGGATGGTGGCGGGCTTGTAGAGACTGAAGTCGATGCCCGTAACGGCTCGCAGTCCAACCATAATCTTGGCGAGAGTCTCCGCGCCTTCCGCCGGCTCCGGATCCTCCGGGCCCGCGGCCCGGTCCGCGTAGGGCGAGTGGGCAAGCCGCGTGAGTTCGCGGGCAATTCCCGCAGGACGCAGAACCAGGTCCACGCACCCCGCCGCGATGGCGCTCTCCGGCATGCCCGGATAAGGGGCCGACTTGGGGTCCTGCGCAAAGGTAATGCCGCCCTCCGACTTAATGGCTTCCAGCCCGAACGTTCCGTCGGAGCCCGTTCCCGACAGGATGATCCCGATGGCGCGCCTGGTCTGGTCCTCCGCCAGGGAACTCAGGAAGCGATCGATGGGCATGTGCTGGCCGCCGGTCTGCTGCCTGGGGAAGAGCCGCAGCACCCCCTCGCGCAAGGTCAGGTCGCAGTTGGGAGGAATCACATAGACGCGATGAGGCTGCAGACCGAGACCGTCTTCCACTTGGGTCACGGCCATCTTGGTCGCTCTCGAGAGGAGTTGCGGCAACAGGCTCTGGTGGTGAGGATCCAGGTGCTGGACGACGACGAAGGCCATCCCGGGCTTGGCCGGCAAGGCTTTCAGGAGAGCCGTGCAGGACTCCAGGCCCCCGGCGGACGCACCGATCCCCACTACCGGGAATGGAAGCCCGTCCATCGCCTTCGGAGAGCTCGCCGCGGACCTCCCGCGCGACTTCACAGCCGAGGCCGGACGCCGGGCCGATGTCTTCTTTTGCAAAGTCATGGAGATCCTCGCCGCCAAGCCATTCCTGGCTGCGTCAATCTTGGCTCGGTAAAGAGTGCCGTGTCAAGCGGGAAATGCAGACCGAATTCGACCGCTGCATGGGCGCCGTCCCCGGCCTCGCGATGCCCGTCTATATCGCGGCGGGACAACATGCCGCGTGCGAGCCCCAGATTTCTGTGTACAATGTGCCCTAATTGACGTATCCTAGTAGTGTAGTAGAGAAGTAAGACTCCCTCTTCGGGCCGCCGGAAACTAAGCAAGACCTTGTGAGGCAACTCTCCTTCGCCTAGCGTCAGCAGTTTCGAACGGATAGCCAACGAGCGTCCGCGCTAGCGGTCTGCGGCACGCAGAATGGCGACTACGCGTATGGGAAGAGGGGCGGGCTTCACAGCCTGCGGTCCCGCTTTGCAGAGGGACCCGAAGGCCGGCTGCAGGCAAGATTGCCNNCAGGATTTCGGCCGCACTACACGAGCGTGTGCTGCCGCAAGCTGGAAGGTCGGGCCGCGATCGTATAGGTGCAACCCTTGCCATTTCAGAACCAACATGCGCGGAGTTTCAAGGCTGCGGAAATCCGGCGGGAGGCCCCGGCTTCTTCGGGAGTGTATGGCCTTTCCAACGCCCGGGAGTGGATTCACGTGGGAGAGACCGATAACATTCAGGGCCGGCTGCTCGAGCACCTGGAGGGGACGGACAGCTTCCGGGCAGCGGGAGCGCCGACGGGATTCAGCTTCGAGCTCAGTCCGCCTCAGGACCGCGTCGCTCGCCAGAGCCGGCTTATTATTGAACTTCACCCGGGCCGTCAAAGGGGAATGGGAAGACGCTCAGAAGGCGCCCGTGGGGGCTACTCCAGCTCGATACGAAAGGACTCTCGATGAAATCCAGCTTCACGTTTTGGCGAACAACGTCCCTACTATGCAGAGCCGGCTTGCGCGACGAGGCGTTGCTCTGCCTGGTCGCCAGGATCCCGTTCAGTTTGCCGTCGGACCGCGACGTGACCTCCATCTCCGAAAAGGGAGGCGAAAAGTGCGTCATCGCGCTGGACGAGAATCTGTTTTGGTGCCGGGTTGCGGTCCCCCTAGCGGAGCGAATTGTCCGCATGCTGCGCTCCGGAGAACTCGCCTTGAGCGTGCACGCCTTTGAGCCGAACAGCACCCAGGTGCTCTCCGGGGCCCGTGCCCGGTTGATGTCCGTTGGTACCGCACCCCTGGGCGGCTTGGAGATTGCCCGCCGGCAGCCAGCCGGGGGCTTCACAAAGCCGCACCAGGTTCGAGCCAGCCTGAAGCTGGGCCCGCGGGCCGATATGGCAGGACTCCGGCATGCACTGGACGGCCTGAACACCATGCAAGCCCTGGCCGGATGAGTTTACGGCCCCCGCTGCGTTGGCCGCACACCCTGTGGGCCGGGACCAGGGTGTGCAGCCGAGCGGTTCTTACCAGCGTCTTCCGCGCCCGCCAGAGCGGTTGCCACCGCCGCCGCCGCCGGTCCGGTCCGACTTCGGGCGAGCCTCGTTCACGTTGAGGTCTCTCCCCCCGAGTTCGCGGCCGTTCAGCGCGGCGATAGCCTTGTCGCCTTCGGCATCGTTAGGCATCTCGACGAATCCGAAGCCACGGGGTTGTCCCGTATCGCGATCCGTCACGATGTTGACCCGATCCACGGCGCCGTGAGCCTCGAACAACGTGCGGAGACTATCTTCTGTGGTGCCGAAACTGAGGTTTCCAACAAATATATTCTTCATCTTAGGTTTTTTCCTTTTCCGATTTGAGGCGCAGGCAAATTGGGCAGACGCGATGGAAGCGCAATTGGGTCTTACCGAGAATTGGCGGGAACGATCAAATCTACTTAGAGTGTACCACAGATCGGGGGGGGGACCGTGGGCTTCCTGGTATCTGGCGGAGAGGGGAGGATTCGCACCCCCGGTCCCCGCAAGTTATTGAAATCACGCCATCTTGATCGTTACACATTGATAACAAAGGGCTAAGCCAGTTCTCCAATCTCTCGGGATTCCGGATAGGCCGTATCGTACGATCACGAAAACAGACACCAAACAGACACCAAATCCCGAAGAGAGGTCGGAACTCTCACGCGGCCCATCTCGCCGATCCTCGAATTCCAGCACGAACGCATCTTCGATCTGCGGGGCCGGCTCGTC
>PMEV01000189.1 GCA_003154855.1 Bryobacterales bacterium
CGGTCGAGATCCACGTTGCAGCCGACAAGATGAATGGGTGTCTGTTGCCAGGCGTGGCTGATTGCGTACGACTTGCCGCCGATCTCTTCTGCCTTGGCTGCCTGAAGGCGTCCATAGTCGAGTAATTGGAAGAGAGGCAGGAGCCAGCGCTCACGAGTGAGACTGGTGCCGGTATCGGTTGCCGCCAGTTTCTCGCGGGCAGACTGAAAGTTGGCCCAGGCCGCCTGCAACCGATTCCATGCCCGGTTGGTCGCTTCACCAATCTTCTCTCCCGGCGCCAGATGATACGACGACCCCTCCAACCCGCCGAGGTGCGTATCACCCGCAGCCACGCGAACGAGGATGTCGGAGGGCAGCATCGCCCCTTCCGTGCGGATGGTTGAGAAAGCTGCCAGTGTCCGGGCGCTCATGCTTGGCCTCCGGCAGTCGGGACGGGCAGAAACACGTAGATGCCGAGAATATCCGGCGGCAACTGCGGCTCCACACGTTGACTGACACCGCGCAGACGAGCAGCCGACCGGACTCGCCGGTGGGCCTCAAGCAGCTCAGCCGCCCGACTCCGCGCGGCCGATTCCAGATGCGGCATGAGTGCCGGGACGCCGTCGAGGATGCGCTGCAGAGCATCGCGCTGGAGTTCGGGGGCGATGTTCGCGTCGGGTATGGCTTCGAGTAAAGCTTCTGACTGTTCCTTGCTGAGCCACTCGGCACTTTGAGGAGATCCGGCGAAGGCCAGCACCTGGCTGTCCTCGGCGAGAAGCTGCCGACGTTCCGCGACCTCTTTTCCGCGCGGTCCCGATTTGATCTCGGTTTCGATGTGATAACGCAGCCGCACGAGCAAGAGAGTGGTGCGGCGATCAACTGCCTTCGTGCGAACCACTCCGCAGCGCGCCGCTCCNNAACCAGCGGATGCGTGCGATGAAGATACATCTCTCCAGGTTGGACCGGCAACTCGAAGCGCGCGGTCAGGTTGGTACCGTTGCCGGGAATCGGCAGCGAGTCACGTACGGAACGCGGAACATCCTGGAGGCTGACCTCGATGCGCGCCCGGATGCCCGACCCAACATCGGAAATGGACGCCTTGTAATGCCGCAGTGCGGCCCGGCAGAACGAGGCGACGTCAACTCCAGAGCCAATGGCGGTCCGGACTGCGTCCACCTCCTGCGCCACTTCGCCGAACTTGATCGTCTCCTGGGCGAACATCGTGCGCGAGCGGGCTTCACGCTCGGCTGCATTCTGCCACTCTTCTTGNNTCAGCAGCGTTCTGCCACTCTGCCTGGACCTTCCCGGCAGGGCTGTCGGCTGGCTCGGTTTCGCCGCTGCCGAACTCCAACAGCATCTGACGGTTGTCCTTAGGGCGCTTATGGAGCAGGACATCTTCGAAGATGGCTTCCACAAGTTCCTCAGCCCTGGCCGGGACCGGCACGGAAATCCCAAGCGAACTGCGGATGGTCTTGTGTTTTCGGAGCAGGACCCGAAGGATGATACGGTCCACGCCGGTATCCTCGCCGTAATACGTGACCACCCGAACTTTCTCNNTCGGGTTCCACGACAGATCGTAATGAAGGATGGCGTTGAAGTCATCCTGCAGGTTGATGCCTTCACTGAGGCAGTCGGTCGCCACCAGTATGCGCTGCGGGAATTTGGCCAGTGCGCCGACGCGGTCCTCGCGCTCGGCCGGAGCGAGCTCACCGGTAACACAGGCGACCTCGGTGCCGCGCGGGATTTTGCTGCTGGAACGAAGAGCGGCAGCGACGTACTCGGCGGTCTGGATGAAGCGGCAAAAAACGATTGGCTGGTGACCGTCCTNNCGCCATCTCCTGGAGACGGCGGCGGTGGCGCGCCTTGTCATCACCTTCCGCTTCGGCATCGCTACCAGAGGCGAGGTCGATACCCTCCGCCGATTCGTCGTCGGTCAGATCGAGGACTGCGCGCCGGCCAATCGCGTCGGCTTCTTCGGTCGTCTCGGTGTCAAGCGTGGCGGCGCGGGTGCGGAGCGTTGCTGCCGCGGCCGCAGGGCTTGAGGCAAGCGCCCGGAGCAGTGCCAGCACGGACCACCACTGAACGCGCTGCCGGTGTCCGTTGGATTCGGTCACCACTTCGCGGGCATACTCCAGAACACGATCAAAGAGCTTCCGGTAGCTGTCCGTAAGACNNATGGCATAATCCAAAACACGATCAAATAGCTTACGGTAGGCGTCCGTGAGGCGGTACGTTTGCTCCTTCTCTTCCCGGTCCGGAAAGGGTGTGTCCGCCTGGAGGAAATGCCGAATGTCGGCGCGGCGCCTTTGAACAAACTGAGCAGCGAGCCTGCGACGGTGGGCTTCGTTAGCAGGTCCGGTGAGGTCGGCGGGCAGGACCGCGAAATCAGGATTCAGCAAGGTCAGCAAGGATCGGAATGCATCTTCTTTACCGCTGTGCGGTGTGGCCGTGACCAGAATGATGTGACGGTTGGGGTCAGCGGTGAGGCCGGAAACAAGCTGGTGGCGCTGATGCCGATGGGAACGCCCCTCTCCACTCCACGCGCATGTGTGGGCCTCATCGACAATGACGAGTTCGGGACAGGTTCGTAGAAACTCGTCGCGGCGGCGGTCCGATTTGATGAAGTCGAGCGAGACGATGACGAACGGATTGTGCTCGAACAGGGATTCTCCCAGCGGCAGGCCACGCTCCAGCCTGGTTGCCGTGCCAGGGAGCACCAATTCCGCGTCGATGTTGAACTTGCCGCGAAGCTCTCGTTGCCATTGCTCGGCCAATTGAGGCGGGCAGAGGACCGCGAGGCGCGTTACTTCGCCGCGGTCGAGCAGTTCTCGGGCGATGAGCGCCGCTTCGACCGTCTTGCCGATGCCGACGTCGTCAGCAATCAGGATGCGGATGGGGTCGAGCTTCAGCGCCATTAACAATGGCACGAGCTGGTAGGGCCGTGGCTCGATTGCCAGGTGGGCAAACGAGCGAAATGGGCCAGCACTGGACCGGAAGCCAAGCCGGAGCGCATCGCGGAGCAGCCGACACGACCGGAAATCGCCCAGGCGGGCGGGGTCCGGCAGCGCAAACCGGGCGTGCTCCACAGGCTCAAGTGGCACGTAAATTCCAGTGACCTCTTCCTCGCTGCCTCCCAGCGGGCGAAGCATCAGAAGGTCCTGATCGGATTGCGGCAGGACGACCCACTCGCGGCCCCGTGCCCTGACCAAAGAGCCGACAGCGAAAGTCATTTTCCGCTCCCGAAGATGTTCGGATACTTCTTCAGGATGCTCACCCAGTCATCCTTGTGGCCGAATCGGATGACGACATAGCCACGATCCTCCATGCATTCATTCTGGATGGCATCGCGGATTTTTCTCTCCGGGTACTCGTGCGGTGGGCCGTCCACGTAGATGGCGGCATTGTGTTCTTCGTAGAAGAAATCCGGGCGGGTCTGGCAGCCTTGCAGGAACTGCTGGGCCCCGGAGGGCAGGTGGTAGTCGTGGTCCTCCAGGAAGGCGAGCCATGCCTCTTCAAGCTTCGAACCGCAAAGNNGCAACTGGATGAGGTGTTCGGATCGCGGCGTCGCTGCAGGCGCGATTGAGACGGAAGATCGATGGAAGTCCAGGAGGATTTCCCGGATTGCCTTGCGGTCCAGAAGACGGTGGACAGGCTGGTTCGAGTAGCTGAGCAGGCAGTCATAGCAAGCTGCCTCGCAGATCTCGGAGACGCCTGGCGCGTGGCCTTCATCTTCGCCGGTATCCGGGTTGAAGTGACAGATGCGCAGCGCTTCACGAGCCACCAAAGGAAACGCCAGTGGGTCTTTGAGCAGACGGCGAAGGACACCAGCGCCGCCCTCGGCGGCCTCATAGAGCAGGATGTAGCGTGGCTCCTTCCCATTTGGTAGCAACTCACAGGCCACCTCGTCGTCTTCCAGTTGATAGGTGACCAGGAGGGCGTTCTTCAACGCATAGGCGAGCGACGTGATCACTTCCACAGATTGCGTGGTCTTCGGCTCAAAGATAAGGCTGTTGCGCCGGTCCTCCACATAGGGGATGACGCGTTCGACCCGGCGGGTGAGTTGATCCACGTCGTCGTCATCCGGCATCAGGTCGTTGNNCTCGTTGCGTTGCCAGTAGCCTCGTTCGATGTCGAGGACGAAGCCGCACTGGCTTTTGTCAGCGCGCCGTGTCCACCCCAGGTTGATGCGCCAGAGTGTCGCAGCGTGTCCGTAGTTCAACTGACCGGAAATCGTGGATTCGCTGCGAACCAGGGCCGTCTGGTGCGACTTAACACCCCGGTAAACCGCATAACGAAAGCCGCTCTGGGTTTCATAACCTAAACGGAGGCGCTCTTCCTCGTCTGAATTGATCTTGTCCTTGCGCCGAGTTGAGACGTTCTGCAGTCGCATCATCGGCGTGAGCAGCGTGTCGAGACTGGTTTG
>PMEV01000142.1:0-563 GCA_003154855.1 Bryobacterales bacterium
AGCCGGCCTTCCGGCCGGCATGTCCGGGACACCGGCGGCGTGTGTTGCTCCGACTCCTGTATGCTGTCCATTGTGGAATTGACCGTTCTGTATCGGCCGGTGGGCCAGCGCGAGTATGAGTTGATCGAAGCCAGCGGGTTCCGTCGATTTCCACCTCGTCTGCCCGAACAGCCCTACTTCTATCCGGTCGCCAATGAGGCCTACGCGACCCAGATCGCCAGGGACTGGAATACCAAGGATGCCGCCTCCGGATGGGTTGGGTACGTTTTGCGCTTCCGAGTTCGGTCGGAGTTCCTTCGCAGGTACGCGGTCCGCACTGTCGGCGCATCCGAGCATCGGGAGTATTGGGTACCCGCGGCTGANNCGAGAATCGGTCCGAAGAGGCGCCGTAACTCGACTCCGGTAGCGCTCTATTCGACCGAAGTGCGGGGCTCGGGAATCGGCTCGCCAATCCCGCGCATCGCCTCGAAGTGAGCGGCCAAAGCCTCCCGGAGGTTCCGGCGCGTCTCTTCCTCGGTGTCTCCGACAGCCGCGCATCCGGGCACATCCGGCGAGAACGCGGA
>PMEV01000142.1:595-2615 GCA_003154855.1 Bryobacterales bacterium
AGCGCATGCGTCAAGCCCGGCTGCGCGATCGTCCACGCGATCGCCAGTTGCCCCAGCGTCAGCCCATGCGCCTCCGCGATTGGCCGTAACCCTTCCAGCAGCCCCTGAATCTTCGCCCGGTTCTCGACGCTGAACCGCGGGTTGCCGCGCCGCAAATCGTCCCCCGTGAACTCCCGCTCCGGTCCGATCTTCCCCGTGAGCAACCCATTCGCCATCGGCGAATACGCCAGCACCGCCATCCCGTGCTCGCGGCAGTACGGCAGCAGCGCCTTCTCCATCCCCCGGTCCAGCAGGCTGTACTTTTCCTGGTCCACATCCACCGGCCCCAGCCGCTGATACTGCCGAATCTCATCCACCCTCGCGTTGCTCACCCCGATCGCCCGGATCTTCCCCTGCCGCTTCAATTCCAGCAGCGCACCCATTGTTTCCTCGATGGGCGTGGTGGGGTCCTGCCAGTGCGTCTGGTACAGATCCACGTGGTCCGTCCGCAGCCGTTTCAGGCTCTGCTCCAATTCGTACCGGATCGAGTCGCCGCCCAGATAGCGATGCACCGGCTTGCCATCCTGCGCGAGGAAGAACCGGCCGCTATCCGTGTCCCACACCAGCCCGCACTTGGTGGCCAGCACCACCTGGTCGCGTCGCCCCGCCATGGCTTCGCCAACCAGTTCCTCCGAAAGCCCCAGCCCGTACGCCGGCGCCGTGTCGATCAGCGTTATTCCCCGCTCGACCGCCGCCTGGATCGCCCGCACCGCCTCCTTCGCGTCGCTGCCGCCCCACATCCAGCCGCCAATCGCCCACGCCCCAAAGCCCACCACCGACGCCTGAATCCCGGATTGTCCCAAAGGTCTCGTTCGCATACTTCCATCATAGCCGCGCCGGCTCCTGTCACAATGGATGGCATGTTCGTCTCCACCCTCGCCCATCTCGGGCCTAACATGTTCGCTCTCAATCTCACCGTGCTGGAGAAGATCCTGCGCCCCGTCGTCGTCTATCTGGTCCTGGTCGTCCTGCTGCGCATTTTCGGCAAGCGCGAACTCGCCCAGTTGAACCCCTTCGACCTGGTCGTGCTCCTCTCCCTCTCCAACGCCGTCCAGAACGCCATCATCGGCGACGACAACTCGGTCACCGGCGGCATCGTCGGCGCCTTCTCGCTGCTGGCCATCAACTACGTCGTGGTGCGCTTCGTCTTCAAGCACCGCCGCCTGGATCAAATGCTCGAAGGCACCCCCACCGTGCTCATGGACCATGGCAGAATCCACCACGCCGCCCTCGCCAAGGAGCTCCTCACCGAAGGGGAACTCCTGACCGTGGCCCACCGCCAGGGCTTCGCCAATCTCAAAGACATCGACCGGTGCGTCCTCGAACCCGGCGGCGGCTTCTTCATCCAGGGCAAGGAGCCCGCCCCCGCCGACCGCCAGCACGCCGAGCTTCTCGCCCGCCTCGACCACCTCAGCCGCCAGATCGACGACCTCCGCCAGCGCCTTCCCGCCACCTGACCCGCCGGCGCAACCTAGACTCCCCCGGACACGACACGCACTCCGGGCCGCCTCAGCATTCCCGCCGCCTCCGCAGATGCCGCACTCGTGTCAGCTCCACCAGCGGCCGCCCATCCAGCAGATTCTCGTCCCAATTCCGAAGCTTCCAGTGTTCCGGTGTCGTCGCCGCGAAACTCGTCATCGCGAGCGTCGGCGTCAGCACGTGCTTACCGAAACTCGCATTGGGATCCTTCGGATAGAACGGGTTAATCAACAGCGCATAGCTCGGCCGTACCGGTCCCGCCACGATCGCCGGATCGAGCACCGGCGCCCGCGTCATCTCCAGCGGAAGCCATCCGCGCCGCGGAGCCCGCAACCAAGGCTCATCGCCTGACCTCATGCCATCAACTTTATACTACAAAGTACTTCATGTCAACAACCTTCTCCCAGCTCCAGTGTGTCATGTGGGGCAGGCTTTTCAGCCTGCAGCCGGCTTTCCAGCCGGCCGGCTCAGCGCCTCACCACCGCTGAGAACTCGATTGCCC
>PMEV01000466.1:0-3545 GCA_003154855.1 Bryobacterales bacterium
ATTCTATGCGGAAAATCGCCGATCTGCGGCATAAGTGCCCCTATGGGCCGCCGCCCTCGGGAATATACTAAAGAACTGTGATCGCCCGCCAGCTCAGCACTTCTCTGATCCTCGCCTGGCTGGCGCTGAGCGTGGCGGCCGGCGGAGTTCTGCTGGCGCCGTTTGTGTTGCCTCCGGCGGCATTGGGCGCGCTGGCGCCAGAGTGCCAATGGAAGGCCAGGTACCACCGGGAGTGCATCCTGTGTGGCATGACGACCAGCTTCGTCGCGATCTCGCGCGGGGACTTCCGTGCGGCGGCACGGCATAACCAGGGGAGCCTGCCGCTGTTTCTGGCGCTCCTGGCCAACGAGTGCGTGGCCCTGGGGTTCGTCCTGCGCCGGGCCGGAAGGCAGGCCGCCGGGGGTTGGAGCGCCGAGGCGCTGTCATGCCGACACTGAGCCTGGTGTGGGGCGTGCTGGCCCTGGTGGGGATGGTGGTTTTCTCGATCCCTTGCCTGCGCCCGCTCAACTGGGTGAATGTTCCTTTCGCCGCCATCGGGCTGGGGATCTCGATGGTGACCATGGTCGCCTCCAAGGCCGCCCGCAAGGGACCCGCCGCCCTGGGTCTGGCCTGCTGCGGGCTGGCCATCCTGGTCGGACTCTATTGGCTCGTATAGCCAAGAAATTCGGCGGCGGGCCCCGGATTCGGGTATACTGCTCAGGTATTTCATCTTCGGAGGTCAGACATGTTTTGTACGAAATGCGGCGCGCCGGTTGCGGGGAGCTTCTGCGCGGTTTGCGGGACGCCGGCCAGGCAGGCGGCGCCTCCGCCTCCTCCCGTTCCTCCGGCGCCACCGGCTCCGGCGGCCCCCTACGCGGGCGGCGCGCCACCGGCTCCGCCTTACGGGGGCGGCGTGCCCCCGGCGCAACCACCCGCGCCAATCGTTTGGGATTACGCCACCTGGGGGACCCGCGTCCTGGGTTACCTGATCGACTCGGTGCTCGTGTCGGTGGTCGCCGGAGTGCTGATTATCCTGGCGACAACCGTCTTCGGCGGCCTCATGGGGCTGGGCAGCGGCTGGCATTCGGAAGGTTTGCAAGGCCTCGGAGCGACCGGCTGCTGCTGCATATTCTCGCTGTTCCCCATCGCCATGCTGCTGGTCGGGCTGTGGAACAAGGTGTACCTGGTGGCCCAGCGCGGCTCTTCGATAGGCCAGGGAGTCGTCAAGATTAAGGTCGTGAACGCGCAGGGNNACTTGAGTTTCGTCCCCTTCGGGGGCGCGATCGACCTGCTGTGGCCGCTCTGGGACGATCGGCGGCAGACCCTCCACGACAAGGCCGTGGGCTGCTACGTCATTGCGAACCCGGTGGGGCGGTGATGGCTGCGCCGCAGGCCAGATCGGTTCCGGCGGCGGCGGTCGTGGCGCTGGTGATGCTGGTCCAGCTCGCTCTCGCCGGCCTGCTGCTGCGCGCTTCCGAGCTCGGGGTGTGGCTCGCCGGAATCCCGCTCGGCGGAGCTTGCCTCTTCCGCCAGCGCACCGGCCTGCCCTGCCCCACCTGCGGCATGACGCGCAGCGTGGTGCTCAGCTTGCACGGCCACCTCTCGGCCGCGCTCCGCCTGAATCCCGCCGGACCTCTGTGGGTGCTGGCTGTGGGGGTGATTGCCGTGGCCCTGCTCTGGCTGAGCTGGCGGCAACGAACCTGCGGCCCGGCCGAGGCCCAGGCTGCCGCTCGCTGGGTGCGCGTGCTGGCACTGGCCCACGGGGGCGCCCTGGGCCTGGTTCTCGCTTTCCACTGGGTCCACGCCGTGCTTCACGGGTAGCGCCCCAACGTAACTACGGCCCGGCGGGAAGCGTATAATTTGAGCGGGAGTCCCTGCCATGCGACTGCTTGCCGCGTTTGCCGTTTCCGGCCTGCTCCTCCTCGCGGCCGCGGACAAGAAACCGCCGGTGGCCGAAACCGGCAACCAGCGCCTGGGCATCACCGCCACTCTGTACCACGATAAGGAAGCCGTTAAGGAAGCGGTCGGCTCCGATCTGGGCGGATACTTCATCGTAGTGAGAGTGGAGCTGGCGCCCAAGGACGGCCAGGCGCTGAATGTGCTCCGGGACGACTTCCTGCTGCGCAGCCACTCGGACGGGCAGAAGTCCGGGCCCTTCGCGCCCAGCCAGATCGCCGGGCGCGGGGCGCTGGTGGTTGGCAGGGCGGTTTATGGAGGCGGCGTGGCCCCGAACGACCCCACCGGCCCGGTGTGGGGCGGTATTCCCGGCACCGGCGGAATGCCCCAGCAGTTGCCGCAGCAGGGTAGCGGCGTCGGAAACATGGCTGGCGAGGAAGGAGCCACAGTGACCGCGCAGAGCGGCGTTAAGGACAAAGAGAACCCGGTCCTGGCCGTGCTCAAGCAGAAGGTGCTGCCGGAAAAAGAGATCCGCGAGCCGCTGGCCGGGCTGCTCTACTTCTCGCTCGAAGGCAAGCACAAGCCCAAAGACCTGGAGCTGCAGTACAACGGCCCCGCGGGCAAGCTGACCTTGCAGTTCCACTAGCTGACTTCTTTTCCAGCGAGATTCCCGCTCCCCGGCGCACTATCTAGCGATGGCTCGTGGCTCGATAGTTCTGGCGCTGTCGCTGGTGACGCTGGGTTGGTCGCAGACTTCCAGCCCGGACGAGCAGGCCTATCAGGCGATCCGCGCCCAGGATTGGGACGCGGCCATCGTATACCTCTCGGTCGCGATTAGGGCGGCTCCTGGGCGGGCCGCCCTGCACAAAGACCTGGCTTACACCTACCTGAAGATCGGAGACACCATCAACGCCCGCGGCCAGTTCGCGGAGGCCATGCGCCTGGACCCGGCGGACCTCCACGTGGCCCTCGAATACGCCTTTCTGTGCCATGAGACGGGACGCAGCGCGGAGGCTCGCCGCATCTTCGACCGCCTGCGCGCCGCCCCGGACCCCGCCATCCGCGCGACGGCCGAGCAGGCTTTTCAAAACATCGACCAGCCGCTCGCGGAAGGCATCGCGCGCTGGTCCCAGGTGGTTGCCCAATCCCCGGACAACTACAGCGCCCGCCAGGAGTTGGCCCGCCTGGCGGAGCAACGCGGCCAGCTCGAGCTGGCGGCCGAGAACTACCGGCAGGCCTGGCGGCTGCACCCCCAGGAGTACTCCCTGCTGGTGGATCTAGGCCGCGTGTGGAAGGCGCTCGACCGGCCCGCCGACGCCAACGCCGCTCTGCTGGCGGCCTCCCGGGGGCCCTCGCCACGGGCCGCCGAAACCGCTCGCCCACTGCTTCCCTCCCGCTACCCTTATGTCAGCGAGTTCCGCCAGGCGCTGGCGCTGGATCCCACCAATGTCGCCTTGCGCCGCGAACTGGCCTACCTGCTGCTCGAGATGCACCACGGCCCGGAGGCCGAAACCGAATTCCAGTCCCTCACCGAACTGGCGCCCAACGATATGCTCTCGGCCGCCCAGTTGGGTTTGCTCCGGCTGGCCCGCGGCGACCGCGCTTCCGCCCTGCCGCTGCTCGACAAGGTCCTTCAATCCGGCGATCAGGAGCTGGCCGCCAACATCCGG
>PMEV01000466.1:3566-4278 GCA_003154855.1 Bryobacterales bacterium
CCGGGCGACTTTTCGGTCATGCTCCGGCTGGGCCAAACCTACAATCTCCTACACCAGGACGACCAAGCCATTCGCTGGTTCGACCTGGCACGGAAGAGCCAGGATCCGTCCATTTCCGCGGAGGCCAATAAGGCATACCATAACCTCCGCCCCGCCTACGCCCGCCTGCGGACCACGGTCTGGCTCTTCCCCTTCTTTTCCACGCGCTGGCACGACCTGTTCTCCTACGCGCAGGTGAAAACCGAGGTGCGTCTGGGCCATCTGCCCTTCCGCCCCTACGTATCGCTGCGCTTCGACGGCGACACCCGGGGGACCACCCGGGAGATTGTGCCGCAATACCTCTCGCAAAGCGCCTTCATTTTGGGCGTCGGCCTGGCCACCAACACCTGGCATCACGCCATGCTCTGGGCGGAGGCCGGAGAGGCGGCCGGTTATCTGGCCAACCACCCTGGAGGCCGCCTGGCTCCCGATTACCGCGGTGGCGTCTCGTATAGCCGCGCTACCGGCCGGTTGCTCGGCGCGGAGGCCCCCGGCTGGTTCGCCGAAACCAACGGCGACGGCGTCTTCGTCAGCCGCTTTCAGAACGATTTCCTGGTTTACTCGCAGAATCGCTCCGGCTACACGCTTCCCGCGCTCGGTGGCTTTCGCTCCCAGTTCTTCGCCGCCGGGAACATCACGCTGGATACACAGCGCCAGTACTGGGCCAATTTCG
>PMEV01000041.1 GCA_003154855.1 Bryobacterales bacterium
TGAAGCTGATCGACATCTCCGCCGACGAACCGGAGCAGGAGGCCGGCGCCCTGCGGTTCCTGGCTAAGCAGAACGTGGCCCTGCCGGGCTACATCAAGCGGCCGCGCGACGACGACAAGTTCATCAACGCCATCGATCCGAAATGGAGCGGCCAACTGCCGGCCCTGTTCCTCTACGACCGCCAGGGCGCCAAAGCCAAGTCGTTCTTCGGCGAGACGGATATGGCGGTGCTGGAGGCCGCGCTGCGGAAGCTGCTGTGACACTCGTCGAGAAGCACCTCGCCGCGCTGAAGGGACGCTCCGCCTGGATCACCGGCGGCAAGCGCATCGGCCATGCGGTGGCGCTGGCGCTGGCCGAGCAGGGTGTCCGCCTGGTTCTCAGCTACCTCCATTCGAAGGACCGGGCCGAGGAGACGGCCGCGGCGGCGCGGGCTTTGGGTGTCGCGTCGATGGTGGTCCAGGCCGACGTCTCCGACCGCGAAAGCGTCCGCAAGGCGGTCGAGCGCGTGCAACTGGAGTTCCCCCGGATCGACATCCTGGTCAATCTGGCCTCGGTCTACCAGCCGGTCGGGATCGACGAGGTCCGCGAGCGGGAGTGGCGGGACAACATCGGGTCGCACATTCTGGGCACGTTCTGGCCGTCGCAGTTGATTGCCCCCCTGTCGCCGCGCGGCGGGCACATCGTCAACGTCGCGGATGCCACCTCCATCGGCAAGCCGCGCCGCCGCAATCTGCCCTACGTGGTCACCAAGGCCGCGGTGCTGGCCATGACCCGCGCCATGGCGCTCGAGTACGGCGAGCGAGGCATTTTCGTCAACGCCATCGCCCCCGGCCCGATCCTCCCGCCCGACGATTTCCCCCGCCAGACCTGGGAGCGCATTCGGCAGAGCTCCCCGGTGCACTACCCGGTGACCGATCAGGAAGCCGTCGAGCAGTTCGCCCTGCTGGTGGTCTACCTGGCCGTGACCACCGTCGCCAGCGGCCACGTCTACGCCCTGGATCAGGGCCAGAACCTGAGCTAGCGCGCCCGGCCAGTCCCGCCCGGGGACTACAATATGGGTGTGGAGAAACGGGTGCGGATCTTCTNNTCCTGCCCGCCGGCAGCCGCATCGACTCACCGCAACTCTCGCGCGTTGGCGGGGTATATCTCACTGTGGAGGTCTTCATGCGCTCTTGTGGAACCATCCTGCTGGCCTTGGCCGCAACCGCATTCGGCCAGAGTTACGACCTCAGCCCGCTCGACCCGCTCTTCACCCAGGCGGCCGCGGACGTCCCGCCGGGACTGCAGGTCCTTATTGTGCAAAACGGCCAGCAGCTTTATTGGAAGCAGTTTGGCCGGTGGCCTCGGAACAACCAGGTGGCCATCGCCTCGGGAACCAAGTGGTATTCCGGCGCACTCATCATGTCCCTGGTAGATAGCGGCCTGCTCTCGCTCGACGATAAGGCCAGTAAGTACGTGCCCTATATGGCCGGCGAAAAGGCCGGCATCACCATTCGCCAGCTCATGAGTCACACCGCCGGCTTTCCCGGTGAAGGCGCAACCAACGGTACCTGCTTGTCCGACCCTTCCACGACTCTGGACCTCTGCGCCCGCCAGCTTGCCAGCTTGCCCTTGCAGATTTCGCCCGGCACTGGCTTCATCTACGCCGGAGCCGACATGCAAATCGCGGGCCGCGCTGCCGAGGTGCTTACCGGCAGGGATTGGCAGACGCTGTTTAACGAACGGATCGCCGCACCGCTGGGACTCACCGCCACCGACTATCAATACCAAGGCCCAACTCAGAACCCGCGTATCTCCGGCGGGGGTCGCTCGACCGTCGGCGATTACATGAAGCTCCTGACCATGATCTATCAGCGCGGCGTCTACAACGGCCAGCGGATTCTTTCCACCCGCGCCATCGACGCCATGCTCGGCGATCAGACGCGCGGCGTTTCCATTATCGATTCGCCGTATCAGTCATATGCCCATCTGGACCCGCAAGCGCCCGCCAACCGCTATGGGATCGGCAACTGGCTCCTGGACGTGGACAGCCAATACCGGTCGCTCCAGAACGGCAGCCAGGGCGCCTTTGGCTGGAGCCCTCTGATCGATGCCAGCCGCAATCTGCTGGTGGTAGTGGGCGTGCACAATCTGCTGGCGAATTTCGAGCCTTACTACTATCGGATGACGAGCATTCTGCAGAGTGCGATTCCACCCGCGTCCCTGATACCGCGGGGCATCACCAGTGCCGCCAGTTATGAATCCGGACCGCTGGCGCCCGGCGAAATCGTGGCCTTGTTCGGCAGCCAACTGGGCCCCTCCACGTTAGTCTCGCAAACGCCCTCCGGCAATCGCTACGGCGATACGCTGGCGGGAACGCAGGTGCTGTTCAACGGAAGGGCCGCTCCGCTGATCTATACCAGTGCGGGCCAGGTGGCGGCGATCGTTCCATTCGAGATTGCAGGCCAGGCCAGCGTCTCCGTGCAGGCGACCTACAACAGCGTGCCGACTCCAGCGGTCCCCATGCCGGTAGCCGCCGCGTGGCCTGCGCTTTGGGCGGCGGACGCCACCGGACGCGGCCCCGGCGCCGTGTTGAACCAGGACAGTACGCTCAACTCCGCCGCAAACCCGGCGCCCGTCGGCTCCGTAATTCAGCTCTACGGCACCGGAGGCGGATTGACCGTTCCGCCCAGCCAGGACGGCACTGTCTCCTGCCAGATTGGGGATTTCGCGCAACCCGTGTCGGTGACGATCGGCGGCGTTTCCGCGCCCGCCATCTGGTATTCCGGACCAGCCCCCTGCGAGGTTGCCGGCGTCTTCCAGATCAACGTGACCATCCCGGCCGGAGTCGAATCCGGCCCCGCGGTCCCCGTCGTAGTCTGGGTCGGCGGGAACTCCAGTCCGTCCACGGTGACCGTCGCCATCCAATAGTGGGTCTCATGCTCGCCCGACCAGCCAACGGCGTTGTGGCCCCCATTTGCCCACGGCCGGACGCGCCCACGGACTATAATGTGAGCGTGGAGAAACGGGTGAGGGTGTTTAAGAGCTTCCAGGATGCCGATGACGCCGACGCGCGCGCCGACGCGGCGATGTCCTGCCAAGAGCGCCTGAATCTCCTTATGGAACTCCGAGACAGCCGTCACCCCGATGCCGCTGAACAGAGAATGGCGCGAGTTTGTCGAGTTGTGAAACTCGAACGAAGTTGAGTACCTCGTGGTTGGCGCGTTCGACATGGGAGAGCCCGCCCCTGCTCTCAATCGGGCAGAGAATCTGAGATGGAACGGAGCTGCTCTCCCAACGCCGCGACGTGCTCGGTGACGATCGCCCACACGAGTTCAAGATCGATCCCGAAATACTCATGGACCACCACGTTGCGGAATGCGACGATCTGTGGCCACGGAACCTCAGGGTGAGATTCGCGAAGTGTGGAGGACAGCCCCCGGCAGGCTTCGCCCAGCAACGCCAAGCGGTGCAGTACTGCGCTCTGAATCAGTACGTCGCCGAAGAACGCTTCCCTGCCGCCTTGGGAGAACCTGGAAATCAGCTCGATCTGCTCGACGGCATCCAGCAGGCGGAGGCGATCCGCCCTCATAATGAAACCGAGTCACGCATCACTTCGGACGCCAGGCGCGCCTTAAGTCCGCGGCTGGAGACGACGTCGACCTTGCAGCCCAACACCGTCTCGAGGTCGAGCCACAACCCCGTCAGATCGAGCAGCGACCGGCCCGGCTCGAAATCGACCAGGAAGTCGATATCGGAGTCGTAACTCTGATCGCCGCGAGCGACCGAACCGAACACACGCACGTTATGGGCGCCGCGCCTCTCTGCCGCCGCGACGATCTGAGCGCGATATCGGGAGCGGACTTCCTCCAGCGTCATAGGCAGTCTCTTCGAGTATGCCATAACACCGGCAGAACCCGATGAGTCCGCGGTAGGGTAAGTTGGCTCCGTGAAGAACTGGCAGGCCACCCCGGACGCGTTTCGAACTTTTCTCGCCCGGCAAGCCGGCTGCGCCGGGGCTCTCGAACCGGCGGAGTGAGACACGTGAACTGAGTTTTCGAGGAAACCCAATCCTGCGAGTGATTGAAAAGAGTGGCTCCGTGCCGTAGACACATTTCGAGCTTCGGCCTGTTCAGCCCCCAGTTCTTGCTTTCGAGCTTCTGGGCACGTTGGGGACAGCGCTGGGCGCTTGATAGCCGCAGGCCCCGGCTGGCCCGCCGCCTACCAGTGTCGAGCATCCCCGGCCCCGCCGCGGATACCACCGCCCTATCCGGCCACCGCCCCCCCGGCCGCGGCGCTTCCGCCCCTTGTCCCCGCCCATCGCGCATCGAACGCGCGCGCGCCGCCGGTTGGCGGGCAGGCGGCTCGGCGCAGGCCAGGGCCGGGACGGGGCAAAGCGGGGCGGACCGGGTGGTCTCGTCATGGCCACGTGGCTGCGACCTTTTGCTTCGATGGGAGAATGGTGGTGTGCCAGTGAAGTCGCAGCCGAGGGAGCGGCCGATCNNCGTTCGTCGGTGAGAAGTTCGACTCCGAGGCATTTGTGAGGGCCTTCGGACGCATAGAGAAGAACCCGGCACTGGTTGTGCCAGAACGGACTCTTGACGTCATCATCCCGGTCCATGGGATTCCCAGAGGCTACGACTGGGATGAGGTGGGGAAGGACTTGCTGGAGTGGCTGGTCGTGAACCATCGCGGAGCACCGAAGGAAGGTTGTGCCCAGTACGCCGTTCCGGTGGGGAGCAAAGCGAGGAACGGCCCGCTCCCTTTGACCATCACGCTGAAATCAGTGAGCCTGCCCACGATGGTTGGTAACTGTCATATCGCCCGTGGCAAAATGCCCGAAGACCTGGGAGTCGTCGTCGAGAAGGCGCTCAAGACGAAAACCCCGAAGCTGGTTAGGACGGTGGCGGACAAGCGGATCTTGCTCCTGGAACTCGACCAGATCGCGCTTGGCGAGAGCCAGGTCTACCGGGAACTCGTGAGATTGGCCCCGCAATTCGCCGACGTCGCAAAGGTCGATGAGATTTGGCAGGCGAATACGTCGATCCTTGCATCAGAGGGATGGGTATACTTCGAGCTCATGGATGGGCGCGGACTCGTGGAGTTGTTGAGTTTCGCGAACGGGGTCCTGAGGGCGCGGCGCGATGACCGGCCGCTTCTTGGACCGCCGTGGCGCGAGTTCTGAGTTCTACGGCGCTCGACCCGCGCTGCCGCGCCGTGGGGCGCCGCCGCGCCGCTCGTTGCCCGACCTCCGACTAGCGACGCCCGGCCCGTCGAGGAGCATCGGCTCGTGCTCCAAGGCGTGCGAGCCGCGAGGTGGGGCGTTTTGGGGGGAGCACCTGGGATCTAGATCAGGGCCGTGTGAATTGCCCATCCGATGCCGAGGGCAAACGTATTGCCCACTATTTTGCCGAATACCATGCTCCCGGCGTTCACCCACATCCCGTGTTTCATCTCTTGCTCCAGGCTCTCTTGCACTTCCGCCTGCTTTCCATCTGGCACGCACGCGGCGAGGACTGTCATAACGAGCTTCCATCGTTGATCCTCTCCAAACGTCTCGACGCGCTCGAAGATAAGCCCGATAAGGGTATTCAACCCGAACATCAACCAATAACCGACGCTCGGAACGTGCAGCGCGGGGACCGCGAACCAGTTCCACAGACTCTGAAGGACGAACGTCGTATAGAACCCGACGATAAGGGAAACGCCCCATAACCACAGCGTCTTTTTCACCACAGCTTGCTCACCCCCGTACTACCGCGCCTTCCAAATGAGTTCCCGGAAGACGCGGGCACCGACAGCTCTAACGCAGCGG
>PMEV01000146.1 GCA_003154855.1 Bryobacterales bacterium
GGGTGGCCTGGTGCAGCCTCTGGCCGGCAACCTGATCGCGCAGCTTCAGCCCAAGGAGCAGATGGCGGTGGTTTCGTTCCATTCCTCGGCCGATCTGATTCAGGACTTCACTTCCAGCCGCGAATTGCTGCGGCGCGCCGTGGCGGGAGTGAAGTACGGCAACGCCCCCCGCGTGCTGGATGCGCTGTACGCAGCCATCGACGGAGGCTTCCAATCCAGTGCGGTCCGCCGGGTCGCGCTGCTGGCGACCGCCGGCCTGGAGGGCCCCAGCCGCGTCTCGGAGCGCGAGGTGGTCCGCCTGGCGCGGCGCAACGGAGTGTCGATTTATCCCGTGTACGTGGTGGGCGCCGAGCGCTCGATGCTCGAGAACCTGGCCCGGCAAACCGGTGGGGCTTCTTTCAACCTGCGGGACATGCGCAAGACCTTGGACGGGCCGCCCGGGGCGCGCATTTTCGAAGTGATGCGCTCTTATTACACGCTGACCCTGGGCGGGAATCTGTCCCTGGGCGAGAAGTTGAGAGTGGATGTGGCGCGGCCTGTGAAGCTGCAGGTTTCGGCGTTGCCGCTGGAATAACCGGCCTGGCAGCGGTACCGAAACCCCGGCCCGGCAAGCGTCGTTTGTGGAGGTCGGAGAGCCTATGAGACGAAATGTGCGACTTTGTGTCGGGGTGCTGGCGCTGGCCGGCGCCTCTTTAGCTCAGTTCCAATACCATGCCAAGATCGCCCTGGAGGACGGCACCCCTCTACCCACAACTCCGATGGTTACTGCCCAGTTCACGGAACAGCTTCAGCAAAGCTGCCGCATCTACAACAAGTTTGGCAACGGCGACGTGATCTACACGGCCGTTTCGCGTCTCCCGCCATACCACACCGACGAATGTCCGGTCACCATCCGTTTGAAGGGGTACCAAACGGCGAACGTAACGCTGCGCGAGGGCGCGGTGATCGTTCTCAAGCGCGTTGGCGGCGATCACGAGGGTTCCACGGTCTCCGCGACCGCTCTCCATGCGCCGCCCGAAGCCCGGAAAGCCTACGAGAAGGGCGTTGCGGCGCTGTCCGACCAGAAGTGGGCCAAGGCGCAACAGGAATTCGAGCGCGCCGTGGCCGCTTATCCGGACTACGCCCAAGCCTGGAGCGACCTGGGGGAGACTCTGAGCCAGCAATCCAAGCCTAAGGAGGCCCGGGCCGCTTGGGAGCGGGCGGTGCAGGCGGATCCCAAGTACGTCAAGCCCTATCTCCAGCTCATCAGGCTGGCCTTGAGCGAGAACCGAAGCGAAGACGCCAGCCATCTTGCCGAGCGCGCCATGGACGTGAATTCCCTCGAATTCCCGGCCATCTTCTTCTACCACGCGGTGGCCAACCTCAATCTCCACCACCTGGACGTGGCGGAGAAAAGCGCTCGCCGCGCGGTCGAACTCGACGCCAACCACGAGATCCCGCGCGCCGAAAACCTGCTAGGAACGCTGCTCGCCGCCAGGGGCGATCGCCAGGGCGCCATCCAGCACCTGAACAAGTACCTGGAGCTTTCCCCGAAAGCCGCCGACGCCGACAAAGTCCGGCAGCTCATTGCGGACCTTGCGCGGAGCCCGGCCGGCGAGAAGTGACTACGGGCGCGGCGCCTGGACCTTGGGCACCGAGAGGTAGCCCGAGATCTCGTCCTTCCCCACCTGGTTGACTACCAGCTCGTAAGCCTGGCTCGACTTCGAGGCGACATAGAACTGCACCGGCTCGTTGATGCCCTTGTCCCGCTTCTCCACGGGCTTCTTGTCGTCCGCGATCACGTCCAGCGAGTACCTGCCCCTGCCTGGGTCGGTCTTCTTTAGCTGAATCGCGATGTCGTCGAGCTTCTGCGGAGCTTTCGTCTTCTTGAAGTGGTCGAACTTAACGTAGGTGCGGTCGCCTTTGGCGATGAGCGCGTTCAACTCCTTGCCGTTGGTGGCGATCAGCCCGCTCATCTCGCCCATGTCGCCGCGCACCCGCTTCAGCTCAGAGATCGTCTTATCCAATTCCGCCTTGGTCGCGCCCAGGTCGGTCTTGACGCCGCTCACATCGCTCTTCACTTCGCCGATCTTCGCGTTGGCGTCCGAAGTGGCCGCCTTGACTTCCGAAATCTCGCTCGCCACTTCCGCGTTCTGCTTCTTCTGTTCCTCGGCGACCTTCGCCTCGAGCAGCTCCACCTTCCGCATGGCCTCGGTCTTGGCCTGGCCAACCGCCATGGCAGCCTGGCGCTTGGCGGCCTCAACGTCCTCTTTCATGGCATCCACGGTGTGGCGAGCGCTGACCGAGCTGGCCGTAGAATTCTCGCGCATGACCGCGATGTCTTTCTGGACCGATCCCCGGAGGTTCGCGAGATCGGTTTGCACGTTGTTGACCTGGACGAACAAATAGACAACGGCGACCAGCATGGCGATGACTGCGCCTATCAGCACTGCGGTACTCAGGCCCATACCCGAGCCGCTGGAGGGGGGTTTCTCGATGTCGAACACGGCTAACATGCTCCTTTTCTAACGATCTACTGCATTCTAGCACTCAAGTGGCGTCTGGGTGTACCCGCCCGCCGGGCAGTACCGGACGTCCGAAATCCAGTGTCTCCTGTTTCGATACTCCCGGATCGAAGCAGCGCCGGCACCGCGCCTCGTAAACGCCCGCCGCGCCCACCACGATCAGTTCCTCGGAGGCCACCAGCCGCTGCGTGTGCTTGGCTGGATTGCCGCAGCGCACACAGATCGCCAGCGTTTTGGTGATGGTTTCGGCCAAGCACAGCAGCTCCGGAATCGGCGGGAACGGCCGCCCCATATAGTCGGTATCCAGTCCCGAGAGGATTACCTGCTTGCCGCTGTCCGCGAGACGGGTGGCCACCTCGATCAGCCCGCAGCCCAGGAAGTTGGCCTCGTCGATGCCGATCACGTCGCTGCGCCAGTCCAGCTTGGCCAGGATCCCGGCGGCATCCTGGACCACCTCGGATTTCATTCGAATGTCGCCGTGGGAGACGATTTCGTCACGCGAATACCGGTCGTCGAGCACCGGCTTGAACACCTGCACCCGCTTGCGGGCGATCATGCCCCGCCGCAGCCGCCGGATCAGCTCCTCGCTCTTGCCCGAGAACATCGGGCCGCAGATCACTTCGATCCACCCGAGATTGCCGCTCACCAGGTCCATGCTGAAATGATACCCCGGGCGGGCGGTTCGCTGGTCTCGTGCGCTCCTACCCCTACCGCCCGCGCGTGGATTTCATCATGGGGCTTTCCACCTGCTTGAAGCCCGCCGGCACGTCGAACTTCGATGCGTCCACCGGGTCCGAGGAGAAGCCGCTCAACTGCGTCGTCGTCTCCATCATGGTGGGAGGGCCGCCCGGCGTCTGACCCTGAGACGCGGAGGAATCGTCCTGCTTCTTCCTGCCCAGTCCGCCGAACCCTCCCAGCCTGCTCAGCGCTCCGCCGATCGACGGCTTATCGGGCTGCGTCTGCTGATCGGCCGGCGCGGGAGGCGGTGTGGAGCTGGCGGATGGCTGTTCTCCTTGCGGAATCGCCCCGCCCAGATTCATCTTGGTGACCTGCAGCACGGCGATACCCTTCATCTTGCCCATTTCCTTATACAACTCGGCCATGGCCTTGGCGCTGTTCTGGCTTGACCCCAGCATGGGGCTCCCGCCGGGCACCCAGTTCAGCTTCTCGGCCATCCGCCGGTGGAAACTCCGCACCTCGTCGTAACCCGGCACATCCGGCGCCAGCCACATATCGGAGGCCGTGGCCATCATGGTCCCGGTCTGGCTGGTGTCGGTGTTCGTGCCCACGAACTCGATGGTCATCATCACTTCGCGGGTCTCGACTCCGTTGATCTCGCGGGTCTGGCCGGTCTCCTTCACGGAGGGCTGGATGGTCATCTGCATCTGCGCGTCTTTGCCCTTCTGCGATTGCGCCTTCGCCTGCAAGGCTTCCAGCGCGGCGGCCATCTGGGCGAAGGTCATCACGGAATAGGTCTTCTTCTGAAAGTCGATCTCGGTGATGGTCTCGGCGGACAGGTCGACGATGTGCCCTCGCAACTCCGAGATCGTCGCCATCCGGTCGCCCTTCACCGACACCGTGCTGCGGATCGGTTCCCGCAACTGCTTCGACAGGAAGGCCATGGATTTCAACATGCCGCCCGTCATCTGGGTGCTCTGCTGGTAGCTGAAGTCCGCCCACAGGCAGGAGGCCGCGAACATCGCGATCGCGACCAGAAGTGAGATTCGTTTAGACATAGCTGGTACCCTCGTTGTCACATCATAACACTGGCCTCTGCGACGCTGTAGAATAGCTTCGAGGTCTCATGGCGGATATTGTCATTCACCCAACCAGGAAGTGGCTTCGGCTCCAGTACACCGCGCTGTTCTTCGTCTGCTGCTTTGCGGTGTTCCTGTATAACAACTACATGCAGACGCAGCCCATGTGGCTGCTGCTGATCCCGGCCCTGCTGTTCCTGTACCCGCTCCTGGGCAGCCTCCGCCGCCGCTTCACCAAAATGACCATCGCCGGCGACAAGCTGCGTTACGAGTGCGGCATTTTCTCCAAAACCTCCCGCACCATCCAGATCTCCAAGATCCAGGAGGCGACCGTCAGCCAGAGCCTGGCGCAGCGACTGGTCGGTACCGGCACTTTGTCCATCGATATGGCGGGCGAGGCCGGCCCGTTGGTCATCGCCGATATCGACGAGCCGCGGCTGGTGGCCGACGAACTCCAGGGCGCGCGCAAAGGCGACCGCGGGTGAAGCCGGCGGTAATCCTCTCGGAAGACGGGGCCCTGGATTTCGGGCGGCGCGTGTTGGAAGCCGCGGGCGTCGCGCCCGCCAAAGCCCATCTGGTGGCCTCGGTGCTGGTGTTCGCGAATCTGCGCGGGGTGGATTCGCATGGCCTGCAGTTGCTTCCGCACTACGTGGGCCAGATCGAAGCCGGCGACGTGGACCCGGCTGCCGATGGCCACGTGGTGAGTGAGCGGCAAGCCTGCCTGCTCTACGACGGCGAGCACGGTCTCGGCTCGGTCACCGCGGAGATCTGCTGCCGGCACGCGGTCCGCATCGCCCGCCAGCACGGACTGGCCATGGCAATCGCCCGCGAGACCAGCCATTTCGGGCCCGCCGCCTTCTGGACTTCGCGCATCTCCGCGGAAGGCCTCATCGGCATCGCCATGTGCGACTCCTCTCCCCAGGTCCCGCCCTGGCAAGGCAAAGCCAAGCGAGTGGGTACCAATCCCATTTCGGTGGCGGTTCCTCATCTGGCGGGCCGCGGTTGGCTGCTGGATATGGCCACCAGCACGGTGGCCCTGGGCAAGATCGAGCAGGCCGTCCTGAACAACCAGACGGAACTTCCACCGGGCTGGGCGCTGGATTCCGAGGGCCGGGCCACCACCAACCTCCAGGCCGCGCTGGCCGGATTCCTGATGCCTCTGGGCGGCTACAAGGGCAGCGGTCTCGGCCTGCTGGTCGAGATCCTGTGCGGCGTGCTGGGCGGAGGCGGGATGGCCCCCGACATCGCCGGGATTCGCCAGCATGGGCGCCTGGCCCGTGTGAACCACACCTTTCTGGCCATCGACGTGGCCCGCTTCCTGCCCCTCGATGAGTTTCACGCCCGCATGGACTGGCTGGTCCAGCACATCAAGTCTGCCCCGCCCGCCGCCGGCTTCGACGAAGTGCTGGTGGCCGGCGACCCGGAATGGCGCATCGAGGACCAGCGCCGCGCCCAGGGCATTCCCATCCTGCCCGGCCCCTGGAAGGCGCTCCAAGCCACCGCCCGCCGCCTCGGAATGTAACAGAATGTGAACAACCCAGGGCGGGTTTCCTGAATCGGCGCCCTCCGCGGCACATCCATAAAGTCAAAGGGTGTTGCGGCTGACGCCAGAGGGGCGCGAAGGGATATCGTGTTCCCTCGCGGGTGGAAATGCTACATTGAGGGACGGGTGAGAACTAATGAAGTTCTTCACTGCTGTTGCTGTTCTGTGGATGGCTTCCACGCTGGCCGCTCAGGATCCGGCGGAGCAGGCTCAGAGGCTTGAGGAAAAGGGCGACGCAACCGGCGCCCGCCAGTTGCTGCAGCATGCGGCCAACGCTGCTGCCACCGATGTGGGCCCATTGGTTGCCTACGCCGAATTCCTGGAGCGGTACCGCGACCCCGATACACGCACCGCCTACGAGAAGGCTTTGACGCTTCTGGAGGGCGCCTCGAACCAAGCCCGGCGCGCCCAGGTGGCCCGCCGCCTGGTCCTGCTGGACCTGCTCGAGGGAGACCGCGACGCCGCCACCAGGCATCTGGCGGTCTACCGCTCGAGCGGCGGCCGCGACTTCGCCTCCTCCCTGCCCGAGCCGCGCGGCGAGCCGGAAGAGGAGCGCCAGACCATCGACATTCCCGGCCCCCGGCGCCCCTTCGCCCGCATGGCCGCGGTGAATTCCGAGATCGCGCCCGCGGACCTTCTGCCCGCCCTGGCCCGCAACGTGGTCACCGGCGGCTACCAGGCCCGCGCCGGCGAGGCGCTCGAGCAGACCGAGTACTTGAAGCTGGTCATTCGCTATCTGTCCCAGGCGCGCGAACTTGAGAAGCTGGCCGGCCAGCAGAAAACCATCCGTATCGAGACCTGCGAATCCGCACAGACCGCCGACCTGCTCCGCGTCCTGGGCTATCGCATGCGCGGTGGCTGCGGCGGCGAAGTGGTGCTGGAAACAGTCAACCCCAGCCGCGCCTTTCTCACCGTCGACTCCGGCTTCCCCCTCACCGAACTCGAACAGGCTCTGCGCACCAATCGCCCCTTCAGCTTTGCGTATCCGACCACGCACATCCCGGTCCTCTACGGCGCCGACTACTGGCTGACGGCCAAGGACAAGGAGAGCGGCGATTTCATCGACGTCTTCCTTTCCGACCCGGCGCTCTGCCGCTTCTACGTGGCCATGAACAAACTGAGCCGCTCCACCGCCAACCAGTTGCGCCAGGCGGTGCCGATGCCGCATCTCAGGGTCTTCGCCCATGTGCTGGACTTCTTCGGCGAAATGTTCGAGATTCGCTCCGGCAGAGCCGAGGTCCCCGGCGGAGCGGGTTCGGCCGCCATGTGGGCCGAGCTGGTTGGAGTTCCGCCCAGCCAGGGCGCGGCCTTCTTCGAGCGCCTGATCTCGAAAGACGACGGTTGGATGGCCAGCTACTTCGACGCTCTGGCCCGCCTCAGCGGCCCGGTCCAGGACTACCTGACCGAGCCGCAGCGCATGAAGCGCTTCTATCTGGCCATCCGCGGCCGCGTCACCAGTCCCGGCCCTGCCCGGCCCGTCTTTCGCGGCAGCACCGACCTGATGTTGCTCACCAGCCGGCTCCGCCTGGACCCGGATGGGCGCCCGCATGTCCCCGGCAATCTGGAGGTTTGGAAGGAGTTCTTCGTCGCCCACCCCAGCGGCAAGCTGGACGTGAAACTGGTGCGCGCCGCCCCCGGCTGGAAGGATCCGGACGACCTGGTCGAGGCCCTCTTCGGCATGTGCCGCCGGTCCATCGAGAACGAGCCGCTCAGGAGCTTCCTGGCGTTGAGCGACCTCGACCGCTGGCGCGCCAAGCCGCTCGAACCGGCCACGGTGACGCGTCTGGTGCGCGACTATCGCGGCTACAGCGGCCAGTACCCGATCTTCGCCGAAGCGCCTGCGCCACAGGACCGCACCATCCTCCAGTATTTGGACACGGCTCAGTCCATCGACCACATCGGCGGCTATTTGCTCCGCGCCGACGCGGCTGGCACCCTGCAGGCGCTGGTCAGCCTCTGGCAGATCTTCTGCCGCCAGGGCTTAATCGCCCCCGCGGACGCCAGCTCCACTCTGGCGGGCATTCTCTCGGGCTTCGG
>PMEV01000072.1 GCA_003154855.1 Bryobacterales bacterium
TACTTCGACGCCGGCGGCGGCCATCGCAGCGCGCTGAACGCGTTGCGGGAGGCGATCGCCGAACAGCGGCGGCCTTGGGAAGCGCGGCCGGTGAACCTGCAGGAAGTTCTCGATGAAATGGACCCCATTCGCAAGCTCACGGGGGTCCGTGCGCAGGACGTCTACAACGGGATGCTCAACCAGGGTTGGACGCTGGCTTCCGGCCAGCTCAAGACGGTCTATCACGGCCTGATCCGGCTGTCTCACTCCGCGCAGGTGGCCCGGCTGGAGCGCCATTGGCGATTCAGCCGGCCGGACCTCGCGGTCTCCCTGATTCCGCATTTCAACAGGGCGCTGGCCGAGAGTCTCCGCAAGACCTGGCCCGATACCCCATTCGTGACCGTCCTGACCGACATCGCGGACTCTCCTCCGCACTTCTGGATTGAACGCCAGGCGCAGCATCTCATCTGCGGGTCGGCGCGCGCAGTCGAGCAAGCCCGGCGGCTCGCGCATCCTATGGCCAGGATCTGGCGAACCTCCGGAATGATTCTGCACCCGCGATTCTACAGGCCGCCGGAGATCGACCGGCGGGCCGAACGGCAGCGGCTGGGCCTGGACCCCGACCTGCCCACGGCGCTCTTGCTTTTCGGGGGCCAGGGCTCGCGCGCAATGCTCAGAATCGTGCAGCGCATGGAGACCGAACGAACCGGCGTGCAAGCCATCGCGCTGTGCGGCCGCAACACGGAACTGGCCGAGGATTTGCGCCGCCTGAACCTGCGCATGCCGCTGCACGTGGCGGGCTTCACCACCGAGATTCCTTACTATATGCGGCTCTCCGACTTCTTCATCGGGAAACCGGGGCCCGGCTGCGTGAGCGAGGCCGCGGCGATGGGACTGCCCATCATCGTCGAGAGCAATTCCTGGACGATGCCGCAGGAGCGCTATAACTCGCAGTGGATACGGGAAGAGAATCTGGGCCTGGTGGTGGACAGCTTCTCCCGTGTCGGCGCAGCCGTGAAGGAACTGCTCCGTCCGGCGAACTACCGGCGATGCAAGGAAGCCCTGGCCGCCCATCGCAACCGCGCCGTGTTCGAGGTTCCCGAGATTCTGGAAGCCATTCTTCAGGAAGCGGCTGAGGCCATGCCGCAATCCGCTGCCTGCTGAAACGCCCAGATCGAGCGCCAGGAGGCGGTTGGGCAGAGGTCAAAAAACGGGGAACAGCGAGCGGACCAGCCAGTAGACCACCGGCAAGGCGAACAGGCTGCTGTCGACGCGGTCCAGCCAGCCGCCGTGGCCGGGAAGCATGCCACCGCTATCTTTGACGCCCGCGCCGCGCTTCATGGCGGATTCGGCCAGATCGCCGATCTGTCCGGCCACGTTCGCCGCCAACGCCAGCAGGAGGGCGTCGATAGGGGTGACCGACGGAATCATCCGCGTGAGGTAGAAGTAGCCGAAGACCAGCGAAGCGATGAGCGAGGCGATGGAGCCCTCCCAGGTCTTGGCCGGGCTGACGCGCGGCGCGAGCTTGTGCCGGCCCCAAGCTCTGCCGGCGTAGTAGGCGGCCGCGTCCCCGATCCAGTTGGCCACCAGCGCGAAGAGCAGAAAGTGCCGATTCAGGTCGCGCAGCGGGATGGCCCAACGCCACAGGCCGAAGATGTACAGCACGCCGAGCAGCAGCGCGCCGGCACGCGGGAGGCCCTTGGCGAGGTCCCTTCCCACCAGGCCAAGCGTCAAAGCGGCCAGGGTTGTCAGCGCCAGGGCCAGCGTCGCCTCCCGAGGGATGAGCAGCAGAACCAGGCCGGCGGCGTAACCAACCGGCCCCGGGGGGTCGATCCCATAGCTGGCGACGATGCCCGTAAACTCGTGGAAGCAGAGCAGCGCCACCACCGTGAGCACGGCCAGGAAGGCCAGGGACGGCGCCCAGAGCACAATGTAGACAAAAAAAGGAGCCAGAACGGCGGCGGTTAGAACGCGTTTCATCGGATTGGAGCGCCCAGCACAGTGGTGGCCAGCTCGCCAGAGCAGTCTGCCGAAGCGCGCGGCGGGGTCAAGCCACCGAAGCGGCGGTCCCGGTTCTGGTATTCCAGCAGGGCGCGCAGCAAGTCGCCGCGCGTGAAGTCGGGCCACAGCGTGGGAGTGACGTACAGTTCGGCGTAGGCGATTTGCCAGAGCAGGAAATTGCTGATCCTCATTTCGCCGGAGGTTCGAATCAGCAGGTCGGGGTCCGGCAGCCCGGCGGTGTAGAGGTGGGAAGCGATATCGTCCTCGGTGACGCTCAGCCCGTCCAGGCCGCCGTTGGCGCGGGCCCGTTGAAGCAGGGCGTTGAAGGCATCGGCGAGTTCCGCGCGCCCGCTGTAGTTGATGGCCAGGTTCACCTGCAATCCGCGATTGGAGGCGGTGGACTCGACGGCGTCCAGCAATTCCCGCAGGGCGGGTTTGGGCAGAGCATCCAGACGCCCGATAGCCATCAGGCGCACGCGGTTACGCATCAGGCTGGGCAGTTCCCGCCGCAAGTAGATTCTCAGCAGCCGCCAGAGCGTATCCACTTCGCCGCGCGGACGCTTCCAGTTCTCCACCGAGAACGCGTACAGCGTAAGGTGCCGGATGCCCAGGCGCGCGCAAGTTTCCACCGTCACGCGCACCGGCTCGACACCGGCCTTGTGTCCGGCTGCCCGCGGCAGATGGCGTTGGCGGGCCCAGCGGCCGTTCCCGTCCATGATGACGGCAACGTGTCCGGGCAGCCGACCGGCGTCCAAGGATTGCGCGAGCACCCGATCCGGGTCGGCCGGGCCGAGGGTCTCGAGTAGGGCGTTCATGAAAAGGCTACTTCCTCATGGTACACAACTGCGGCCCCTTTTCCACATGAACGAAAAGTTATCTCTTACGGCCTGGGGATCGGAAATGCCGGCTTGGCCCTGACTGGGCGGGCGCGCGGGCTTAGTTCAGCAGCTTCTGGAGCAAGGCGAATATCTGGTCCTGCAAGAGCGCGAACCCGAGAGCGGCGGCGCCCAGGAAGGCGCCAAAGGGCAACTCGTAGGTGGCCGGGTCCTTGCGCGCCGCCCAGATGTAGATCAATCCCACCACCGAACCGAGGAACGAGCCCAGAATCAGCGCGAACAGCCCTGCTTGCAGCCCCAGAAAGGCGGCGATCATGGCGGCCATTTTTACGTCGCCGAGTCCGAGCCCCTCGCGATGGCGCCACCAAAAGTAGAACCTGCCAACGAGCCACAGAGTTCCGCCCACCACGAGCGCGCCGAAGGCGGCTTCGATCGCCCAAACCCAGGCGCGCCCCCAGCTCGCCGGCAACAGCAGCACCATCAGTCCCAAACTCCGGGGGGGGATCAGGGCCGCGAACAGAATGCCGAGCGCGGTTCCTCCGAGCGTGAATTCATCGGGCAGGATCTTTTCCTCGAGGTCGGTGAACACCAGCCCGACGATCAGAGCCGCGAAAGTGCACAGCTTGAGCGAGAGCACAGTGGGCCCGTGCGAGAGCAGGATCGAGAAGAACAGCAGCCCGGTGAGCGCCTCGACGATGGGGTAGCGCGGCGAAATCCGCTGGTGGCAGTGGCGGCAGCGGCCCCCCAGCACCAGGTAACCGACCAGGGGGATATTGTCGTACCAGGCCACGGTGTGCTCGCAGGCAGGGCAGAAGGAGCGCGGGCGAACCACCGACAGGTCTCGCGGAAACCGGAAGATGCACACATTCAGAAAGCTGCCGATGAGCAGGCCCGCACACAGCGCCAAAACCGCCTCTAGCATGACAATACTCGATGGTACACCTGAAGCGTGCCGCGAACCATCGCCTCCACCGAAAAGAGGCTCTCGGCGCGCGAGCGGGCGGCGGCCGCCATGGCCCGTGCAGCGTCGGGCCGATCGAGCATTCTGCGGACGGCGGCGGCAATGGCCTGTGGAGTGTTCTCGGTCAGCAGGCCGGTCTGGCCGTCGAGCACCGCCTCCGGCAACCCGCCCAC
>PMEV01000066.1 GCA_003154855.1 Bryobacterales bacterium
CGTTCTTCTTGCCCTGCTCGAAGAGGTCGCGGACCCGGCTGGCGCCCACGCCCACGAACATCTCGACGAAATCCGAGCCCGAAATCGAGAAGAACGGCACGTTGGCTTCCCCGGCGATGGCCCGCGCCAGCAGCGTCTTGCCGGTTCCCGGAGGACCCACCAGCAGCACGCCCTTCGGAATCCGGCCGCCCAGTTTCTGGAACTTCTGCGGCTCCCGCAGGAACTCGATGATCTCTTGCAGTTCTTCCTTGGCCTCCTCGACCCCCGCCACATCCTTGAAGGTCACCTTCTTCTGCTGCGAGGAGTGCAGCCGCGCCCGGCTCTTGCCAAAGCTGAGCGCCTTGTTCCCGCCGCTCTGCATCTGGCGCATCATGAAGATCCACAGTGCCAGCAAAAGGAAAATGGGGACCGTGTTGATGATCACGTTCACCCAGTTGCCCGAGTTGCTCTCCTTGACCTCGACGCTCACCCCGTTGGCCAGCAGTTGCTTGTAGACGTCGTCGTACTTGTCGGGGATAAAGACGTGCAGCTCCCCCCGGTTGTCCCTGTACTTGCCGTGGACCTCCATCCCCGTGATGGTCACGGACTCGACCTTCTTGTCCGACACGTCCTTCATGAACTGGGTGAAGTTGAGCTGAACGTCGGCCCGCTTCTGTTGCGACCGGAACGCCGCCCACAACATGGCCATCCCCAAGATCAGGATCACCCAAAAGACCGCCGTCTTCACGTTCGAGTTCATAAACCTCCTCCGCCCGCGCGACCGGCGGAGTCTCTCTCTATAACTATTGGACGCCAACGCCCGAACTTTAGGTCAAAGTATTCCGGCATCTTGCGGATTTCCCGGACTTTTAACACGGAGCGGCTCTCCGGCGTGGCTGCATACCCGGCGGCCGGCCCGAATCGCGCCACCCAGACAATTTGCCCTCCGCAGGTGAGGAGCGGCCACTGGCGACGTTCCCAACGGGGAACCCCGGCTTCGCGGAACAGAGCCCCGATGCTCGCTTCCGTGGCGTGCCCAACCGGTCGGTAACGATCACCAGGCCTCCCGTTGCGCAGCCGTAAAGTCCCGGAGATCCTACCCCAGTCCAATAGCTCGCCTTCCCTCTCATTATATCCGCAATCGATTCGCGGAGGGAGCAATTCCAGTTCCACCTCGCATCCGGCTCCCGGCGCCGCATGGGGACCTGGCGCCGAAAGCTCGAGGTCGTAATCGCCCGGCTCCTGGGTGGGTGGCGACAGGCGCATCCACTGGCATGAGCGGCACGCCTCCAGGCCTGGGATCTGGCGCCGTCCCTCGCCTCGGTGGCTCCGCGCAAGTTCTAGAATCTGCTCGACATGCTGCAAATCGATCCGCCTGAGATCCCCCTTGGCGCGCTGGATGGCAGCTCGCGTCACCCGCCGCGCGACAGCCGGGTTGAGGCCCGCCAGCCAGTCCGCGCGAAACAGGACTGCCGGCGGGCGAGCCACCAGATTCCCCGCGGCGGCTTCCTCGACCACGCTCCGCCAGTAGTCCTCTTCATCCTGGGCGACCTGGGCGGCCCGGGCGAGAATCCCCTCCAGCGCCGGGTTCCAATCCCGCTTGAGCGCCGGAAGCAGGTCGTGCCGGATGCGGTTGCGGGCGAAACTCAGGTCTCGATTGCTGGAATCGTCCCGCCAGGCGATGCCCCGGTCCCGCAGAAACTGCTCCACTTCGGCGCGCCCGGCCTGGATCAGCGGGCGCACCAGGCCTTCCGCGGAGCAAGGCCGCATGCCCGCCAGCCCAGCCGTTCCGGCGCCCCGCAAGAAGCGGAACAGAACCGTCTCGGCCTGGTCCGAGCGGGTGTGGCCCAGCGCCACCCAATCCAGCACGCCGGACTGGATGAGCCCCAGAAAGAAGGCCCGCCGCACTTGCCGCGCGGCCTGTTCCAGGTTGTCTCCGGTCTCCAGCGACAGATCGCGGACCTCGGCCCGATGACAGCGGATCTCGAGGCCCAGCCCCTTCGCCAGGGCGCTGACGAACTGCGCGTCGGCGTCCGATTCCGCGCCCCGCAGCCGGTGGTCGACGTGCAGAACGCTGAGTTGGAGATCCCACCGCGGCGCCAGCTCCAGCAGCACGTGGAGCAGGCACACCGAGTCCGCGCCGCCCGAGACGGCCACGCCGACCCGTTGGCCGCGCACGAACATGCCGAACCGCTCGATGGTCTCGGCCACGCGCGCCAGCATCTTCCCATTGTATGGTCTCGCGGCCCGGGCCACTTTGGGTTCGCTTCGCCTCCGCCGGCGGCCAGATCGCCCCCCCGCGCCACTTTGGGTTCGTTTGGTCTCGGCCGGCGGCAGAACCTGTTCCGTTTTGGCACAGAGCCGGCGAGGAATAGCACCGGCGGGCCGCGCCGAAATCAAGCCGGTTTTTTGCGGTGACGCCCGATCGCGGCTTTTTTCTCCCGTCTACTCTGCGCATTAGCGCAGACACGAGGGGAGAACCCGACCATCGCACCGCAGGCTGGGACCAGGAGGTGCTGCTACAAAATGGGCCCTGAACCGATCATTATCTTCTTCTAGTCCTCGCAGAGACATCCGAAAAGTGTCTGCGTTTTCCGCAATCGGCCGCATTCAGGTGCAAAGCCCGAAAAGAAGAAGGCTTTCGTCGCGGGCCGGAATTCTGGCACGAGCCCCGCAGGAAACCGACGAATGCGCGCTACGACCAAAAGCCGTCGAGGAGCTCAGGCCAGGATTGCCGCCGGACGCCCTGGCCGGAGCGGAGAATCGCCCTCCGAAAGGGCCCTCCGTTGCGTGGGGCCGCGATACAACATTTCAAGGCTCTATTGTTTCTTGACGTGGCTCGCAAGTGACACAGCAGACAGCATTAAAAAATTGTTATGTACGCTCGAATCTCTGCTATGATTCCCTGGTAGTATTCCATTGCGGGATACTACCAGGGAGATGTGGGCAGTACCCTCCCCGCCAGCGCCAGCGTTCTGAGGCTCGCGTTCATGCAAACCAAGGGTCTTTTGGTTTGTCTGGCACTGCTGTTGTCCAGTGCTGTGACCGTCAGAAATCCCGCCGCCTTCCGGCTTGAGGAAGACCGCTCGGAATCCCATAAGATAACTGCCATTCCTGAGCTTGCAGCCCTAGCGGCGCGGGCTAATTCCCTGATTTCGGAGGGCGATTATCTACAGGCCGCCAACGTCTGCCGCATCGGGTACGCGAAAGCTAAGCTCGCGGGCGACCAGCGCCTGGCGCTTCGGTTTCTGGGCAACCTGGGTAGTTGCTCGTTTGCGCTGTCGCACTACCGGCTGGCGCTGGATTCCTACCTGGAAGCGCGGAAGCTGGCCGAGCGGCTCGGCGACTGGGACACCGCCGGCGCGCTCTTGCTGAACATCTCTTCGTTGTACCTCCAGATGGGCGAAGTGGACGGGGCTGCGGAGACCGCCAGGGAGGGCTTGGCCAGCCTCGAGAGGCAGGCGCAATCGAAGTTCTGGATTCAGTTTCTGATGCAAGCGGGCAAGGTCAGGATATGGCAGGGTGATATCGATGGCGCGGTCCCTTTGTTCAGCCAGGCCAGCGCCGAGGCGGGCCGGCAAGGCAACCTCTCGCTCCAGGCACGGGCCTACGGCCTGCTGGGTTACGAGCTGCTGCGAAACGGCCGGGTGCAGGCGGCGGAGCGGCCGCTGCTGGAGGCCTTCCGTCTCCGCAAACTCATCCACGACCGGGAAATCGATAACTCTTATATGAGCGTGGGCCTGTTGCGGATGTTCCAGGGCGATCTGAACTCCGCCGGCTCTCTGCTGAATCAAGCCGTCGCCGCGGCGGCCGCCAAGCAGGGGCCGATGCCACTCTGGAACGCCTACTACTTCCGCGGCCGCGTGCGGGATGCCCAGGGGAAGCTTCGCGCCGCGGTGGCAGACTTCCGGGAGGCGCTGGATCTGGCCAGGCGCTGGCGGCTGGAGGTGATCCCGTCCGACGCTGTGCGGGTCAGTTTGGAGGTGAATCTCCAAAACCTCTATTCGGGGTTCATCCAGGCGGCTGGGCGGCTGTATCTCGCGACCAGTCAGCCCGCTCTGCTGCGCGAGAGCTTTGAAGCGGCGGAAGAGAACCGCGCCGCCAGTCTGCGGGCGCTGGTGACGGAGAGCGGCGACTGGCAGCGCGGGCTGCCTTCGGAGTATGGGCAGCTTCTGGCGCGGCTGCGAACCACCGAAGTCACTCTGCTACGGAGCGAATCGCCGGCCGCCCGGGGCCAGGCGCAGCGGTTGCGATCCGCGTTGATGCAGATGGAAGCCAAGGCGGGACTGGACCTGGGGTACGATCCGGACAGCCCGGAAGCGCCGCGACTGCTCGAGCGGACCGTCCTGGGGCTGGCCCCGGACGAACTCCTGGTGAGTTTCCATCTGGACGAGCCGCACTCCTATTTCTGGGCGGTGACCCGGGAGGGCATCGAGTTCGGCGCTCTGGGCGGGCGCAGCCACATCGCCGACCAGACGCGGCAGTTCACCGAGGCGGTGGCGAGCGGATCGGAGGCCGCCCCCGCCTTGGGCCGGGCCTTGTACCGCACCCTGTTCGCCGGGCTGGGGAAAGCGGCGAAGAACAAGCCGCATTGGTCGCTGGCGCTGGACGACGCGCTGTTTTCCGTGCCCTTCGCCGCGCTGGTTGTGGACGGCGCGCCGGACCGCCCCGTCTACCTGGCGGAGCGCCATGCGGTGCGGCTGGTCCCCAGTGCGCACCTGATCGCGAACTGGCAAGGCGGCCATTCCCAGCCCGGCAGCGCCGATCGGCGGGGGCCCTTCGTCGGCCTGGGGGACCCGGTTTACAACACTGCCGATCCGCGCTGGAGACCAAGCCCGGGGAGCGCGGATGGGGATTCCGGCTTGAACCTGCCCCGGTTGGCCGGGAGCGGCCGTGAGATTCGCAGGTGCGCGAGCGCGTGGGACCCGCATGCGCAGCCGCTGTTGCTGGAAGGCGCGGCGGCCACACGGGTGGCGCTCTCGAAGGCGTTGGAGAGCGAGCCGCCGGTGCTGCATCTGGCCACTCACGTGGTAGGGGGCCGGCGCAACCCAGTCCAGGGACTGGTGGCGCTGAGCCTGTTGCCGGGCGGGGAGCCGGACTTTCTGACGGCGGCCGATATCGCCTCCTGGCGGGTGAAGGTGGGGCTGGTGGTGCTTAGCGGCTGCGGCTCGGGCTTGGGCGAGACGCTTCCGGGCGCCGGCCTGATGGGCCTGAGCCGCGCCTGGCTGGCGGCGGGCGCGGATGCGGTGGCGGCCAGCCTATGGCCGATAGCGGACGACACCGGGGATCTGTTCCTATCGTTGTATCGGCACCTGCGCGAGGACGCAGCCTCGCGAGGGCGCGAAAGGACCGCCGGTTATCCTCTGGCGGCCGTGGCGCTGGAGCGCGCTCAAATCGACATGTTGCACGCCGGTTCCTTGCGATCTTTACCGAGATACTGGGCTGGCTATTTCTTGTTGGGCAAGGAGCGGTAGGATTCATGGTGATTGAGCACGACAACGTCTTGAAGCGATTGAACAACTCCGCCAGCGACTCGGTGGACCAGCACCATGGCAACACGAATGGGGGAGTATCGGGCGATTCCCCACGGGAGCTCAGGCCGGACTGGTCCGGCCTGGTCGCCAGGATCCAAGACGGCGATCCGGGGGCCATGGAGGAGCTGTATCGCGTGTTCTCGCGCGGAATCCGCTTCTATCTCTGCCGGCAGTTGGGTCCGCAAGAGCTCGACGACAAGGTTCACGACACCTTTCTGATCGTCGTCCAGGCCATCTGCCGGGGTGAATTGCGGGATCCCGACCGCCTGATGGGGTTCGTGCGGACGGTAGTGCGGAGGCAGGTGGCGGCGCACATCGACAAGGCCGTGCAAGCCCGGAGAGAGCAGGCGGATCTGCAGTGCGGGAGCATCGTCTCCGACGGCCGGAACAACCCCGAGCAGGATGCTATCTCCCGGCAGCGTCAGGAGATCATGACCGCGGTGCTGCGCAGCCTCTCGCGGCGCGACCGCGAAATCCTGACCCGGTTTTACCTGCGGGGAGAGAGCCAGGAACAAATCTGCGGCGAAATGGGCCTGACGGAGACCCAGTTCCGCCTGTTGAAGTCGCGGGCCAAGGCCCGGTTTGGCGAGCTGGGGAGGCGAAAACTCCAAAAACGTGTTTTGCCATCACTTTTGCCGAGAGCAGTCTCGGCCTAAAGACACCATCTACTACGGGTGCGTAATGACCAGACTGAGGATGGCGTTTAACATGAACCTGGATGGCCATGCCTCGGAGGCAACGCTGGAAGAGTACTCGCGGGGAGCGCTTCCCGACGCGGAAGTCGAGTGTTTCGAGGAGCACTTGCTGGTTTGCCCGCAGTGCCAGGACAACCTCGCGGAAATGGATGTTTTTGTGGACGCGACACGGCGGGCCGCGGCGCGGCTGCGGGAGGAGCAGGCGGTCCTGGCGGCCAAACAGGGCGGCGTGTGGAGTTGGTTCCCGCACCCGGCATGGCTGGCGGCCGCCGCGGGCCTGGCGATCCTGCTGGTAGGCGGGACGGATCTGTGGCGGGCGGGACGCCGGAGCGAACCGGCATTCCCGGTGTATCTTCGTGCGGAGCGCAGCGGCGATATGCCCCTTAGTTCGCGCGTTCCGGCGGCCAGGCCTTTGCGAGTCCACCTGGACCTAGCCGGCTTGCCGGCCCTGAAGTTCTACCGGGTGGAAATCGTCGACTCGAGCGGCGCTCCGGTGTTTGAGGCAGTGAGCGCGCGTGGGGAGGGCGATCTCGTCGTAGAGACGACCAAGCCTCTCGCCGCTGCCGGGTACTGGGTCCGGCTGTACGAGCCGGGCCCGGCGGGAGCTCTGCTGCGGGAGTTCGGCCTGCGGGTCGACTGAGGCGTGGCTGGCGGTTTTCCTTCCACGCTTGGCCGCCCCGGTGCGTCAACTTCTGTGTGATCCGTCTTATCGCGGGGGCAGGTCTGCTTATCGCGCCGGGCTGGGCGGCGGCCCCGGATGTGATGGATGTCCTCAGGGGTGTCGAGCACCGCTACAACCGCGCGCAGACCGTAGAAGTCCTTTTTGAGCAGACCTTCACAGCGCCCAGGCGCGGGCCGAAGACCGAGCGCGGCGAGTTGTTCCTGCGCAAGCCGGGGCGCATGCGCTGGCAGTACACCACTCCGGCCGGCAAGCTGTTCGTGAGCGACGGCAAGTACATCTACCTCTATACGCCCGGCACCCAGCGCGTGGAGCGCTCCAAGGTCAAGGAGACCGACGATATGCGCGCGCCGCTGGCCTTCCTGCTGGGCAAACTCGATTTCCAGCGGGATTTCAAGCGCTTTGTCAGCCGGCCGCGCGGTCCGGATTTCCTGATCGCCGCCGAACCGCGGTCGAACCGCGCGCCCTTCAGCCAGGTGGAGTTCCGGGTGGGGCCGGCCTTCGAGATCCGCGAACTCGAGATCACCGGCCAGGACAACTCCGTCATGCAGTTCCGCTTCCAAGACGAGAAGCTGAACCCGCCGCTGAGCGAGGCGCTGTTCCGCTTCGAGGCTCCGGCCGGCGCGGAGACGGTGGAGGAGATGCCCTAGGAACATTATGGCGGAATGGGTTCTGAGATACGCCGACAGCCGCGGTGAAATCCACCAGCAGGTGGCCAACGCGGCCTCCGAGCAGGAAGCCCGCGACCACTTCACCCAGCAGGGGTTCCTGGTCTATTCGGTCCGGCCGCGCGCCGGCGGAATCGGCCGGCTCGCGCCCGCCTTCAGCTCGCGCCGGAAGATCAACCTGGGGAAGTTCCTCATCTTCAACCAACAGTTCGTCACGCTGGTTCGCGCCGGCCTGCCCATTTTGAAGGGCCTGGACCTGCTGGCCGACCGGCTCACCGATCCCAAGCTGGCCAAGTACATCCAGGCCGTCCGTGCCGACGTGCGCAACGGCGTGCTGCTCTCGGAGGCCTTCCGCAATCAGGGAGTCTTCCCGGCCATCTACGTCACCTCGATCATGGCGGGCGAGAAGAGCGGCAGCCTGGCCGAGGTGCTGGACCGCTTCATCGCCTACCAGAAGCTGTCGCTGTCGGTGAAGAAGAAGGTGCTGGTCTCGCTGATCTACCCCGCCCTGCTGCTGACGCTGGTCTTCGGGCTGGTGGTGTTCCTGATCACCTACGTGGTGCCGAACTTCGCCCAGCTCTACTCCAGCATGCAGGCCAAACTGCCCCAGATGACGCTGATCCTGATCGCCGTCGGGACCACGGCGCGCAACTACATCCTGGCGGCCTTCCTGGCGCTGGTCGCGGCCGTCTTCGGGTTCCGGCTGTGGTCGCGGGGGGAATCGGCGCGCGCAAAAATCGACCGCGTGAAGATGCATACTCCGGTGCTCGGCGAGATCTGGATCAAGTACCAGGTGGCGCAGTTCTCGCGCGTGCTGAGCACGCTGCTGGTAGGAGGCATTCCGCTGTTGCAGGCGCTGGATACGGCGGCGCAATCCCTGGACACAAAGCTCCTGCAGCGGGCGCTCGAGACGGCGGCGCGGCTGGTGAAGGAAGGGCAGTCGCTCTCGGCGGCGCTGGCAACCACGAAGATCTTCCCGGGGTTGTCCATCGACATGATTGAAGTGGGGGAATCCACCGGGGCCCTGCCCTCGATGCTGGCCAGCGTGGCGGAATTCTACGAGGACGACGTGAATACCCGGATGCAGGCCGCCCTCTCGCTCATCGAGCCGCTGATCATGATGTGCATGGGCGTCTTCGTGGCCTTCGTGCTGGTAGCGCTCTACCTGCCCATCTTCTCGCTGGCGGACACGCTGGGATAAGACTCACACCAGGTTCAGCTTCGGGCGGAACCAGTGCTCCCAGATGCCGAAGCGCGTTTCCTCGGGCATGCGGACGCCGGACTGCTTCAGCGCCAGCAGGATCTGGCCGCGATGGTGGGATTCGTGAGCTATGAGGTAGCCGAGGAGCATCAAGCCGCAGCGGTCCTTGATCCGTTCGCCCGTCTCAAGAATGCGCTCGAGGCGCTGCTCGATTCCGCGGCTGGACCCGCGAAACGCTTCGAGCAGTTCGTCGCGGCCCGGGGACGCGCCAGTCTCGAAACGCGGCACGCCTTTCAGAAACTCCCGCCCGATGTGCGCCACCCGCACCGCATGCAGGTGTGCGAACGCGCGGCTGACGGAACGCCCCGTCGAGGGCTTTCCATTCTTTAGCAGCGTCACCGCGTCGAACCCTTCCGCGGGAATGCGCTCCAAAAGGAACTGGTTGATCTCCTCGTGAACCCGCCATACCTCGAGCGCCTCTTGAACCATCCTTCCCCCTTTCTTCAATTCTCGGCCAATGCGGAGTTGGGCGTCACGCCCACGTGTCGAGTACACTGGTTACGTCGTGATCTTGTTCGCCGGAGACCGCACATGAAGAAGATGCTACCGCTCGCATTGCTGGCGCTGGCTCCAGCAGTGCTGGCGCAGAAGTTCGACGGGCTGGCCGCCACGCCGCCCATGGGGTGGAACACCTGGAACACGTTCCAGGGGAGGATCAGCGAGACGCTTATCAAGGAGACGGCGGAAGCGCTGATTGCGAGCGGCATGCAGGCGGCGGGCTATCGGTACCTGGTGATTGACGACGTTTGGGAAGCCAAGGAGCGGGACAGCCAGGGCAACTTGGTCCCCGATCCCGAGCGCTTTCCCAGCGGCATGAAGGCCCTGGGAGACTACCTGCACTCCAAAGGCTTCCTATTCGGCATGTACAACGACGCCGGGACCAAGACGTGCGGCGGCCTGCCTGGTGGGCGGGGCCACGAGTTTCAGGATGCGCGGAGCTACGCAAGCTGGGGCGTCGATTATCTGAAGTACGACTGGTGCGATCACGGAACGGCCAATGGCCCGGAGACCTACAAGACCATGCGCGACGCGCTCCATACCGCAGGCCGGCCCATCGTCTTCAGCCTGTGCGAGTGGGGAGACACAAAACCGTGGCTGTGGGCCAAGGACGTCGGCCATTTGTGGCGCACCACGGGCGACATCATGCCCTGCTTCGACTGCCAGGGCGTCTACTCGATGGGTTTCAAGTACATCCTGGAACTGCAGGTGGGACTGGAGGAGTACGCCGGGCCGGGGCATTGGAACGATCCGGACATGCTCGAAGTGGGTAACGGCGGGATGACGGCCGACGAGTATCG
>PMEV01000126.1 GCA_003154855.1 Bryobacterales bacterium
TGGACGCCAGGTTGCGCGAATGGAAGCCGGAGACGGCCGCCCAGGTGCGGGAGCGCGTGACGGAAGTCATCGATCTCGCCGGCCACGACGTTCTCGATCTGATGCGCCCGCGCGCCATTGAACAGGAGGTCCTCGACCTGCTCGATGAGCCCACAACCAGGTGAGGTTTGGTTGGCCGACCTGGGGCTCGCCGCGAAAATGCGGCCAGTCGTGATTGTATCGCGCCAGGATCCCAGCCCGCCCCGCGCGCTCGTCCTCTACGTGCCGCTTACCACCCAACGGCGGTTCAGCCCTTACGAAGTGCCTCTGCCGCGATTTCCGTTCCTTGACCGGGACTCGGTGGCCAACGTGCAAGGACTTGCCTCAATACCAACTGCACGGCTTGAACGCAGACTCGGCCGACTTCCAAAAGACGTGATGATGGCACTGAAGAGCGCGTTGGCATTCGCTCTCGACCTGGAATCCCAGTAGGCTTCTCGATCAGCCCGCCACCGGCACGTGAATCACGGTCAGTAGATCTTCCGGCTTGCTGGTCTGCGGTGAGTTGAGGTACTCCTCGAAGGCCGGCGAATCGCGCAGCTCATATCCGCTTTTCGGCAGCCACGCGCCGTAGACTCGCTGGTAGGCTTTCCCGAGTTCCTCATACGGTCCGCGATGGGTGGCCACGGCGTATTCGCCGGCCGGGAGATCCTGAATGCCCAGGTCGCCGGAGGGCTGCACCGTTGCATCGACGGGCAGCGCGGCATCGTAGCGCAGGGTCTCGGGCGGGGTGATCTCATAATCGTCGTGAACGATGCCCAGCATCTGCATGCCGGGACCGATGAGACCGCGCGGGCCAGCCCAGGACATGAGCTTTCCCCAGGCGATGCCGACCTCATCGTACGGCCCAATGTGGCGGACGAAGGCCAGACGGAGCGGCCCAACCCGCTCGAGGCGGACGGCGAGCGGCGGCCCGGCAGTGCGCTCCCGCGCGGCCAGCGCGATCTCGCGGGAACTCTGCCGGAAGGCCGAGGGCGGCTCGCCGTACATCGCGTCAAAGGCGCGGGTGAAGGATTCGGGCGTCTGGTAGCCGGAATCGAGAGCGATGGCGGTGACGGAGTCGGGAGAAAACCGGAGCCGGCGGGCGGCCCGTTCGAGGCGCAGCCTGCGGACATGCTCCTTGACGGACTCGCCGGTCATTCCGCGAAAGATGCGGTGGAAGTGGTAGGGAGAAAAGCAGGCGACGCCGGAGAGTTCCTGGAGCGGGAGCGGCCCGTCCAGGTGGTTGCGGATGTGCGCGAGCACGCGCTGTACCCGCTCCTGGTAGGATTCCGCGGTACCGTTTCGCATGGCCATCATCGGAATTGTACCCGGTGGGGGAGCGGGCCGCTTGATATTTCTTGCGGACTTGGGAGGAGGGGCGGGGCGGGAAACCCGCGCCGGGACGAATCCCGGCGGCAGCCCGAAAGGGCTGACCCCACAACCCCGGTAGATCTTGCCGGCATTGAGCTGAAGCTGGGGGCATCATGCTGGGACCATCATGGGAGATAATGAGGGACTGAACACAGGCTGGATGATCGGGAAACCTATGCAGCGAAGCCATTCATTGTCGAGCCGCCGGGGCTGTGCCCTTTTGTGCGCGGCGATCTCAGTTTTTCTAACGAATTGCGGCCAACCCGATGCCGTGCGCGCGACGGGCGCGCCGGCGATGGATGTACAGGTGGCGCAGGTCACGACCCAGGACGTTCCGGTGGCCAAGGAATGGATCGGGACGCTGGATGGACGCGTCAACGCGGAAATCCGCGGACAGATCAGCGGGTACCTGATGCGGCAGGCCTACCAGGAAGGCGGCTTTGTGCACCGGGGCGATTTGCTGTTTGAGATCGATCCCCGGTCCTTCCAGGCGGCGCTGAACGAGGCGCGGGGACGGCTGGCGGAGGTGGAGAGCGGCGTGCAGCAGGCGGTCGCGAACCTGGCGCAGAGCAAAGCCAGGCTGGGGAAAGCCGAATTGGATGTCAAGCGCTATACGCCGCTGGTAGCCACCAAAGCCATCAGCCAGGAGGAGATGGACAACGCCGTCCAGAGCCAACTGGAGGCCCAAGCGGCGGTGGAGTCTTCGCAGGCGGCGATCGAGACCGCCAAGGCCGCGGTGGCTGCGGCGAAGGCGTCGGTGTACGACGCGGAAGTGAAGCTGGGGTTCACGAAGGTTCTGTCGCCGGTGGATGGGATCGCAGGCCTGGCCATGATTCAGGTGGGGGATCTGGTCTCGCCATCGGGAATGGCGCTAACTACGGTGTCCACGGTGGATCCGATTAAGGCGTACTTTAGCGTCAGCGAACAGGAGTATCTGGCCCAAGAGCGGGCGGGCGGCCCCAGCCGGTGGGCCAAAGAGCTGGAACTGGTTCTGGCGGATGGCAGCCTGTACCCTCACCGGGGAACGTTCTTCATGGTGGACCGGCAGGTGGACGTGGGAACCGGCACGGTGCGAGTGGCGGCGCTGTTTCCGAATCCCGGCAATGTGCTGCGGCCGGGCCAGTACGCACGGGTGCGGGCGACGGCCGGAATGCACCGGGACGCGACGCTGGTTCCGGAGCGCGCGGTGAGCGAACTGCAAGGCACCTATCAACTTGCCGTGGTGGGGGAGGACAACAAGGTCGCGATCCGCCCGGTGCGGCTGGGGCAGCGCTTGGGCAATCTGTGGGTGGTTGAGGAGGGAGTCCGGCCCGGCGAACGGGTGATCGTGGAAGGCCTGCAAAAGGTGCGCAGCGGCGCGACGGTGAATCCCAAGCCGGCCGCCCCGGCAGCGGGCGCGAGGTAGGCGGCATGTCCAAATTCTTTATCGACCGGCCGATTGTGGCGATGGTGATCGCCATCCTCACGGTGATCGTGGGTGTGATCTCGATGGTGTCGCTGCCGGTGGCGCAGTACCCGGATATCGTCCCGCCGGAAGTCACCATTGGCGCCACCTATCTCGGCGCGGATGCGCAGACCATCGAGCAGTCCGTCGCGGCGCCCATCGAGCAGCAGATGAGCGGCGTGGACAACATGCAGTACATGATTTCGACCAACGCCAACAACGGCGGGATGAGCATGCGGGTGAACTTCGATGTGAAGACGCAGCCCAACATCAACCTGATCCTCACGCAGATGCGCGAGGCGCTGGCGGCCACCCAACTGCCCGCCGATGTGAACACCTACGGGGTGGTGGTGCGAAAGGCGATGAGCTCGCCGCTGCTGATGCTCTCGCTGTACTCGCCCAAGGGCACGCGGGACCGCAACTTCCTGGCCAACTACGCCTACATCAACCTGGTGGACGAACTGGCGCGGGCTCCGGGCGTGGGCGATGTGCTGGTTTTCGGCGGCCGTTATGCGATGCAGATCTGGGTGAAGCCGGACCGGCTGGCGAAGCTGCAGGTCACAGTGCCGGAGATCGTGCGCGCGGTGCAACAACAGAACACCGTGAATCCGGCCGGGCAGATTGGAAGCGAGCCGGTACCGCTGGGCCAGGAATTCACTTACACGGTGCGCGCCCAGGGGCGGCTGATCACGCCGGAGGAGTTCGGGCAGATCGTGATCCGGGCGAACCGCGACGGGTCGGTGCTGCGCGTGAACGACGTGGCGAGCGTGGAACTGGGGGCCGAGACGTACAACGTCAGGGGCCGCGTGAATGGCGAGCCGGCGGCGGTGATCCCGGTTTACCAGTTGCCCGGATCCAACGCTCTGGAGGCGGCCCAGAACGTCAGGAACACGATGACGCGGCTCAAGCAAACTTTTCCGGACGACGTCGATTACCTGGTTTCGATCGACACGACGCTTCCGGTGAAGGAGGGCATTTCGGAGATCGTCATCACACTGCTCGAAGCGCTGCTATTAGTGGCGCTGGTCACGTACCTGTTCCTGCAGGATTGGCGCGCCACGCTGATCCCGCTGCTGGCCGTGCCGGTATCGCTCGTCGGCACGTTCATGCTGTTCCCGGTGTTCGGGTTCTCGATCAACACGCTCTCGCTGTTCGGGCTGGTGCTGGCGATCGGGCTGGTGGTGGACGACGCCATCGTGGTGGTGGAAGCCGTGCAGCGCCACATTGAAGAAGGTCTGTCGCCGAAGGCAGCGTCGATCCGGGCGATGGAGGAGGTCTCCGCGCCGGTGATCGGCATCGCCATCATCCTGGCCGCGGTGTTTGTCCCCACGGTGTTCGTCCCGGGCATCACGGGCCGTCTGTACCAGCAATTCGCGGTTACAGTGGCGACCTCGGTGCTGATCTCGGCCTTCAACGCGCTCACGCTCAGCCCCGCGCTCGCGAGCCTGCTGCTGCGGCCGAAAAAGCACACCCGAGGGCCACTGGCGGCTTTCTTCGGCGTGTTCAACAGAGTCTTCGAGCGGGGAAGGAACGGGTATGTGGCCACGTGCGGGGGGTTGATCCGCAAGTCCGGTTTGGCCTTGCTGCTGCTGGCCGGGTGCGCGTTCGTCTCGGGCTGGTTCGGCACCCGACTGCCCACCGGCTTCCTGCCGGAGGAAGACCTGGGCTATGTGCTGCTCTCGGTGCAGCTCCCCAACGCCGCGTCGTTGCAGCGGACGGATGCCGCACTCCGGAAGATCGAGGAGATCGTCAAGCCGATTCCGGCGGTGGAGGCGTACACCAGCGTGGTCGGGTATAACTTCCTGAGCGGGGTGCAAAACACTTACTCGGGCTTCTTCTTCATCAAGCTGAAGCCGTGGGGAGAACGGAAAGCCAAGGAGGACCAGGCGGCGGCGATCGTCCAGTATCTGAACCGCCGGCTCTTCGCGCTTCCGGAAGGCATTGCGTTCTCGATCACACCGCCGGCGATTCCGGGCGTGGGCGCATCCGGCGGATTCACGTTTATTCTGGAGGACCGCTCGGGCAAAGACATCGGGTTCCTGGACGCGAACCTGCAGCAGTTCATGCAGGCCGCGCGGAAACGACCGGAGCTGACCAGCCTGACTACCACTTTTCTACCGACGGTTCCCCAGGTGTTTGTCGAGGTGGACCGCGACAAGGCGATATCGCAAGGCGTGGCTCTGAGCGATCTCTACCAGACCTTGCAGGCCTTCATGGGCGGCGCCTTCGTCAACTACTTCAACCGCTTCGGCCGGCAGTGGCGGGTGTTTATCGAGGCGGAGGGCGAGCAGCGCACGCGGGCCGAAAACGTCAGCCAGTTCTACATCAAGAACAGCCGCGGCGAGATGCTTCCGCTCTCCGCGCTGACGAAACTCAAGCGGATCGCGGGTCCGGAGTTCACGCAACGCTACAACCTGTACCGCTGCGCGCAGATCTTCGGCAGCGCCGCGCCGGGCTACAGCTCCGGACAGGCCATGAAGGCGCTGGAAGAGACGTTCGCGCAGAGCATGCCGCGCGAGATGGGCTACGACTACGCGGGCATGTCGTTCCAGGAAAAGGCGGCGCAGAAGGGCGTGTCGCCGCTGGCGATCTTCGGAATGTCGCTGGTGTTTGTGTTCCTCATCCTGGCGGCGCTCTATGAGAGCTGGACGCTGCCGGTGAGCGTGCTGCTGGGAACCCCGGTGGCCGTGGCCGGCGCGCTGGTGACGTTGTACCTGCGGAAGATCACCAACGACGTGTATGCCCAAATCGGCCTGGTGATGCTCATCGGACTGGCGGCCAAGAACGCCATCCTGATCGTGGAGTTCGCCAAGGTGCGCTACCAGGGCGGAATGCCGCTGGTGGAGTCGGCGCTGGAGGCGGCCAGGCTGCGCTTGCGCCCGATCCTGATGACGTCGTTCGCCTTCATTCTGGGCTGCGTGCCGCTGTGGATGGCGACCGGCGCCGGGGCGATCTCGCGGCGGGTGGTGGGCAGTTGTGTGATTGGCGGCATGGCGGCGGCCACGGGGATCGCGATCCTCGTTATCCCGGTTACTTTTTACTTGATGGAGAGACTGGGGGGCGAGCGGCATAAGCCAGCGCGAGAGGGAGGAGGCCAGTAGATGCGACGAATCGGTTGGGCGACGGTGCCGGCCTCGGTGTGCCTCCTCAGCGGATGCCTGGTTGGGCCACGCTACCAGCGCCCGGTGGTCACGGCGCCGCCGGTGTTCCGGGGGCAGGAGGGCGAGGCGCAGAAGGCTTCCCTGGCCGATCTGCCGTGGTGGGAGGTATTCAAGGACGAGACNNCAATTCGCCAGGGTGGCGCGCTCGGATTACTATCCGGGAATCGGCTACGAGCCCGAAATCAGCGGCGGGAAGAACGAGTACCTGGGCACTCCCGCGAATAACAACGGCAAGGTTCAGAGCTCGCTTGCCCTGGGCATTGGGGCCACCTGGGAGTTGGACGTCTGGGGGCGGATCCGGCGGTCGAACGAATCTGCGCTGGCGAAGTACCTGGGGAGCGAGCAAGGGCGACGGGGGGTGTTGCTGTCGCTGGTAAGCGACGTGGCTCAGGCCTACCTGGGGCTGCTGGAACTCGATCTGCGGCTGGAAATCGCTCGCCGCAACACGGCCTCGTTTCAGGAGAGCCTGAGGATCTTCGAAGAGCGGCTTAACGGGGGCACGGCTTCGCGTTTGGAGACGGCGCGGGCCGAAGCCGCGATGGCCACCACGGCCGCGGCCATCCCGGAACTGGAGCGCGAGATCGCCATGCAGGAGAACCAGATCCGAATCCTGCTGGGAGCGGCGCCGGGGGCGATCCCGCGGCAGGGGACCCTGCTCGAGCAGACGCTGCCTCCCGAGGTTCCGGCCGGGTTGCCGTCCAGCCTGCTGGAGCGGCGGCCGGACGTGCTGGCAGCCGAAGCGGCGGTCCACGCGGCCAATGCTCAGGTGGGAATCGCGGCGGCGGCGGTGTTTCCGAAGATCGGCCTGACCGCGCTGTTCGGCCGGGCCAGCAGCCCGTTGGAGCAGATTACAGGCGGCCAGACGACGCTGTGGAGCCTGGCTGCTTCGGCGGCGGGGCCGATCTGGGAGGGCGGCGGGATTCGCGCGCAGAAACGCCAGGCGGTGGCCTTCTGGGAGGAGACCCGCATCGGTTACGAACAGACGGTGCTAAGCGCATTTCGCGACGTTTCCAACGCGCTCGTCACGCGCGAGAAACTGGAAGCGGTGCGGGCCCGGCAGGCGGAAGCCGTCAAGGCCTATCAAGATGCCGTGGAAGTTTCGCTCAAGCGGTACACTGCGGGTAAGTCGAGTTACTTCGAAGTGCTGGAGGCGCAGCAGGAACTGGTTCCGGCGGAAAACGCGCTCGCGCTGACGGAACTGAACCGCCGCCTCGTGATCGTGCAGCTCTACCAGGCGCTCGGCGGCGGATGGAAGTTGACGGATGCGGAGTGGAGCGGGCCGGCGGCGACTAACTCGAAACCCTGAGTAAGTGGCGGGCCGTCTGCCGCCTCAAAGGCGCCGCTAAGAACGGCAAGAAACTAATGGCCGCAGATGAACGC
>PMEV01000341.1 GCA_003154855.1 Bryobacterales bacterium
TCGGGCGGCGCCTGCACCAGTTCGACGCGCAGTTTCGCCGCCGGCGCACGCAACGGATCCCTCTGCGCCTCCACCGCCTCCGCATGCAGGAAGCCTTTCTTCTCCAGCCCGCGGATCAGCCTCGGCGCGGCGTCGTTGTGTTTGAGAAGATAGCCGGCCGATAGCGACCGCCACTCCAGCAGCCGCATCAGTTCCACCGCCGGATCCACCGAGCTCTCCGCGCCCAGCGTCAGTTGCCGCAGCGCGTCGCGCCCCTTGTCCGTGAGCGAGTAAACCTTCCCCTGCCGGATTTCCCCCGCCGACGGCGCCATGGTGCGCAGCACCTCGCCCAGCGGCGCGCAGTAGTAACTCGCGATCCACCGCCCCAACGCCAGCATCTCTTCGTCGAGAACCGGGACGCTATCCAGCAGCCGCAGCACTTCGCGCGCCCCGCCCTCCGGAGCCTCGTCGTGTACCCGCAATACGATTCCCGTCAGCTTCCGCGACCCGAATGGCGCCAGCACCCGGCATCCCGGCCTCACCCTGTGCCGCAGCGTCTCCGGCAGCCCATAAGTGAACGCCCGGTCCATCGGCACCGGCAAACTCACGTCGCAATAGGCAGGCAGGCCGCCGACGATACTTGCCGCCGATGAACGCAGATCAACGCCGATAACCATATTCGTTTTCAATCCGCGTTCATCCGCGTTCATCNNGCGCCGCTCGACTTTCGGTGCCAGATCCTAAACCGTTCACAATCAGCACGTTGCCGGAATTCCCTCTGCCCATCGTGGTAAAGTGGTATGGAAGGCTGCCGATAATCATTGTATACTCGGATGGTTCCGAGTAGCACGATGGAGGCAGCACGGTGGCCGCCATGAGTCCACATCTCTCCAACCCCAAGGAGATCGCCGAAGCTGGCGAGCAGATCTTCTCCGAGCGCTACAAGGACCAGTTCGAGCGTGAGCACCCGGAGGAGTTTGCTGCCATCGACGTGACGACAGGGGATGCCTACCTCGCGGAGACTCCCGAGGACGCATTGGAGAAAGCCGAGGCCTGTTCGCCCTATGGCATTTTCCACCTCATCCAAGTGGGGCACTCCACCGCCTTCCGCGTCAGCCAAACATCCCACGACGATGTGGACTGGATCTTTCAGTAAGTCCGGATCTCCGGTTTTGAGAATCGCCGTGGCCGGTCCGTTCACTGAGGGACTGGAATTCGACGCCATCCTGGACACCGGCTTCACTGGGTTCTTGTCGATCCCCCTGGTTCAGGCGATTCGCTTGGGACTGGTTCTGCATGGCACGACCAAAGTCACCTTGGCGGACGGTTCCCAGGCCTACAAGCTGACAGCCCGCGGGAAGATCGTCGTTGGCGGCGAGTCCAAAATCGGTGTCGCCATTCTTGAGAACAAGGGCACTGATCTTCTGCTGGGCATGAGTTTCCTTCGTCAGTTTGGGCGGACACTGCTGGTGTCGCAGGCAGGGGTTTCCCTCATGACCGGGCAGGAGCTCAAGAGAGCGCTACAACAGAAGCCTGACAGCGCCTGATCAAACCCACAGCCTATTCGTACCTCAGCGCCTCGGCCGGCGCGATGCGGCTGGCGGCGCGCGCCGGGTACAGCGTCGCCACGAAGCTGATCAGAATGGCCAGCGCCGCGATCCAAATGCTATCCACCCAGCGCGGGTCGAACGGCACGTAGCTGAGTTGGTACACCTCTTCGTCGAGGCGTATCCAGCGGTACTTGTCCGCGAGAAAGCTCAGTGTGTGCCCGGCCGCCAGCCCCAGCGCCGTCCCCACCGCTCCGATCAGCACGCCCTGAAACTGGAATACCCGCCGGATCTGCGCCGCCTGCGCGCCCATCGAAACCAGAATGGCGATATCCCGGTACTTCTCCATCACCATCATCACCAGCGTAATGAGAATATTGAGCGCGGCCACCAGCACGATCAGCCCGATGGTCACCCAGGTAACCGCCTTCTCCATATTCAGCGCGCTCAGGATGTGCTTGTTCTGCTCCATCCAGGTCTGTGCCGCCAGCCGCGGCCCCACCGCCTGGTCCGCCAGCCGCGCCACCTCCGGCGCACGGTAAATGTCGTCCAGCTTCAGTTCGATGCTGTTGACGACGTCGCCCACCGACAGGATCGTCTGCGCCGACCCGAGCGAGGTGAACGCCCAGGCCGAATCGATCTCGTAGAATCCCGATTCGAACAGCCCCACCACCCGGAAACGGTACACCTCGGACCGCGGTCCAAACGGCGTAATCTCCCGATCCGGGCAGATCACCTTGATGACGCCATTCATCGTCGTTCCCAGCGTCTGCGCCAGCTTGGCGCCCAGAATGATCCCCGGCAATCCCCCGGTGGTCTTCAAGTTCTCGAGCGACCCGGCCTTCAGGTTCCGCAGCATATCGCTGGTCTTGACCTCGGCCTCGGTCTGGATGCCCTTCAGCACGGCGCCGTCCGGGCTGGCCCCGATCAGGTACACCTGCCCGTACAGGGCCGGCGATGCCGCGACCACGTGCGGCAGCTTGCGCAGCTTGGCGATCGTCGCGGGCCAGTCTTCGATGCCCGGGCCGGGCTCCTTTTCCATCACGTTCACGTGGGCATAGGCGCCCAGCAGGCTGCCTTGCAGCATGTTGCGGAACCCGTTGTTAATGGCCAGCGCGATCACCAGCGCCATCACTCCCGCCGCCACGCCCAGCACCGAAATCACCGTGATGATCGAAATCACCGCCTGCTTGCGCTTGGCCCGCAGGTAGCGGCGCGCAATGAACAATTCGAAACCGGTGGTCGAGGGCTTCATCGCGGCGTATCGGCCGCGCGCAGTTCGTCGGCCAGTCCGATCGGCCCTTCCGGCCGCAGCAGCGGGAAAAGAATCACGTCGCGGATGGACTTCGAGTTGGTGAGCAGCATGGCCAGCCGGTCGATCCCGATCCCCTCGCCGGCCGTGGGCGGCATGCCGTAGGCCAGGGCGCGCAGGAAATCCTCATCCATCTGGTGGGCCTCCTCGTCGCCTTCTTCGCGCAGCGCCAGTTGCTGGTCGAAGCGCCGCCGCTGCTCCAGCGGGTCGTTCAGCTCGGT
>PMEV01000034.1:0-1400 GCA_003154855.1 Bryobacterales bacterium
GCTCGCCGAGTAAGTCATCGACCTGCCCTCCGATCATTCCGCCCACGGTGCCCGAGGCGGTGGAGAGTTCGGCGATGAGAATGGCCCGGCGCGCGGGGTCCACGCCATGGGCCTGGGAAAGTAACTGGAAGGCGACGGTAAGCAGCGCGTCGCCGGCCAGAATGGCCATGGCCTCGCCGAACTGCTTATGACAAGTGGCTTGGCCGCGGCGCAGGTCGTCGTTGNNAGCGCGGGCAGATCGTCGTGGATCAGCGAGTAAGTGTGGATGCACTCGAGCGCGCAGGCGGCCACCGAGGCTCCGGGCGCGGCCTCCGAGACCGTGCCCGCGGCAGCCAGGCACAGGATCGGGCGGATGCGCTTGCCGCCAGCGAAGAGGCTGTAGCGCATGGCGCGATGGATGACCTCGGGCGGGATGGCGGCGCTGGGGATCAGCCGGTCCAGTTCGCGGTCCACCAGCCGCTGCTGCTCGGCCAGATAGTCGGGGAAGCTCATGCCTTGTCCGTAGGGAACGGCGCAGGCTGGATTTTGCCCTCTTTCTTGAGCAGTATCTCCACGCGAGCTTCCGCTTCCTCGAGTTGCTTGCGGCAGGCGCCGGCCAAGGCAACGCCCCTCTCGAAGAGTTCGAGGGAGCGCTCGAGCGGCAGATCGCCGCGCTCCAGTTCCTTTACCACCTTGTCGAGCTCGTCGATGCCGGACTCGAAGGTCGCCAGCGGTCTTTCGGATTGAGGCTCGTCCGCCATTGCTCCATTCTAGCCGGAGTCGCGGGCGGGCGGGTTGCCAGCGGTGATGGCCGCGATGCGGGCTTCGAGGGAGACGGGCAAGAGCCACCAGGTGGACATGCGGAGGCGCCGGGGGATCTCTTGCATGAGGCGGTCGGCTTTCACGAGGGCCTGGATGTAAGTGGCGGGATCGCCGGTGGCTTGGATGGCCTTGGCGTCGGCTTGGGCGTCCAAGCGGCGATACACGCAAACCATCAGTGCCCAGATGCAGAGCATGCTGGCGATGGAGGCGAAGGGCGCCAGGGATCGCGCACAAGCCGGCGAGAAAGGCGATGCGCAGGAGCGAGGGCCAGCGGATCGGCTTGTCGGTCTGGCGCGCGAGAAGCGCATCCACGTCGGCGTCACTCAGGCGATCAAGGCACACGCGCGGGAGGAGCAGGGCGTTCCCGCTCGCGACGCGGCGGCGCAAGAGGTCGGGCATGATTAAGGCCGTACGGCCTCCCGAATGGCGGCTCCGGTACTTCTGCAATGCCCGGTCCTTCAAAGAGGCTTTGAGGAAGAGCAAGCCAGATGAGAAAGGCGGCCCGGGTTTGAGACCACACCGCTATTAGCACGAGCACCACATTGACTTCGTCGTCCATTCGCTTCCTTCGCGGCCGACGTCGCGACACCGGATGAACC
>PMEV01000034.1:1456-4180 GCA_003154855.1 Bryobacterales bacterium
GCAGGCGGCGATTGTCTCGGGGGGGCCTTGGGCGACGATGCGGCCGCCTAAGTCGCCGCCTTCGGGGCCTAGGTCGATAATCCAGTCGGCGTTGCGGACGACTTCTAGGTTGTGCTCGATGACGACGACGCTGGCCCCGTTGCGGATGAGCTTCTGGAAGGCGCTCAGTAACTGGGCGATATCTTCGAAGTGGAGGCCGGTGGTCGGCTCGTCGAAGATGAAGAGCGTATTGGCGCAGGCGGCCTGGGCGAGGTGGGCGGCCAGCTTGACGCGCTGGGCNNCGCCGCCGGAGAGCGTGGTGGCGGATTGGCCGAGGCGGAGGTAGCCCAGGCCGACCTCGGCGAGGACGCGCAGCTTGCCGGCGAGGCGGGGAACCTCGGCGAAGAAAATCAGCGCCTCGGTTACAGTAAGTTGGAGCACCTCGTGAATGTTGAGGCCGCGATAAAGGATTTCCAGGATGCTGGACTTATAGCGGGTTCCCCTGCACTCCTCGCAGACTAACTCTACATCGGCCAGAAATTGCATCTCGACGGTTACGGTGCCGTCGCCCTGACAGACTTCGCAGCGTCCGCCGGAAACGTTGAAGGAGAAATGGCCGGGCGTATAACCGCGGCGGGTGGCTTCGGGCGTGGCGGCGAATAGGTCGCGAACGATGTCGAAGGCCTTGAGGTAAGTGATGGGGTTGGAACGCGGGGTGCGGCCGATGGGGGATTGATCGACCAGGATGGCCTGAGCGATGCGCTCGGCGCCCTCGAGGCGCTTGCAGGCGAGCGGGGCCGAGGGACCAGCGGCTTGGGGCTCGAGCGGTCCGGCCTTGCGCAGGGCTTCGAGCGACTTGTAGAGGACTTCGTGAACCAACGTGGACTTGCCCGAGCCGGAGACGCCGGTGATGGCGACCATCATATCGAGGGGAATCTCGACATCGAGGTTCTTGAGATTGTGCGCGCGGGCGCCCACGATCTTGAGCTTGCGTTTCGGGTTGACGGTGCGGCGGGAACGGGTGCGACGGGTGTCGCGATCGCCGCGCAGCCAGGAGGCGGTGAGCGAAGCCGTGCCATCGGCGACGAGCTGGGCGTAGGAACCCTGGAAAACGACGTGTCCGCCGTTCTCGCCGGCGCCGGGTCCCAGATCGACGATGTGGCCGGCGGCGCGCATCACATCGGCATCGTGCTCGACGACCAGGATGGTGTTGCCCAGGTCGCGCNNAGCTGTATGCGCTGGGCCTCGCCGCCGGAGAGCGTGGAGGAGAGACGGTCGAGGGTGAGGTATTCGAGGCCGACGTCGTTGAGGAACTTGAGGCGCTGGCGGATTTCGAGGAGGATCTTTCCGGCGATGGCGGACTCCTCGGGGGAGAGTTCGAGGCGGTCGAAGAAGGCGGCGGCCTCGGCGATGTTGAGGGAGCATAGCTGGGCCAGGTTGCTGCCGCCGATGCGGACGTTGAGAGCTTCGGGGCGCAGGCGCGCGCCACCGCAGGCGGGGCACTTCGAGTAACCGCGGTAACGGCTGAGGAAGACGCGAACATGCACCTTGTACTTCTTGGTGTCAAGGAAGGCGAAGAACTCGCGCACGTTGCGGAGCACCAGGTCGCGCTCGGGGCGGGCGAGCTCGGAGAAGGGGACGTCGAAGCGGATGCGACCGGCACAGCGGCGGCGCATGACATCCAGGAAGCGGCGGTAGGCCGGGGTGGTCCAAGGCTCGATGGCATCCCGATCGAGGGAGAGCGAGGGATCGGGGATGACCCGGTTCATGTCGTAATCGATGGTGTTGCCGAAACCCTGGCAGCGGGGGCAGGCGCCGAATGGGTTGTTGAAGCTGAACAGCGGCGGCTCGGGCGCGGGAAACTCGATGTGGCAGGTCTTGCAGGCGAACTTCTCGCTGAACTCGAGGCGGACGGGCGGGTCGGCGCCGGCCTGCTCGAAGACGACCTCGCCGACTTCGCGGTAACAGATCTCCAGGCTATCGACGATGCGCTGGTGGAGGTTGGGCGCCATGACGATGCGGTCGGCGAGGGCGAAGAGGGGACGGGCGAAGTCGATCTCGAGGAGCGATTCGGGAGTGGAGAATTCGCGGATCTGCCCATCCTGATAGAGGCGGTTGAAGCCCTTCTGGCGCAGCTCGAAGAGGCGGTCGCGAAGGGCGTCGGGGCGATCCGAGGCGAAACGGATGGGGAACAGGATGTACCAGCGGGAGCCGGCGGGCGAGAGCAACATGCGCTGGGCCACCTGATCGACGGTGTCGCGCTGCACGAACTGGCCGCAGCTCGGGCAGTACGTGCGGCCGGCGCGGGCGAAGAGCAAACGCAGGAAGTCGTAGAGTTCGGTGGAGGTGGCGACGGTAGAGCGCGGATTGCGGGTGGTGTTCTTCTGGCGGATGGCGACGGGCGGGGCGAGGCCGTCGATGTCGTCGACGTCGGGCTTCTCCATGCGCTCGAGGAACTGGCGGGCNNCTCGGCGTAGATGGTGTCGAAGACGAGGGAGGACTTGCCGGATCCCGAGACACCGGTGACGACGGTGAGCTGGTTGTGCGGGATCGCGAGCGAGACGTTCTTGAGGTTGTGGAGCCTCGCTCCCCGAATGACGATGGAATCTTCCACAGAAGGCGGCTTCCCGAGGCGCCATTTCAGGATACTACGAGGGTACGGGAAGGCCCGAGGGGCGCTCTCGAGCTCGCGGGCGACGGGGAGAATGGATTCGTTTGGCGCGGGGGTGGAGCGGCGGATGGATC
>PMEV01000133.1 GCA_003154855.1 Bryobacterales bacterium
GGAGATCGTTTCGCAGGTGGTCAAGAACGGCGTGACGATTCCCAAGGAAGCCCTACGCCAGGACAAAGGCCACGCCGGCGTCTACCTCCTGCGCGGGGAGAGTGTGGAGTGGCGTCCCATCCAACTGGGCGCCTCGAGCGTGACCCGCGTCGCCATCCGCTCGGGCCTGGAGGAAGGCGACGCAGTGGCGCTTTCGACCGAGGCCCCGCTGCGCGATGGCAGCCGCGTCCAGCCCGTCGAGCGCTGATTAATCGATAACCGCCGAAGCTGACAGCGTGAAGAAAGCGTTGCGCTCCTCGGGCGCGCTGCCGCCGGATTTCCCCATCATGAGCACCTGGATCAGGTCCCGCTTGGGGTCCACCCAGCCTTCCGTGCCGAAGGCGCCGCCGTGGCCGAATGTGCCGAGCGATCGCAATTCGAGCGTGCCCAGCGGCTCGCGCACCACGCCCCAGCCCAGGCCCCAACCCAGCCCCGGCGTGAAGCCCGCCTTGAGATCGCCGGTGTGCAGCATGGTCATCACGTCGACCGATTGGCGCGAGAGCAGCCGCTGGCCATTATACGTGCCGCCGTTCAGCATCGTCTGGAGAAATGCAAAAACGTCCGTCGCGGTGGAGTACAGCCCGCATTCCGGGCACGGGTATTTAGCGCCCTTGCGGAATTGGTCGGGCGCTCCTCCGAAAATCTCGGAGCCGGCGCGGCGCAGTCCGGTGTTCTCCAGCGCATAGACCATCGCGATGCGGCCGGTCTTGTTCGCGGGCGGGAAGAAGAAGCTGTCCCGCATGCCCAGCGGCTTCAGGATGCGCTCGTCGATGAAGCGCTCGTAAGGCCGGCGCGAGACCACCTCGATGATGCGGCCCAGCACCGCGAAGCCCGGGTTGCTGTAGTTCCACCGGGAGCCGGGCTCGAAATCGAGCGGTGCCTGGGCGTAGTAGGAGACCGCCTCCGCGAGCGTCAGGTCGAGGGTCGACATGATATTGCGAGCGATCTCGGGCGTGTTGACGCCGGCGGTGTGCGTGAGCAGGTCGCGAATGGTGATGGGCCGGTAATCGCTTCTGAGCTGGCGGAACTCGGGCAGGTACTTTTCTACCGGGTCGCTCAGCGCCAGGCGCCCGTCCTCCATCAGCATCATGATGCCGACAGCGGTGATCGGCTTGGTCATGGACATGATCTGGAAGATGGAGTCGGTGCGCATCGGCTTGCGGTCCTCGAGGTTCTGGTATCCGACCGCATCGAGGCGCACGATCGCGCCGTGCCGGGCCACCAGAGTAACAGCGCCAGGCAACGTGCCCCCGTCGACCAGAGATTTCATGCGAACGGGAATCCGCGCCAGCCGCGCCGCGTCCATTCCGGACGATTTCGGCTCGGGCGGCGCCGCAAGCGCGCAGGCGGCAAGCGCCATCAGTGCAATGAGTCGTTTCATGCTGACTATGATAGCGTTCGCGGGGCGCGGAGGCGGTCAGCGGCGGGCCCAATAGCGGTCACGGGCCTGCACCAGCAACTCCGGTCTTTTGGTGGTGAGTTGAATCTGGCGGAATGCGGGGACGGTTACGGGCCGATCCGAGACGTAGCCTAGGCTGTATTGGCTGCGCAGTTCGTCTTGAATGATGGCGAAGATCCGATCGATGCTCTGCTTTTTGGAGACCTCGAAGAAGCCTCCGCCGGTCTCGTGGGCCATGCGGGCGAGGGGCCGGCGGCCATCCGCGCCGCTCAGGAATCCGTAGGCGCCGGGGTCGGCGAACAGAATCGAGTAAATCAGCGTGTCGGCGCGCTGGGCGGCATCCACGGCTTCGTCCACGGTGGAGGCGCTGCCGGTATCGACGCCGTCGGTCATCAGGATCATCGCCTTGCGGCCCTGCTGTTTGGACATGACATCCTGGGCCGCGACGACCACCGCGTCGTAGAGCAGTGTGCCGCCGCCGTACTGGTTCTCTAACTGGCTCTTGGTGGGGGTTTCGATGAAGGACAGCGCCTCGTCGAGTTCCTTGAACGAGGAGGTGAGCCCCAGGCGGAAGAGCACCCTGAAATCGAACTGCATGAGGAACACGCGGTCTTTGTTGGGGCGCAGGACGACGTCCAGGAAGCGGAAACTGGCGCCGCGTTCGGCATTCAGCACGCGGGCCTGGCTCATGCTGGTATCCACCATCAGTCCCAGGGTGAGGGGGAGATCGGATTCTCGCGAAAAGTAGCGCAGAGTTTGCGGCCGATGGTCCTCGTTGAGCAGGAAATCGTCTTTGGCCAGGTCGCGGACGATGGCTCCCTTCTTGTCGGTCACGGTGGCGAGCACGTTGACCACGTTCACACCGGTGGAAAAGGTCGGAGTGTCCTGCTCGCCGCGCAGAAGGAAACGCATCCCGGCCAAGGAGGCCGCCATGCGCAAGAGCTGACGTCTGGAAGACTGCATAGCCGCCAACCGCAGGATACCACTGGCGCTCGGCGGGCCGCGGCCGGCGGGAGCTTGCCCGACGCGGAAATCTGCGCTACCACTAAAACATGTCCACCACACGCGACGATTTGCGCTTCGCGGTGCGCTCGATGCGCCGGAATCCCGGATTCACCGCGATTGCGGTCGCCACGCTGGCGCTCGGCATCGGCGTGAACACGGCCATATTCAGCCTGATAGATCAGGTGCTGCTGTGGAAGGTGCCGGCGCGCGATCCCGGCGGGCTGGTCAATGTCGAAGGGGGCCGCAGCGAAACTTACCCGTTTTACCGCGAGTACCGCGACCGCAACCAGGTCTTCTCCGGCATGTTCGCCAGCAGCCATCCGTGGACCGTGGGCGTCCGGCCGGAGGGAGCGCCGGCGGTGGAAGTCGGGCAGGTGTTTTTCGTGAGTGGCAACTACTTCCCTACCCTGGGGGTTAACGCCGCGGCGGGGCGGGTTCTCGCGGAGGCCGACGACCAGAAGCCGGGCGGATCGCAAGTCGCGATCCTGGCCTACGACTATTGGCAGCGCCGGCTGGGGGGCGGGCTCGACGTCATCGGCCGCAAGTTTGCGGTGGATGGATACCCGCTCGAAATCGTGGGCATCGCCGAGAAGGGCTTCGGCGGGGTTTTCAACGGCCAGCGGGCGGAGGCGTTCATTCCGCTGACCATGTTTCCGCTGATTGCACCCGCGGCTGCGCCCGTCTGGAATACGCCGGGCGCGTTCTGGCTTAGCACGATGGCTCGCCTGAAGCCGGGAGTATCGATCGGGAAGGCTCAGGCGGAGATGAGGGTGCTTTGGCCGCGGGTCGCGGAGGCATTCAACGAGGCAGCAGTCAAGCGCGGAGGCAAGGCCAGGACGTATCCGCGGGAGGAACAGATTGCGGTGGCGCCCGGCTCGCACGGTGTTTCTTACCGGCAGAACAATGCTCTGGATCCGCTGGTGGCGCTGCTGGCGGCCACCGGGCTGGTGATGCTGATTGCGTGCGCCAACATCGCCAACCTGCTGCTGGCGCGTGGGGCCGGGCGCCGGAAGGAAATCGCGGTGCGGCTGGCGATGGGAGCGACGCGAGCGCGGCTGGTCCGGCAGATCCTGACCGAGAGCCTGGTGCTCGCGGCCATCGGCGGGGCCGTTGGAATCGCGCTGGCGCAGGGGAGCGTGGCGGCGATGGCGGCGGCCAATCTGGTCCCTCCCGGCCTGCACCTGCGGCCCAGCCTGGCGCTGGCGGCATTCGCGGCCGGCCTGACGCTGCTCACGGGCATTCTGTCCGGACTGGCTCCCGCGCTTCGGATCGCTCGCGAGAACCTGGCGCAGGTTGCGCAAGACAGCGGATTCTCGTCCCCGGGCGGATCCCGCGTGCGGCTCGGCAAAGTCCTGATCGCGGGACAGGTTGCTTTGTCGCTGGCGCTGCTGGCGGGCGCGGGGCTCTTCATCCGGACGCTGCGCAATCTGGAGAGCGTCGATCTGGGTTTCCGGCGCGAGAACGCTTTGGTGGTGAACGTGGATGCCTCCAAGCTGGGATACAGAGGGCACCGGCTGCGTGCCTTCTACGATCAACTGCTGGAGCGCGCGCGCCGCATTCCGGAGGTTCGATCCGCCGGCCTGGGCGGGATGACGCCCATGGGCGGCTATGCAATGTCGCGTACGTTCTCGGCGGAAGGCTACCAGCCTCGCCCGGGCGAGAGAGTCGTTGCGTACTGCAATCCGGTGAGCGAGGGATTCTTCAAGGCGCTGGGAATTCCCGTGCTGCGGGGCCGCGATTTTGAGGCGTGGGACGAACCGGCGATTACCCCGCGCGACAATCTGCTCGCCGCGATTCGCCCGCCAACGCATCCCGGGTCTGCATCGTCAACGAATCGCTCGGCCGCCGGCTGTTTGGCGGCGCCAACGCGATGGGGCGGCATCTTAGCTTCGACGACCCGTACTCGGCCGAGATGGCGATCGAGATTGTGGGAGTCGTGAAGGACGTCCACTACGCTGGCGTCAGGCAGGGGGATGATCTCGGCATTATCTATGTGCCGAGCTGGAGTAACGGGGCGGAGGCGCGCTCGCTCGCCATGCGCATTCCGGAAAAGCCGGCTCCGGTGGTTGCGGCGATCCAGCGGGAACTGCGCGACATGGACCCCAACGTGCCACTGCTGGCTAGCGCCAAGCTGGAAGACACGGTGGGCGGCCGGCTGAAGAGCGAGCGCATGACCGCTTACTCGTGCGGCTGTTTTGGAGCGCTGGCGCTGGCGCTGGCCGCGGTCGGATTGTACGGGGTGATGGCGTATGCGGTGGCGCAGCGAACCAAGGAGGTCGGGATACGGATGGCGCTGGGGGCGGGACGCTTGGGCATCCTCGGCATGATGGTAGGCGAAGCCCTGGTTCCGGTGCTGGCGGGCATCGCGGTTGGCATCGCCGGTGGGCTCGCGGCAACCGGTGTGGTCGCGAGCTTGCTCTTCGGAGTCGCGCCCGGCGATCCCCTATCGTTTGTCTTCGCCGTGGTGGCGATGCTGGGGGTGGCGTTGCTGGCAGCGGCGATTCCCGCGCGCAGAGCCAGCCGCGTCGAGCCGGTGGTCGCCCTGCGGCATGAATAAAGAAACCGGCGGCAAGACCGCCGGCGCTACATGGCAAGATTGCCAACGCTACACGATTGAGCTGTAACTTGAGGCGGGGGGCGGGCATCATATTGGAGAGGCGGAATCTTGATCGTTGGGAGCGGTAGTTTTCGGAGGTGCGCGCTGGCTCTGGTTCTCGCTTTCTCGGCGGTTGCCGTGGCCCAGCAGCCTGGCGGGAACGGAGCGGGCAGTCCTCCAACGCCAGCGCCCGCTGAGGCGCCGCCCGACAAGCGAATCCTGGGAGTGCTCCCGAACTACCGGACTGCCAATTCCGATGTGCCGTTCAAGCCCCTGACGGCGGAGGAGAAGTTCTCGATCGCCGCGAAAGACTCCTTCGATTGGCCGATTATTCCCCTCTCCGGCGCTTTCGCGGGCCTGTACCAGTTGGAAGACTCGAATCCCTCTTTCGGACAGGGGCTCAAGGGCTACGCGAAGCGCTTTGCGGCCGCCTACGGCGACCAGGCGATTGGCAACTTGATGACGGAGGGCCTGTGGCCCGCTCTGTTGCACGACGATCCACGCTACTTTCGACGTGGCACGGGAAGCAAGAAATCGCGCGCCTGGTACGCCGCCACCCGCATCTTCGTAACTCGCAGGGATGACGGCAACTGGCGTTTCAATTACTCCGAGGTCATCGGAAACTCGGTGGCCACGGCGATTTCGAACGCCTATTACCCGGAGTCCAGAACGGTTACCGATAATGTGGTGAAGCTGGCTACGCAGTTGGGGACCGATTCGTTCTCCCAGGTGCTCAAAGAGTTCTGGCCGGACATCAAGCGAAAACTGGTGCACCATCCGGCAAAGCCAGCGAGTCCCCCGCAGGCTGGGACTGCGGTTGCCCCGGTCAAGTGAGGCCGGGAGCTTACTGCGCCGTCCAGCCACCGTCGACAAGAATGTCGGTGCCAGTTACAAACCCGGCTTCCGAAGAACACAGATAGAGGACCAGTTGTCCGATTTCGGCGGCGTTGCCCCACCGTCCGATAGGAATCCGCGAGGTGAAATAGCGATTCAACTCCGGGTCCTCGATGAGAGCGGTGTTCATTTCGGTCGCGAAAGGCCCCGGGCTGACGGCCACCACGGTGATGCCGTCGCCGGCAAGCTCCAGAGCGAGAGCCTTGGTGAATCCCAGCAACCCAGCCTTGCTCGCCGAGTACGCCGCGCGGCCCGGCATCGAGATGTGGCTCATGATGGAGGTCAGATTGACGATGCGTCCGTAACCGCGTCCCTTCATCTGCGGAACCAGGGCGCGGCACATCAGGAAGGCGCTGGTCAGGTTGGTGGCCAGCACGGTGTTCCACTCGGCGAGCGAGAACTCCACCACTGGCTTGCGGATATTCATTCCCGCGTTGTTCACGAGAATATCCACATGATTGAAGCGCGCGAGAATGTCGCCTTGCAGCCGGGCCACCTGTCGCTCATCGGTCGCGTCGGCCGAGAAAGCCGCCACCTCGGCGCCCGCCTTTCCCTGGGCCACCGCGGCGGCGTTGAGCGCGGCCATGTCCCTGGCCACCAAGGCCAGGCTCGCACCGGCGGACCCGAGCGACAGCGCAATGGCCTTCCCCAGGCCACGGCTGCCTCCCGTAACCACCGCGACGCGGCCCGCGAGCGATTTCGGTTCCATGGGGTCCATCGTAGCAAGCGCCCGCGCCGCGATGTTCGAACGAGGGATAATTGTAACAGTCTTTCATGCCTGCGTTCAGCTCAGTCTTCGACGAGAAAAGCGACGAGGTTCGCGAGATCCTGGCTCGCGTGCGGTGTCCTTCCGTGCAGCGGTTGCAGGAGTTGCTGGCCGCGAGCGGAGGCGCGCCCCTGGGGCTTTTGGAGCTGGCCGAACTTCTGGAAATCGGACGAACCCGGGAAGCGGTAGAGCAGTTTGAGACGCTGCGATCGTTCGTACTGGAGCGCTGGCGCAAGCCGGCGGGGAACAGGGTGCGCTACGTGGCGCCGATCTACGTTTCCAGCTTCTGCATCGACACCTGCGCGTACTGCAACTTCTCGGCGTCCCGCAAGGCTGCGGTGCGAAGGCGCTTGACGCCCGGCGATCTGGGGGCGGAGATCGAAGCGGTGCTGGAGCGCGACGCCCGGGTGGTCGAACTGGTGTATGCGACCGATCCCGAATTCACGACGGATCGGCACGTGCGCTATGTCGGCCAGCTCGTTGAGGCGCTGCGGAACGAACCCGGCTCGGGCGCGCTGCTTTGCACCGGGCACCTCTCGCGCGAGGCCTACGCAGCGCTCCGGGAGGCCGGCCTCTTCGGCATCGTGCAGTGGGACGAAACGCTGGACCCGCGGGCCTACGACCGGTGGCACGCCGCGAGCCCGCACAAGCGCGCGTTTCGCGAGCGCATGGACAATCACGAGCGAGCCATGGCGGCGGGGCTCGAGGTGGCCACGGGCGCGCTGTTCGGCCTGGCCGACTTCCGCTACGACGCCCTCATGCAGATCGCCAAGGCGCGGCATTTTGTTTCGGAGTACGGCCGCGGGCCATTCGTCTTCGGCGCGCCGCGGCTGAAGCCGATTGCGGGCCACGAACTCCATCCGGAGACCGAGGTCCCGGACCGCGCCTACGAGACGATCCTGATGGTGTACCGGATGGCTGCGCCGGAGACGGGCCGCTGGCTGCAAACCCGCGAGACGTTCGCCTTGAACCTTCGCAACCTGCTGGACGGGGATGTCTACACCTATCGCTGCGGCGAGGTGCGGCCGGGCGGCTATCATCGGGGCAACGGCGATGCGCCGGTCGCGAGAGACGGGCAGTTCGGCGTGAATGAACTGGAGCGGGAATTCGTCGAGCGCGAACTCGCTGCCCAGAACTTTCGCATCGACTACGCCTGGACCGGGAACCGCGTTCAGCCCGCGGCGCGCGCCAGTTCGACATAGAGCGGCGTATCCGCGTGGTAACCCAGCGCCGCATAGTCGGCATCGTAAAACGGAGCCGCGACTTAGAACAGGTCCGCCGGGGGAATCATGACGAAATCAAGCGCTTCACCCGGGCAATCATCCCGGCGTCGGTCCAGTTGACCGCGCCGACGATCTTCTCGACCACCACGCCCTGGCTGTCGATGATGTAGGTTTCCGGGTACTTGAACGTGCCGTAGTCCGCGGCGATCTTTCCCTCGGGGTCCCGCGCCGTCTGGAACGCGACCTTGGTCTTGGCCAGGAAACCGCGGTAGGAGCGCAGGTTCTGATCCACGCTCACGCCGAGCACCACCACCCCCGAGTCCGCGAAGGTCTTCTGGAACTCGTCGAGCGAGGGCAGTTCCTCGAGGCAGGGCGGGCACCAGGTCGCCCAGAAGTTGAGCACCAGCAGCTTACCGCCGAAATCCGAGCGCGTCAGGGTGCGCCCGGCGTCGGTCGCGATCGAAAACTGGGGCGCGGTGTCGCCGGCCACCACCACCTTCTCGCGCATGGTGTCGATCACCACGCAGGTCAGGGCCACCAGCGTGGCGGCGATCAGGCCTTGGAGGATGCGGTCGGTTTTGACGGCTGCCATCGGGAATTCCTATCATTTTAGTGTACCCATTCGGACAGGCGGGCATCTGTAGGATGAAGGCATGTTGATCACGCGCAGGGTCGAGTTCTCGGCGTCGCACGTCTGCCACAGCCCCGGTCTGGACGACCGCGAGAACCGCGCGCTTTACGGCGAATCGGCCAACCCGCATGGCCATGGGCACAACTTCGCGGTCGAGGTGAGCCTGGAGGGGCGGCCCGATCCCGTCACCGGCATGGTTTTCGATCTGAAACGCATCAAGGAAGTGCTGCACCGCGAAGTGGTGGGGCCCATGGACCACCGCTTTTTGAACTACGAAGTGCCGCCCTTCGACCACGTGGCGCCCACGCCCGAGAACCTGGCCATCGAGATCTGGAAGCGCGTGGCGCCGCACCTCAATTCGCCCGCCGTGCGCCTGCATTCGGTGCGCGTCTACGAGACCGAGGACCTGTACGTCGAGTACTTCGGGGAGGAGCCATGATCCGGCTCACCCGCCGCTACCGGTTCTCGGCGTCGCACCGGCTGCACTCGCAGCAGCTTAGCGAGGCCCAGAACCGGGAGCTCTACGGCCAGTGCAACAACCCGCGCGGGCATGGCCACGACTACCTGCTGGAGGTCGGCGTGCGCGGTCCGGTGGACCAGCGCTCGGGCCGGGTGGCCGACGTGGACGCGCTGGATGGCCTGGTGGCTGGCGAAGTGATCCGCCCGTTCGACCACCGCAACCTGAACCAGGACGTAGCCGAGTTCGCCTCCACCGTCCCGACCGCGGAGAATCTGGCCCTGGAAGTGGAGCGGCGACTGCGCGCCAGGTGGAGCGGGGTGTTTCCCGGCGAGTGGCCGCGCCTGGAGAGAATCCGCATTTGGGAAACGAAAAGGAACGCGATTGAATTACCATGAATAGCAGAGCCGTTGTGAAGACGATTACGCCCAGCCGTGACGAAGCTTCGATTGCGACGCTGATGGAGCAGGTGCTGCGCCAGCTCGGGGAAGACCCGAGGCGCGAAGGCCTCGCCAGGACTCCCGAGCGCGTCGAGAAGGCGCTGCGCTACCTGACCAGCGGCTACCGGCAGGAGATCGGACGGGTCGTCAACGGCGCGCTGTTCAAGGTGAAGTACGACGAGATGGTCATTGTCCGGGACATCGAGTTNNCACCACCTGCTGCCGTTCTTCGGCAAGATCCACGTCGCGTACCTGCCCAAGCAGAGAGTGTTGGGCCTGAGCAAGGTGCCGCGGATCGTCGACATGTTCGCCCGCCGGCTTCAGATCCAGGAGCGGCTGACCCAGGAGATCGCGCAATGCCTGGAGGACGTGCTGGACCCGCTGGGCGTGGGCGTGGTCTGCGAGGCGCGCCACTTCTGCATGATGATGCGCGGCGTCGAGAAGCAGCACTCCGGCGCCATCACGAGCGCCATGCTGGGGGCCTTCCGCGCCCGCAAAAAGACCCGCGACGAGTTCCTGTCGCTGCTGAAGCAGAATTCCGGCGCCATCTAGCTGGACCTACAACCGGCTTGAATCCCAGCCGTTTTGCGCGCATCATCAGGGTATGACGGTAAAAGTTCAGGTAGTCTTCTATAGCATGTACGGCCACATCTACCGGATGGCGGAGGCGGTCGCGGAGGGCGCGCGCGAAGTGGATGGCGCCGAGGTGGCGTTGTACCAGGTGCCGGAATTGATGCCGGAGGAGATGCTGGAGCGCTCCGGCGCCAAGGCGGCGCGAGCCGCATTCGCCCACGTTCCGATCGCTCAGCCGGCGCAACTGGCCGAGGCGGACGCCATTCTCTTCGGCACTCCCACGCGCTTCGGAAATATGTGCGCGCAGATGCGCAACTTCCTGGATCAGACCGGCGGATTGTGGGCCAAAGGCGCTCTGATCGGCAAGGTGGGCGGCGTCTTCGCGGCCAGCGCCACACAACACGGCGGCCAGGAGAGCACACTGCTCAGCTTCCACACCACGCTGCTGCATCAAGGCATGGTCGTAGTTGGCGTTCCTTACAGCGAACCCCGCCAGACTATCGTGAGCGAGATCACGGGCGGCTCGCCCTACGGTGCGACCACCATCACGGGCGGCGACGGGAAGCGCCTGCCCTCGGAGAACGAATTGGCGATCGCGCGCTTCCAGGGCCGCCACGCCGCCGGCATCGCCCGCCGCCTGGTCGCCGGGAAGTAGGATCGCAGCTCGGTTGAAGCTGCCGTTCGGTTGACTCTTCTGGAACCCGGCCGCTATCATGAAGTTGTCTCTCCGCGAGACGGAGGAAGATTCATGGGCTCGGTGGGCATGCAAGAGATGGTGGTCATCTTCTTGGTTGCCCTGCTCCTGTTCGGTCCGAAGAAGCTGCCGGAAATCGGCCGAACATTGGGGAGGGCAATCTCGGAGTTCCGCCGCGCGTCGAACGAGCTGAAAGCCACGCTCGATCGCGAATTGAGCAGCCTGGAGCGCGAGAACGAGTCACTCAAGGAAATCACGAGTCGTTATCATCCCGACACCTACAGCCACGACTACAACTACGACTCCTCCTATTACGACGGCGGCTACCACGCCCCGTCCGACGATTCCCACGCGACAGAAATGTCCACAGTAAGCGCTTCCGCAACTCAGGGCGCCGAATCGCACTCCGGCACGGCTCCGGAAGGCACGGTCCCCGCCACTGCCGCCATTGCCGCGGCAGAACCCGCAGCGATCGGTCCGGTGGCGGCCAAACCGGCCGACCCTACGCCATCCGCCGAAGCGAGAGTCTGAATTCCGATCGGATAGAGGCCGCCATTGCCGGACGAAAAGAACGTAAGGCCCAGCCCGTGGGCTGCCGGTCTGCTCGCGCTGCTGAGAGGAGGCAAGGGCGGCCCGACTACCCCGACACCACCCTCCGGGGGCGGAGAGGACGGTGGCGACGGCGAAGATGAGGGCATGCTGCGCATGTCCTTTATGGAGCACCTCGAGGAACTGCGCAGCCGCATCCTCAAAGCGCTCGCCGGAGTGGCCATTATCGCGGTGTGTTGCCTGTACTTCGCCAACGACCTCTGGAGGATCGTCAGCGAGCCGGCCACTTCCGCGCTGAAGCACCTGGGATACCCGCAGACGAAGCTGGTCCAGATCACGCCCATGGAGACCTTCATGACGGTCTGGTTCAAGATGCCGCTGCTGGTCGCCATCTTCCTGGCTTCGCCCTGGGTGCTGTACCAGGTCTGGGCGTTCATCTCGCCGGGCCTGTATAAACGCGAACGCCGCTGGGCAGTCCCGTTCGTGCTGACGTCGGCCAGCCTGTTCATTGTGGGCGGCCTGTTCGGCTACTTCCTGGCCTTCCGCTACGGCCTCGAGTTCCTGCTCGGCATCGGCCAGCACATCGACATCGTGCCGATGGTCTCGGTAACGGAGTACTTCGACCTGTTCGTCAATGTGATGCTGGGCATCGGGCTGGTATTCGAGCTGCCGGTACTCATCTTCTTCCTCACGCTGCTGCGCATTGCCTCTCCGTCGTTTCTGATGAACCACAGCCGCTACGCCATCCTGGCTATCACCGTCGTTGCGGCCGTGGTGACGCCTACGCCGGACGCCTTCAACATGATGTTGTTTGCGGTCCCCATGTGCCTGCTGTTCTACGTGGGCATCTTCGCGGGGTACCTGCTCACGCTGCACCGCGAGCACCGGAGGTTCCCGTGGTGGAAGGTGCTGCGCTGGACGGGCGGGATACTGGCCGTGCTGGCCGGCTTGCTCTACCTGGTGCTGCCTCTGCTGGGCTACCATTTCGCAGCCCACTGGCCATTCGTCCACCGATAGAGCCGGGCGAGCGTTGACTTGAACGGGCGATTCCGCCATGATAGGGCGACGACTGAAGCGCCAGAGGCGGAGCACGCTAGCCGGGCGCACGCCACTGCCTGCTGTCTTGACCTGCCTCTTCAGCCGGTAGCGCGGGGCGGGATCCCGTCCCGGCGGAAGGAGAGCACGTGAAGCTCTACGTGGGCAATGTTCCGTACCAGGCCACGGACGAAGATCTGCGGAATGTGTTCACCCTGGCTGGGGTGGCCTTGGACAGCGTGAATATCGTGCGCGACCGTTTTTCGGGAGAGCCGCGCGGGTTCGCGTTCGTGGAAATCGGCAACGACGAAGAGGCCCAAAAGGCCATTCGCGCCTGTAACGGCAAGGATCTGCTGGGGCGCACGCTGGTAATCAATGAAGCGCGGCCTCCCCGCGAGGGCGGCGGTCCGGGCGGCGGCGGCCGTGGCCGGGGCGGCTCCGGCGGTGGCGGCGGACGCGGACGCTGGTAGCCTAATCCGCCGGTTCGGCTTCGGGCTCGGGCTTAGCCTCGTGGCCGTACTTCGAGTAGTAATAAGTGTACTTGCTGTAAAGTTCCCCGGCCCGCGCTCCGTTCACGATGATCCCCAGCACGTTGTTCTCGCACAGCGATTGCATGGCGCGGTGCACCATGTCGATGGTGGTGGCGCCGATGCGCACCACCAGGATGGTGCCATCGGTCAGGGTTCCCAACAGGTTGGCATCGGCGGAGAACAGCAGGGGCGGGCTGTCCAGGATCACCCAATTGAACCACTTCGGCAGGTCCTGGAACAGGCCCTTGACCTGTTGCAGACTGAGCAATTCCAGGGGGTTCTTGACGGAGGTTCCGGCAGTCATGAGGAACAGGTTGGTGCCCGCCACCCGCTTCAGGCAAGCCGCCAGCGGCGCGTTGCCGAGCAGGAAGTCGGTAGCGCCGGGCGCGCGCTCGACTTGAAACAGGTTGTGTATGACGGGGCGGCGGAAGTCGAAGTCCACCAACAGAACCATGTTGCCCGCCAGATGCGATTCCGAGATGGCGAAGTTGGCGGCGGCGAACGATTTCCCCTCGGCGGGCGAAGGGCTGGTCACCACGACGGTGTGAATCGGCTGCAAGGTCTGCAAGTGGTTGAGCCGGGTGCGCAAGCTGCGGAATTCCTCGCTGGGCGCTTCCTGCGGACGATCGTGATCGATCAGCAGCGCTTCGGGAGCCGGAGTGAAGGGCACCACCTGAATCTGCTCGATAAGACCCGCATCCGGCGTGACGAGGCGCCTGGGGGCGTCTTCGGCGACGCTTGAAGCGGAGGCTCCGGCGGGAGTTTCCCCACCTGCGGGCCCGCTGCCCCCCAGCAACTCCGCGCGGCGCATAGCATCGTGAACTCGGCTCATTGGACCTCCATGGTTACAGCCTGGTCGAGTAGTAATAGTAGATCGAGCTGGTCATGACGAGGATCCCCAGGATGCAGGCCGTCGACCAAGCCAGCCAGGTGAGCCGCCGCTTGCGGCGCACCACCAAATCGTTCTCCAGCAAGGGTACCGTGCCTAGCACCGGGAGATTGGTGTAAGCCCGTGCGTCCTTCAAGTTCTTCAGGGAGGTGTCCTTCATCTCCCGTGCGCCGCTCAAGAACATCCCCAGCGCCAGGCCGATGCCAATGCCGGCCCCGATGATCAGCCAGCGGTTCGGCTTAGCCGGCGTTTCCGGCAGCGAAGCGGACTCCAGCAGCTCCAGGCGCTCTCCATATTGCCGATTCTCGAGAGCGGTAGCGGCTTCCGACTGCGCCTTCTTGGCGTTCAGCTCCTCGTAGATGCTCTTGGCCATGCTGTAGTCGCGCGACAGCTCGGTATAGTCCCGCTCCATGACCGGACTGGCCTGGACGCGGGCGGTGTACATGTTGATCGACTCGGCGATTTTGGCCTGCTGCTTGTTCCGGTCCACCGACTCCATGTCCAGGATCTGAATCTGGCTCTGCATCCGAGCGATGGCGGCCTCGAGTTCCTGGGCGCTCTTCGCTTCCTGCCGGCTGAGCGTCTTCGGCCCAGGATCCTGAGGCCTCTCCAGGTTCGCCTTGAGGAGTGCGTCCCGCTTCTGCCGGAGCACCTGGAGTTGCGCCTCGACCTGTTTGACGTCGGGGTGGGTATCCTTGTAGCGCTGTTTGAGGGCGGCCAGCATGTTCTCCGTCGTGGAAACGTCGTGTTCGGCCTGTGCCAGACGCTCGTCCTTTACGCGCGAGCTCACGGCCTCGGCGCCCTGGGCCAGCGCGGTCAACTGCTCCCGGTAGATGCGGATCTGCCCCTCCAGCATCAGCTTGCTCTGGCCGATACGGTTCATGGCGTCGTTGACGCCGGCCAACTGCGTCTCCAGCGAGCGGAGCGTCTGCAAATTGGGAGCCAGTTCCTCGGGCAGCCGGCCAGCGTTCTTCACCCGGAACTCGGTCATGCGGTTTTCGAGTTCGTCCAGTTGCTTCTTGGCCGCCTCCCACTGGTCCTTGAGGAAGTCGGTGGTGGCCGCCGACTGGCTGGCCAGCGTGCGGATGTTGGCATCGATGAAGTTTCGCGCCAGCTCGGCGGTGATTTTCTGGGCGATGTAGCGGTTGGAGTACTCGAAGGACACCTGGAAGGCGGAGATGGGACCCTTATTCTGCGTCTGGAGACTGCCGGCCTGGGTGATGTGGATGTCCTTCCGCATGTCCTCGATCACGTCCTCCAGCGGCTTGCGGGCGACCTGGCTGCGGTACAGGCTGTGGGTATTAATGAGATTGGTGAGGTTGGCGCGGCTCTCGATGCTGTTGAGCATCGCGTTGATGCGCTGGGTCATCTCCGAGTTGACGTTGGAGGGAATGTAACGTTCCGGCACCTGCGGCAGCACCACCTGAATGGTAGCCGTCGAGATGTACGTGTCGGGCCAGAAGAACGCCAGCACCACCGAGAGCACCAGCGCGGCGAAGGCCGGGCCGACAATCCAGCCCTTGTGTCTCCGCACTACGTCGATGTAGTCCTCGACATCCATCGGACGCCGGGGCACATTCAGAAGGTCTTGCGCCGGTTGCATAATCTTCCCTCTCCTAACGCCCGGAACGCGCCGCCAGCGGCGACGCCCGGGTATCTATCGGCTGTCCGAACCCCGTTCCCCATCATCGGACGACGATTTTGTCGCCGTTCTCGATCAGGATGTTCTGGCCCAGGTTCTTGCCTTTGACGACTTCCCGGTAGTTGAACCGCAACCGCTGGGCGCCACGCAGGATGGTGATGTTCCCGGTGTTGGCGAACTCGCGGAAGCCGCCCGCCAGCGTGATCGCCTCGAACACGCTGGTCGGCCCGGCGAGCGGATAAGCGCCCGGCCGGTTGATTTCCCCGGTGACCATGTATTTCTGGCTGCGCACCGCCATGACCTGCACCAGAACCTGGGGATTGTTGATGAACTTGGAGAGTGCCTCGGTGAGGTTGGTGGTAAGCTGCTCGGGACTCAGGCCCCCAGCTCGTATTTCGCGAATCAGAGGCATGTTGATCTGGCCGTCGGGCCGGATCACCAGTTGTCCGGACAAGTCCGGCTCACGCCACACCCGGACCAGGATGACGTCTTCCGGACCGAGAAGAAAGCTCTTGGGATCGACATTGACCGGGAGCGCCGCGGGCTTGGCGGGTTCCGCCGCTTCCGTCTTGGCTGGGACCAAGGGCTGCGTTTCCTGCGGCTTGGCCGGGGCTTCCTGAGCAGCCAGGCAGATCGAAGCCCCCAGAAGACCCAGCGCCAAGCTGCCGCTTGCAGTGGTGAATCCTCTCATTCCGCTCCTTTTCGGGTGCTGCGGGATCAAGTGCGAAGGCGGGAGCGGACAAACCACTCCTTTGGCCTTCACCGGCCCATTATACAGCACCGCCTCGCTCTACAGCTACCGGCCGAGGGTCGCATTTCTGTCATGCCTCGATAGAAATGTCCCCATGTTCGCCGGGACCAAGTCCTTCCGTTCCGTCTTCTTAGTAGAAGCGGTTTCGGCGTCGCGGTGGGCTCTGTCAAGGCCGCGGGCCGTCTCTGCGCGCGCCGGGGGAAGCCTGGACGGGTTCCGCCGCGATGCCGAGAATCCGCGGGCAGGGAATGGAAGGACCCTCCGGCTTCAGAGGGGGACGTTTCTAACGAGGTTACAAGGGGACGCTTTAATCGAGGCGCAACACC
>PMEV01000291.1:0-19193 GCA_003154855.1 Bryobacterales bacterium
GTCGCTTTTCGAATACGCCCCAAGTCATCCTCGCGATCCGACGCCGCTAAAGCGGGCAGGACCAAACCCAGGCCCGCAACCGAAACGATCAATAAGTTTTTCGTCATGCCATTTCTCCTTTAACGTTTTTCACTGTCTTCAGGGCTGGCGAGAGCCCCGGCTACAAAGCTTCTATGGCCTGAAGCCGAAGTGGCTTCATCTGCCAAACGCAAAACTACCAGCCCCCGGCGCTTTGCCCGCTTTCCGCCGCGTGCACTGTAACCTCCACCGGGTGCGTCGTATGCATGATGTTTTTGGCCCTGGCCACTTCGTCCGTCGTGCCATGAGCCAGAAGGAGGAACTTATCGGACTTGAGCGCCGCCTCGTATCTCACGACGCTGTCCTTGGGAATGCCAATGCTGTACAGCCCCGCCCCGAGGGCGCTCAATCCGCCCACCACGAGGGCGCCTTCAAGCGCGCCGACGATCCAGGCGACCAACGGACCGGCTACCAACACCGGCCCGATGCCCGGGATGGCGAAGAAAGCGCCTCCCAGGAACATGCCCCAGATACCACCCCAGAACGCACCCATCTTGCCCCAGTACTGCATCCGATCGCCGGTGTTGTAGTATCCGACGACGTGCTCCTCGGTGTGGTAATCCTTGCCGACGATGGACATCTTCTGCATGTCGAACCCAGACCGCTGCAGTTCCTTCACCGCTTCCTCCGCTTGGGAGTGGGTTTCGTAAACGGCTACCACGGAGTTCGTTTCGGACATGACTCGCGTTCCTTTCCTTCCAGATCGAATTGGTTGAATGCTCCGTGTGAGGCGAGGCCCCGCACCAGACTGCCATTAGCCGGGCCGCGGTCCGCGCTTCACCTCGCGCCCCTCTCGTGCACCGTAGATCGGTGGTTCCCGCCTGACGCCTTTGCCAGGTTTCGCCGCCGATTGTGTTGGCTGGAGGCGCCTTGACAAGCTACCAGGAAAACAAGCGCGCGCCGCCGCCTGCTTGCCGGGTCCGCCCGGTTTGGGAGGACCGATCATTCGCGGGAGACATGCTCTGGCCAATCACGCCGCCAGGATTCGGTTCGCCGCCGATGAACTCTTCAACCTCGATTGCGCCGCGGCGGTTCATGATCTCAGCCGCCATGTCCACCTCTTCCTTCGATCCCGTCGCGAAAACGAGGACTCCCCCGCGCCGCGCTCCTTGAACGTAGGCTTTCGCCTCCCGTTCGCTTGCCCCGATGGTCTTGAGCTCCCGGTCCAAACCAACCTCGAAGTCGCTGCGCGGGGTACTCATGATCCCTGTGACTGCCATATCCCGCGGCTCTCCCAGAGTACGGATCTCGCCTCGAGGGAAAGAACCGGCGTCGAGATCGTGGACCACCTGGTTCGCCACGGCCTGATTCTCAAACAAACCCACTGCGGTTTTCGACATATTGCTCCTTCTGCGACGTGCCCGTCTCAGTCTGTGCCGTCTTCGGGGCCATCCCCTTCGCGCCCATAGCGGCCACCTATGGTCGCTTGCACGAGATGGACCAAACCAGCCCCCACCCGTGATACTGAGGCTGCAGGCCACTGAGCCAGCGTGGGTTATCGTAGATTTGCCGCAGCCGAGATCCACCCGAACCGAGACGCAAAGATTGCACCTGAGATGCGAGATTTACCGGCCATCGATCCGCGAATGCGGGTTCTGCAGCACTCCGTTCTCGGGATCAGGGGGAGACGTGCCCCGGTCAAAGCGCCCGACCGGCCCCGGGGCACCCCCCACGTCTACGTGGCCGCTGTGGGTGATCCGAATTCTCGCTCCTCTCCGCTACCACCTTCGGGCTGTCCAAGAACCTCAGTTGGACAATTTTGTGCTGACGGGTGCATTGCTGATACTGGCCCCGCGGGGGTTGAAGTGGGCCGAGGCGGCCGCCAGCCTCCGCGGCGCGAATCCCTGGAACCTGGCGGCGGGGAGGGGGCCGGCCGTAGCCGGGCTGGGGCTTCGCGCGCTGCGCTAGAGGGTGCTATTGCAGGCTGAAAAGCCCGTGCCGCGGGCTACCGCTTTCTGGGCAAACTGCATCGGCTATCTTGGGAACTACACTCTGCCCGCTCGGGCCGGCGAGTTGCTGCGGAGCGGCGCGATCCACTTGAAGACTGGGCTCCCGATGGCCTTCGTGCTGGCCACAGCCTTCACCGAACGGCTGATCGATGCCGCCGTGCTGGTGGTGGTCGTCAGCGCCGGCGTTGCCAGGCGGAACCACCTGCCGGCTTGGATCGCGCCGGCGTTGACCACCACGGCCGTGGCGGCTGCGGTAGGGGTGGCGGCGCTGTTCGCCTTGAGCCGGGTTCGGCGCCCTCCGGAAGTTCTGTCCCTCATATTGCGGTTTTCCCCCGGCCTGCGCGACCGCATCAGTTCGGTACTCGACGATTTGAAGCTGGGACTCCGCGCGCTCCAGCACGGCCGCCCCGCCCTGGCCTTCTTCGGACTGACCGCGATCATCTGGTGCTGCGACGCGGCGGGGACGCTGCTGGGGGCGCGCGCCTTTGATATTGCGCTGCCGTTCGCCGGCGCCATCGTGTATGTCGGCTCCCTGGGTCTATCGAGCGCGATTCCCTCCGCGCCGGGCTACGTCGGCATGTACCAGTTCGTCGCGGTAGCCGTCCTGCCTCTCTATGGCACTCCGAAAGCTGCCGCGTTGGTGTTCAGCGTCGTCTCCCATGCGCTTATGTTCGTCATCATTATCGGCTTCGGGCTGGCCGGCCTGCTGCGTCTGCGGCTGGGGATGGGCGATGCGCGGCGCGGGACCGCGCGATGACAGGCGCGCTGGGCCGGAGGCAAGGCGAACTCGCAGGCGCCGGGCAGAGGCGCTGCATTTGCCGGCCAGCCAAGCGGTACGCTCACCTTTCCCCGAAATACTTGGCTGGAGCGGCTGGCACGCTCGATTCGGCGTTCGGCGAAGCGAGGCCCACAGACCGCACAGGCGAGTTTGGTATCGTCACCATGGCGTCACCGCATTCCGGGAGTGCGGAATGGCGTCCCCAGGGGGATTCGAACCCCCGTTACCGCCGTGAAAGGGCGATGTCCTAGGCCGGGCTAGACGATGGGGACGACGGCGCGGGCGACAGATACTTCTTTACTGTAGCGGCGCGGGCGCCACGGCGTCAACCGGCTAGCCGCAGCGATTCCGCACGGTGGTGCGGGGCGGGCGGGTTTCGCCGGAAGTGTATGGCAGTCAGACTCCTGGCGCGATAGCCGATGAGAAAAGCGTGGGGCGTCTACGATTCAGTGTCGGCGCGCTGGCCGGAGTGCTGCTCATCTCGTCTGGTGGGTGCTCGCGTCCTCCGCACATCGGTCCGGGCGGGAGGGTGAGCGCGGCCGACCTGCGTGCCGACAAGTTGCCGGTGGCGGCGGAAGTGTGCGTAACGGGCGTGGCCACGTTCAACGATCCGGATACCGGCAGGCTCGTGGTTCAGGACGAAACGGGCGCCATCAAGTTCGACAACGTGAACCTGGAGGTGGCGCAGTACAGCAAGAAAATGGAGGTCTGCGGCGAAACGCGGCGCGCCCAGAGTGGAATGTCGCTGGACCAGCCGAATGTCAAGACGCTGGGCTGGGCGGCTATGCCGGTTCCGAGGCGGACGTCTCCCGAGGAGTGGAGCCAGGGCAAGGTGGACTGGGAATGGATCGAAGTGGAGGGAATGGCACAGGCGGTCACAAGGGACCGGTTCGGCATTGTGACCCTGCACATGGTTGTGGACGGCCGGCGTGTGCGCGTTAAAGTTGCGAGATCTTGGGACCACCCGCCGATGGGGAACCTGATGGGCGCCAGAGTCTGCGCGCAAGGGGTGGCCCGCCGTACCTCCAGCCATTCCAGGAGCGAGGACCTGGTGCTGGACAGCCCAGACATGAAGTTCGTGACGGAAACGGCGCCACAGGCGCCAGTTGCCGCGCTGCCCCTGATCACGGTGGCGGAGGCAGTCCGGATGGCGGGTCCGCTTCCGGACCGGCGGGTGCGGCTGCGGGGAAGCATCATCGCCAAGGGCGCCGGCAGCGAGCAATGGTTCCGCGATTCCACCGGCGAACTGCGCCTGGCCCTCGAGGAATCGATGCTCCCTGAATCCGACGGGGCGGAGATCGCCGGCTTCCCGGTGCGGACGGCGGCGGGCGCCGTCGCACTGGAAGGGCCGATCTCCACCCGTTCCGAGCCGCCCGCCGCGCACGGCGTGCTCTCCAGCGTTCGCCAGATTCATGCGTTGCCGGCCAAGGAGGCTGCTCGTTCGTTGCCCGTGAAGTTCCAGGCGGTAGTCACCTACCACCAGGACAATGGAGTTACGTTTGTCGAGGACGGAACGGGCGGAATCTACCTGGCGTATAGCGGGCCAGCCGGGCGCGGGTTCGCAGCGGGGGACCTGGTGGAGATAAGGGGGGTCACACTTCCAGGCGATTTTGCTCCGATCATAAGCAGCGGCGATGTTCGCAGGGTGGGGCCGGGCGCGATGCCCAAGCCCCGGGCGGCAAGTCTCGACGCGCTGTTCACGGGTCGCGAGGACGGCAACTGGGTACAAGCCGAGGGCTATGTAGCGGCGGTCCAGAAATCGGGCACCGCCCTGCAGCTAACAACGGTTGAAGGGGCGCGTACGTTCATCGCGTACCTGACCGCCCCCGGCGCCTTGGCCGGCCGCCTGCTGGACGCCAGGGTGCGCCTGGAAGGCGTTTGCGCGGCGCGCCTCAACGAGCGGAAGCAACTGGTCGGCATCCAATTATTCGTGCCGGGCGGGAGGTATGTCACGATCCTCAGGCCGGGGATCACCAACATGGCGGAGATCCCCGAGACGCACATCTCGAACCTGATGCAATACTCGCCCGAGGAGCGGCATCGGGTTCGCGTTCGCGGCACGCTGACCCTGGCCGATCCTGGCGGCGCCGCATTTGTCGAGGACCTCACGGGGGGACTTCGGTTTGAGGGGGCCGTTGCCGCGGAGATTCGCCCGGGCGACGACGTGGAAGTGGCAGGGGTGCCGGCCGCGGGGGCGTTCTCCGCGATCCTGCAGCACGCGGTGTTGCGGCGGATGGGCCGGGCCGCGCCGCTCGCTCCCGCGGACGTTTCGGCGGAGGACGCACTGGCCGGGGTCTACGATTCCCAGTTGGTGAGCATTGAAGCCACCGTGGTGGACCATCTCTCGAAGTTCGCCGACGAGGTGCTGGTGGTCCAGGCGGGAGATCTGCGATTCAACGCGCACCTGCCGTATGCGCGCAAGGCCACCGCGTGGCCCGCGAGCGGCGCCCTGCTGCGGCTGACCGGCGTCTGTTCGGTGCGCGTGGAAGACAAGGCCTGGATTATGCCGACCGCGTTCGACCTGTACATGCGATCGCCCGGCGACATCACCGTGTTGCGCGACGCGCCCTGGCTGAACGCGCAGCGCGCCTGGCGGGTGCTGGCGTTGATGGGCGGGCTGATTCTGTGCTCGGCGGTATGGATACTGCTTCTGCGCAAGCGCGTGCAGCGGCAGACCGGCGTCATCCGCGCGCAATTGAATCAAGAGGCGCGCCTGAGGGAGGCGGCCGAATCCGCCAGCCGCGCCAAGAGCGAGTTCGTGGCCAATATGAGCCATGAAATCCGCACGCCGATGAATGGCGTGCTGGGCATGACCGAACTGCTTCTCGATACCGAGACCACGGCCGAACAGCGCGACTACCTGATCATGGCTCGAAACTCGGCGGATGCGCTGCTGAGCGTGGTCAACGACGTTCTGGATTTCTCCAAGATCGAGGCGGGCAAGCTGGATCTGGACAGCACGGACTTCGAGCTGGAGGACGCCCTCGACCAGATCATGAAGACCTTCAGCCTGCGCGCCACGCAAGGGGACCTGGAACTGGCGTGCGAGACGGCCTCCGGGATACCGAAGATGCTGGTGGGCGATTCCAAGCGCCTGCGCCAGATTGTGAACAACCTGGTGGGCAACGCGGTCAAGTTCACCGAGCGTGGCGAAATCGTGGTCCGGGCGGACCTGGAGAGCCGCGAGGGAGATTCGCTACTGCTGCACTTCACGGTGCGCGACACGGGCATCGGCATTCCGGCGGAGAAACAGAAAAAGATCTTCGAGGCTTTCTCGCAAGCCGATGGCTCGACCACGCGCCGGTACGGCGGCACAGGTCTGGGGCTCACCATCTCGCTGCGACTGGTGAAGATGATGGGCGGATGCCTGTGGGTGGAGAGCGAGCCCGGCCGCGGCAGTTGTTTCCACTTCACCGCGCGCATGGGCGTGTCGAAGGCGGTAAGTGCCGGCCAGCCCTTAGGTCCGTACATACCGGAAGGCTCGCAGTTCCTGGTGGTGGACGACAACCAGACCAACCGCCGCATTCTGCAAAACCGGCTCAGCGGGTACGGGGTGGAAACGATGGCGGTCGAAAGCGCGAGTCGCGCGCTGGCGGTGATGAGGGAACGGGCGGAGGCCGGCAAGCCGGTAACGCTACTGGTCGCCGACGCGCATATGCCGGAGATGGACGGCTTCTCGCTCGCCGAGCGGGTGAAGGCGGACCCGAAGCTGGCCGGCGCCTCCATCGTGATGCTCACCTCCGCCGGGCAGCGCGGCGACGGGGCCCGCTGCTGCGAACTGGGCATCTCCACGTATCTGACCAAGCCGGTGAGCCAGTCCGAGTTGTGCGAGGCGATCTTCCTACTGCTTGATCGCAGACCCGAGGATTCTACGGCAGGCGGACCGAGCGCGAGCCACGCGATGCATGAACAGCACGCGGAATCGAGTCTGAACATCCTGGTGGCGGAAGACAATCCGGTGAACCAGAAGCTGGCGGTGAGGATTCTCGAAAAGCGCGGGCACAGAGCCACCGTGGCCAGGAACGGGCGTGAAGCGCTGGCGAAGCTGCGATTGGAATCGTTCGACTTGGTGCTGATGGACGTTCAGATGCCCGAACTGGACGGCATCGAGACCACGGCGGCGATACGAGAGAGCGAGCACGGCAACGGCAAACACCAGCCGATTATCGCGATGACGGCGAACGCGATGAAAGGCGACGAGCAGCGGTGCCTGGACGCCGGCATGGATGGCTACCTCGCCAAACCGATCCGGCGCGAAGAGCTTTACGCGCTGCTGGACGGCTTCCCGGGAAACATCGTGCCGGCGCTGCTTTCGCCCGCCTCGAACTTACCTACTGTACAGTGACATCGAATTCGAAGTATCCTTCATGGCTTTGGAAGGCGACGCCACTCCGATCGTCGACTGAGAAATAGGTTCGGCCCCCGACGGTTTTGCCGATCAATGCCCCGGCTCCCTCATCCGGCGCCAGGAGGGCCCGCCCCAGCGCGGCCGGCATTGCCCGGGGGTCCGTTACAACTGCTGGTGCTACGCGATTGAGAGTCCAGACATACGGTTCCGGCAGCCCCCTGGACTCAATGCTTTCCCGATCGGGCGTGCATAGAGTCCGATTGGGCAGACACGCCCATTTGGCAAAGGAAACACGCGAGCCCACTGCAGAGCGCTCCATCGTAACAGTAACTTGAAAGAAGCCTCCGTTGTTGTCCCACTCGTATTCATCCATCGTGCCCAGGAAAAGCCTGGTTGCGCCTTTTGGAACTATGAACCGCCGGGCAACACGCTCCATCCTGGCGGCTCCGGCAACCCGCGCTTTGGCGGTTCCAGCGCCGATGAAGAAGATCTGTTTCAACTGCGGCGAGAGGGAAACGAAGTCCCGGCCGATGGCATGAAAGTCCAGCGGCGGTGGAGCGGGGCTGCGATCCGGCCGGTCGTCGCCCAGGAAGACCCCGACCAACGAGTTGAGCGGCGAGGTAACCTCCGAGATCCCGTGCTCCGCGCGATGGTTGGTGGCAGATGAACCATCCGGCGGATCGTAGTTAGGCGGATCGTACGGATGATTTTGAACTCCGCCCGAAGCGGTGAAGGTAACAGCGACCGCATCCCGCAGCGAGAGTTCGACGAGAACCGGCGACTGCTCCGGCGCCCTATCCCCAAATGCCGACTTCGTTCCGCTGGGCATACCAGCCAAATAGGGGTTGGAAGTCCCGGGCACCCTGAGCGTCACGCCGGCCGGTTTCGGGGCCACCGCCCGAGCGCTCATCGGAAGCAGCACGGCGATCGCGATCAAAACGATCAGTGCGGCTCGCATATGCATTTCCCGGGGCTGACTAAGGTTGCCCTCCGTCGTGGGCCGGCTCCTGGCCGCTCAGGCGTTCGAGCAGCTCTTTGAGACGGCGGCGGCTGACTTCGAGACGCAGGCCCGTGTGAAGGATAACGTCGGCCATGCCGCCGGCCTGCGGCAGGACTTCGCTCACGCAATCCAGATTCACGATGGCCGCCCGGCTGACGCGGAAGAAGAAGGCCGGGTTGAGGCGGTCCTCGAGGTCGTTCAAGGTGGGATCGAAAACGTAGGAGCGCTCGCGAGTACACAACTTCGTGAGGCCGCCGTCGGAGAGGAAGCACACGGCTTCCTGTTGCGGGATGACCCGGTACCCATCGCCGCAGCGGGCCAGCAGACGGGTGTTCCTGGCGCGCAGCGAGTGCAAGGCGCGCTCGACCGCAGCTCCGGCCTCCGGCGAGTCGTCGCGGCGGACCCGCTCGATCGAGCGCGCCAGCCGCACCCGGTTGACCGGCTTGAGCAGGTAGTCGACGGCATGCATCTCGAAGGCATCCACGGCGTATTGATCGAACGCGGTGCAGAAAACGATCTTGGGGCGAGGGGCGGGGAGACAGGCCGCCACTTCGAGGCCGCTGCAACCGGGCATTTGAATGTCCAGGAGGAGCAGGTCCGGATGCAGCTCCGCGACTTTCTGGAGCGCCTCCTCGCCGTCGGCGGCTTCACCCACGATCTCCAGGCCCGGAATGAGGCCCAGCATCTGCCGCAGCCTTTCCCGCGCGGCCTGCTCGTCGTCCACCAGCATGGTCCGGATCATGGAACTCTCGCTTCCGCGGGCTGCGGGAGGGCGCACGGGAGGCGGAGGGTGACGGCGGTCCTACCTAGCGTGCTGTCGCGGTCGATATGCAGACCGGCCGCGGCGCCGAAGTGCCCATGCAGGCGCTCGCGAATATTGCGCAGGCCATAGCCGCCATCGCCGGGAGGGAGCGACCGCATCGCGGCGGCCGGAAACCCGGGCCCGTTGTCGCGGACCATGATGGAGATTCCGTAGGCGGAGATATCCGCCTCGATCTCGACCACGGCCTGGGTCCGAATCGCTCCCGCACCGTGCTTGACCGCGTTCTCAACCAGAGTCTGCACGACCATGGCCGGAATGCGGGCGCTTCGAGCCGCCTGGGTGCATGCCAGGCGTACCACCAGGCGATCGCCGAAGCGTTCCTGTTCAACGTCCAGGTAGGCGCGCACGGCCTCCAGTTCTTCTTCGAGCGTCACCCATTCGCGGTCCGAGCGCCGCAGGGTGTATCGAAACACCTCGGCCAGTTGCTCGATGGTCTTCTCGGCGCGGTCGGGGTGGCGCGGGATGAGGCTGGCAATGGTATTGAGCGCGTTGAAGAGGAAGTGCGGATTGATCTGCGCGCGAAGCGCTTTCAGCTCGGAGCGATTGGCGTTCAAAACCAGCTCCCGCTCCCGCTTCTCGTGTTCCAGGCGCTTCTCGCGAAGGCGCAGGTTCTCGAGCAGAAACGAGAAGACCTCGGCGAGCGACGCGAGCAGCGCGAGATCTTCGCTTAGGAAGCGGGGGTTGTGGGCCCGCGCCCGGACGCGGATGATGCCTACCTGCTCGCCACCCAGCCGGATGGGCGCCTGCATGTGCTCGCCGCGATCCTCCTCGGCGGGTTGGCGCGCCGGATCGAGGACGACCTCGGCTTCCGACCGGAAGATGGTGCGCAACCGCTGCTCGGCAAGGCTGGCCAGTTCAGTCTCGCCGATGGCGCCTTGCAATCCATCCAGGAAATGCTCGCTGGCCTCGATGGGCGAGAAACGGCGGCCCAGCCACAGCCGGTCGAGCCAGGCGGAGAGCGTCCGGTAAAGCCACGGGTTCAGCAAAACGATCGGCCAGGCGGAGAGCGCCCATACCGCGATGCTCAGCCGGAAGCGCATCATCCAGGGCCCCACCCACGTGAAGTACATGGCCAGGAGGGAGAGCGATATAAAGGCCATCACTCCCTTCTTGATCAGGACGTCGAAGAAGGCCAGCCGCTCCACGTAGTAGGTGACGATGAAGATGAAGATCAGCGGGCAGATGTCCTTGGGCAGAAAGAACACGAGGTTGCGCGTAGTCATCCACAGCGTTGCCGTCGAGGCCCAGGCGATGCAGAAAGCCACTGCCCAGCGGCGCTGGCGGCGCCCGGTGGCGCTGCCCGCGGGACGGCGCGTCGCGCACAGCACCCCCACGCAACCCAGCGCGGCGAACGCCACCGGCGACGGCACCCCAAACCTCTCCGGGATGGGGAGGTCGTGGAGGACGCCCATGTAGAAGCCCACCTCGCCGATTATGGTGGCCACAGCGGCCGCATAGGACAGTCCGAGGAACGTCTGCCAGATCTTGCGGGCCGGCAGATACTCCCGCTCGCTGTTGTAGAAGGTGTGGAACAACAGCACCGCAACCATGACGGAGGTCACCAGGTCGACGGCGCCGAGGAACGCCGGGAAGCGGCCGGTCGCGATCCGAACCGCCTCCGCGGTCAACTCGCCCAGGTACAGCACCGCAAAGTTCACTATCAAGGCGCAGTAAGCGGCGCCGCCCCAGAGCGTTCTGTGCACCCTGTACTGGCGGATCGACAGGATGNNTCACTTCCGCCTCTCGTGCCTCGCTCAGAACTGGTACTTAGCCATCACCTGCACGATCCTGTAGCCGGTCGTGTAGAGCGGCGTGCCGGTTGTCAAGGTGTTGGAATTGGCCGTTCCGGCGACCGGGGCCGTGAATTGCAGCATCAGGTCGGAACAACCTACCGCGCAGAAGGTCGGCAGCGGATGGTTGAGGAAGTTGAACGACGAAAACCGGAGCTCGATCTGATGCTTTTCCTTGAATCGGAAAGTCTTGTAAATCGAGAGGTCGCTGTTGAAATAGTTTGGGCCGTGGATGTATGGCCACACCGCCGGGCCGTTGGTTCCCTGGGGCGCCAGCGCGAAGCAGTTAGGGTTGAAGTACTGGCCCGATTTCAGACCGCTGCGCGGATCGCAGGTAAGCGCCGGGAGGATGTTCGCGGAGTCGGTGCCCAGCCAGGTCAGGTTATTCAACGTCCCGGTGGTGACCAGGTTCATATTCCCCCCGGAGTTGGGTTGGATCGGAGCGCCGCGCTGCAACTGGGTCATTCCGGAAACAGCCCACCCATTGAGGAGGCCGCCCAGAAGAAACTGGCCATGGATGGGCTTGGGAAGGGTGACCACGTACCCGGCGTTGAAGATGTGGGTGTGATCGTAGGCGAGCGCGCCGTAGTTGTCCTTCATGTTCCACGGGTCGGCGGCAGTGCCGGCGCCGGCGCCATTATCCGACAGGCCGTCGCGAATTCCGAGCACTTTGCTGAAGGTGTAATTCAGCATGAACGTGGACCGTCCGGAGCGCTTGTTCCAGGATGCCTGGAGGGAATTGTAATTCGAATATCCGTCATGGGTGGTGAGCATCATGGTCTGGTAGTTCCGGTGGGGCCGGTAGTCCTGGAAAGGCAGGCTGCCCGAGCTCGGGTCATAGACCACTCCCGTGATCGGGTCGGGCAGGGAGTAGGCGCCGAGCGGCGTCTTGTTGAGATTGCCCAGCGACGCGGCGGCGCCGCCGCTGTTCGAGCCCACGATCTGGTCGCGGCTACGGTTGCCATAATATCCGATCTCCACGAGCGAGCCCCAGGGCGCGTGCTGGGAGAGGATCAGGTTGTAGCTCTCGGTGTAGGGCGATCTGGAGTCGCCCTGCAGCATGGCGCCCATGTTGCCGCCGAGGCCGGGAACGCCTCCTCCGGGCAGGCCGTACTGAGCGAAGTTCCAGCCTATGTTCGTGGGGCTCACGAGATTGTAACTGGAGATGTTGGCGGACTCGTCGTAAATGCCCCCGATGCTGGCGGTGTTGTACGAGATCTGATAGCGATAGACGCCGAAGCCGCCGCGAAGGACGGTCTTTCCGTTCCCCAAAAGATCGAAGGCGAAGCCGAAGCGGGGGTCGTAGAAGAAACGCCTGGAAGGGAAGCCGGAGATGGGGATGTTGTTGTCGATGCCGTGCCAGAGCAGGCCGGTCCAGGCGCCGGCCTGCGCGGTGTTGTTGTAGGAGGCCGGGTCCCAGACCGCCAGCCCGGGTCCGCTTACCGGGTACCACTGACCCAGGTGCTCAACCCGGAGCCCGTAAGTGAGCGTCAGCCTGCGATGGATTCTCCACTGGTCCTGAGCGTAGAACGAATACTGGCTGAACTTCATGTCGTAAACGCTGAGCGCGGTCACCTGTTGGAAGGATTGCACGCGGCCGGTGAGGAAATCGGCCATCGGGTTGCCGCTGGTCGTGGCGCCGGTGTTGGCGAAGTCGACCATGCCCTGGGCCCAGTTACCCAGGCCGCCGGGCTGCAGGTTCTCCGCGAAATCCCAGTAGAGCCCGAACTTCATGGAGTGCTTGCCCGCGACCTTGGATAAGTTGTCCGCGAGCGAGGGGTCCAGCGACAACTTGCCGAAGTCGCCTCCGTAGAAACTGGTGCCGAACGACGGCCCATAGTAACCCGGGACGGAGCCATAGGTGCTGGTGAGGTTGGGAATCTGCGGTGTGTACCGATCCGGAGTCAAGGGCTGGAATCCCGTCAGCCCGACCTTGGCCGGATCCACCGCCGCGGGGTCCGAAAGCACGACGGGGTTGAGGAATCTCGCCATCGAAGCCACGGTTTCGTTGGTGAGCGTGGAACTGAACACGTGGGTGAGGTTCGCGCTCAAGATGTTCGAAACCTGGTGGGCGGGCATGGGCGANNAACTCGTCCTGCCGGTTCCAGGAAATGAATGCCTTGGTCTTGTCGCTGATATTGTAATCGAGCCGGATCCTGAACTCGATGCGATTCACGGGGAAGTCCTGTAAGTAGTAACAATTGTCGCCGGCGCTATCGATATACGAGGAAGCTCCCAGAAAGGTTTTGGCGTAGGCCAGCGAGGTCGGATCCAGGAGACTCCGGGGGATTATGCCCCCGGGATACGCCACCGCGGATCCATGCAGGGTGGGCTGCAAGGAGTCCCCGGCGTGAGCGGAGGCGAATCCGGCGCCTAGACCGGCGAGGTAGGCTGGCGAGAAGTTCCCCTGCAACATCTGCGAGGTGGGAAGGAAATAGCCGTAGATGATGCGCTGAGGGACCTGGTTCATTCCCTCCGGGGCTATGTAGAAGAAAAGCTTATCGCGTTTGCGGTTGAAGCTGGTGCCGGGAATGAGAAGCGGGCCCCCGATCTCGCCGCCCGGATATACGGCGCTGTAACTAGGTTTCGTGCCGCCGTGGCCCCGGGTGAACGAGTCCGTGGAATCCAGAGCCGAGAGGCGGCCATGGACGTAAACCGAACCGTGGAAGTGGGACGTGCCGCTCTTCCCGATGGCCTCGAACGTGACCGGACCCTTCGCGTATTCGGCGCCGAACGCCGAGTTGAGCAGCGTGACCTCCGCCGTCTGGTCCTTATTGATGTTGGCGACCTGCGTTCCCATGTTGCCGGGATCCACCAGATTCGCGCCATCCATGGTCACGGTCAACCCCCCGTAGGGCTGGGTTCCGTTGGCCGAATACTGGCCGACCGGGCCCACGTTGCTCTGCGTGACCAGACTGCTCCATCCGCTCTGCGAGAGACCCCGATTCATTCCCATCCCGGGCATGATCTTGATCAGCTCGGCGGCATTCCGGCCCTGGGCGGGCAATTGGCTCACCAGGGTGGAGTTCATGGTCTGCCGAGATTCGCCGGTATCGACAGGCGAGATGGCTTCGGCATCGTCCACGACGTAAACGTATCCTTCGGTCCCCGGGATCTTAAGGAAGACGCCCGGCAGCGTTCTGCTCTCGCCTTGATTGAACACGATGTTCTCCAGTTTCCAGGACAAGAAGCCCGGCGCCGTAACCGTCAACGTGTAGGACCCGGGTTGAATGGCGGGAATATTGAAGAATCCGCTTCCGTTCGAGACGGTTTCGCGGTCTGCTCCGGTGACCTCGTTCTTCAGCACGACTTTGGCGCGCGGAACCACCGCGCCGCTCTGGTCGAAAACCGTGGCGCCCAGCGATCCGCTGACGTTCTGGCCGAGCGCGGCGACGGCTGCGATGAGCGCGACGGCTAGGATAATACTGCATTTTGACGTATGCATTGCGATACCTTTCGTATAGTAAGCCTCTATCTATCGGCGATCGAGTAGCGGACGCTCCGTTCCGCCGACTCGCCGCCCTGGAACATGGTGATCTTCAGCTCGTAATGGCCCGGTTTCGCGATGGCTCCGATGGTCATCGGCACCGCGCCGGATGCGTCCGCGGGCGGGAGATCGGCGGTCTGGCTGGCAATCTCCTTCCCATCCAGCAGGAACTGCACGCCGATTTTCGCAACGTCGGTCTTCGATCTGTCCGGATACGCCACGAAGAACACGAACGGCTGCGCTCCGGCGGGAAAACTCGCATTAATCGCCGGCGTCACACGCTGGCCCTGAAACTGGAGCGGATCGGCGTCGGCCCCATCCGCCTGGCTCCGCGCGGGCTCGGCTCGTTGCGCCAGCACCAGGCTGCTCAGCGCCATTCCCTTTCGTTCGGGATAGTCGATTTGGAACGTTCCCGCGCTCGCCCGGCCGGCTTCGCGATCCAGCGCCACGGTTTCGACCGTATAGCGGCCCGGCGAAAGCGTGACCGGAGAGGCGTAGGACAGCGTGTCCACACGGAGCGCCGCCAGTTGTTTGTCCGTGACCTCAGCCCGAAAATCCTGGCTGGCTTTCTCGACGATTTTGCCGCCGGCATCTTTCACCAGCGCGAGCAGCACCACGTGCAGTTTGCTCTTGCCGGGGCCGGCCGGCGTCGCGGTGGGAGCCGTGCCAGGCACCTCGAAGGCCAGGACGCACTTCGAAGTGAAATCGCTGTCCGGGAAGTGGAAGGCCGCGGAGCGAAAATCGAAAGCGTGGGGCTGAGACTGGGCTTTCAGTGCCTCGAAGGCAGGCACCTCGTAGCCCTTTAACGCCGCGGAGCCGCGAAACTCGGGGTCTCGGCGGATCTGTGGCCGGGTTTCGGCATCCACCGGCGTGGCGCTAGTCCGCGTGGCCGGCCCCGGCCTGAAGTCGCGCAGGTCGAAGACGTGGAACTCTTCGCCCGGCGCCGCCACCTCCAGGACCAAGGCCACTTCATCGCGCGGCCCCTGGAAATAGGACACGTGGATGTGATGGCTCCCGGCCTCCAGCACCACGCTTCCGCCTATCGTCAGGGTCTGGTGCACACCATCGTTGTCGACGACCAGTTTTCCATCCACCTCCAGGCGGGAGCCGTCGTCGGAGGTGAGAGTGAAGCGGTACTTCCCAGGCTTGCTAATCCAGAAATCGGCTTCGTAGTCGATGGCGAACCACTCGATGCGGTCGGTGACGCCCGGCATCCCCTGGCCGTAGAAGCGCGTGGGCACGTTGAGCGCGTAAGTGTAGATGTAACCGACGGGCTTGAGATGTGTGAAGTCGGGCAGCGCGGTGGATCCGGGCAGCATGTCGTAGACCGCGCCGCGGAACGCATAAGAGAGCGGCGCCGTCAGACCGAACGAGCCATCCGATTTCTTGCCCTTAACCCAGCACGCGGCCGGGGCGGCAAAAACGGCCAGGAGGAGCGAGATAGAAACAAAAGCGTGGCCAGCCTTCATCCCGACCGATTGTACGCCAGCGCTTTCGGCGCGTAAAGCGGTTTCGAAGGACTGGCGGCGCTTTTCCGATGAGTGGCAAGCGGAGCGCATGACTGGCAGCCGGGCGCCTGACCGCCCGTGCGCTTGGCTCGAGATCCGCCTGGCTTCCTTGAAGCGCCCGATCAGAGCCTCACGATGAAACCGCGTGAGCAGGCGGAACATATTCGCGCGAGTCGTTCGCTTCCGCGGGCCTCACCGCTCTCCCTCGATCGTCCCTGTCTCCTCGTACACGCGAATGCGGCCCGCTTCGACGACCCAAAGCTGGCCGGCAATCGAGGCTGTCTGAAGCGCCGCCAGCAGGCTCCGAACCAAGTACGTCAACAGGCTCGGAGACGCTGTCCGGGGCAGGCGCAACACAGCGATGCCGGGCGTGTCATGCGGCGGGAATCGAAGCACGTCGGCGAAATCGAGGTCCAACGAAATCAGGCAGCGGCGCTCCGCGATGCAGGTCTCGAACAGGCGCGCGTCGCTGGTTCCGCTTAGCCTCTCCTGCGCCACGGTCTGCACATCGTGCCCGGACCCGGCAATGAGCCCCGCGGTCCGAGAACCAAGGTTCTCGTCGAGCTTGAACTTCATGCCGCGCTCTGCCCGGGCAGATCGACAAAGCGGCCGCGACTCATCTCGGCGCCGTAAGCGATGGCCGCCAGGATGTCGTCGCGGGTCAGTTGCGGGTAGTCCTCCAGGATCTGCTCCATGGTCGTTCCCGAAGCCAGGAAGTCCAGCAGCAAGGAGACCCAGATTCGCGTGCCGCGAACGCACGGCTTGCCGAAGCACACGTTGGGGTCAACTGAGATCCTGCTCAAGAGCGGGTTCATGGCGTACCGATCCTATCGAGCTTTCAGGATATCAGTCTTGGCAATCGCGCGGGCGCGACATCCACCGAACCCTGTGGGCAGTTCAAATCCACCGGCCCCGGCTGGGCGCGGTCATCTTGCCGTCACTCCGGGCAGCCGCCAAGGCCGGCCATCGGGACCCGTGCCTTGCAGCCCGCAGCTTCCTTCCGCCGGCCTGGATCCGCCCCCTACAGCAGTCTTCCGGTCCGCGGCTTCGCCAGGCGGCGCTCGATGCGGGCCTGCCGGCGGGCGAGGTCATCGGAATCGGCCAGCGCCCGCGCGCTGCGGATCATCTCGAGCGCCAGCGAGTAATTGCGCGCGCGGTGCTCGTAGTATTTCGCCAGCGCCTCCAGCGCCATCACGCGGTATGGGTTGCGGCCCTCGGCCAACTCCGTCCAGATCTCGAGCGCGGCCGGCTCGTTTCCCAGCTTCCGCTCGAGCAGCGCGGTGTCCCAGAGCGTGCGGAACAGCAGATCGTCGGGCAGGCCCATCCTGACCGCGCGGCGCATCAGTTCCAGCGCCTGTTCCCGGCGTTCGGCCTTGAGGAACCAGCGCGCCAGTCCGACCAGCTCGCTGCCGTGGGCGAATCGCGCGGCCCCCGGCTCGCGAAAGGCGAACGGCACGATGCCGGTCAGGCAGGCCGTGGTTAGAATGTCCGTGGCGTTGTGGTGGAAGATGGGGACCACCCGGAAAGCCTGCTGCGTGCGCAGATACTCGAAGTAGACGTAAGGGATCATTTCGCCGGGCAGATCGCCCTCGCGCTCGACGCCCAGGATCTGGTTCTCGAGGTCCACCAGCCGGCAGCTATCGAAGCGCAGCTTCCAAAGCCGGCGCGCGCCGTGCAGCAGGTCCAGGTGCGCCAGGCGGCCGAAGGGAGTTTGCGCGCGGGCCATCCGGTAACGCGTCTCCAGCAGCGGCTGGTCGTAGGTCTTGCCGTTGTAAGTGATCAGGACGTCGAAATCCTCGAGGTGCCGCGCCAGCGCCCACAGTAGGCTCGGCTCCTCGCCGTAGTCCCGCATGAAAAACTGCCGCACCCGAAAACCGTCCGCGCAAATGCGGCCCACGCCCACCAGNNGGGGACGGCTTGGCTTCGTCCCCCGAGAGAGCGCCCAGCAGGTCTTCGGGCAGCTCGAGCAGGTTCGAGAGATCCATGCTGCCGTGCCGGCGATGCCTCTCGTACAGCTTCTCGGTTTCGAAATGCGTACCCAAAGGCGTTTCGACAACCTCCCCGCTCATCCACTGTTCGATGAAGTAGCGGGAAGGGCGATTATCGACCGCCGCAGCGGGTGTCTGGCTCGCCTCGGCGTACTTCCGATCGATGCGCGCGACCTTCCGCCGGAGGATGGCGAGTTGTTCCTGAAGATCGCCCACGCTTTTCGCCTTTTCTTTGCCTATGATAGCCCGCCCGGGGCGGCGGGGTCAACCTTGCGGGGCGGTCGGGTCAACCTCATTGCCCTTCGATCTGCTCGGAAACCTCTTCCCACTCCTTCAGCAGGGCGCTGAGATCGGCGCGGCGGCGCGCGAGGCGGTCGCTGAGGCGTATGGTCTCCCCGGCGCTCCTGAAATCCGCGAGCGCCGCTTCGTATCCGGCAATCTCGGCCTCGAGCTTGGCGATTTGCGTCTCGGCCCCCTCCCGGCGTTGCTGCAATTGCCGGAGCAGGATGGGGTTCAGCCGCTTGGGGCGCGCCTCCNNTGCGCCACAGGTAGTCTTCGTAGTTGCCCGGGTAAACCTCCACCCGCCCGTCGGCGATTTCGAAGATCCGGGTGGCGAGTTTGTCGATGAAGTACCGGTCGTGAGAGACGAACACCAGCGTGCCGGTGTAGCTTTGCAAGGCGCTGAGCAGGATGTCCTTGGCGCGCAGGTCGAGGTGGTTGGTGGGCTCGTCCAATAGCAGAAAATTCGAAGGCTTCAGCAGCAGCCGAGCCAGGGCGAAGCGGTTGCGCTCCCCGCCCGAAAGCACGCCGATCCTCTTGAACACGTCGTCCTCGGAGAACAGGAAGCAGCCCAGCAGGTTGCGGAGCTCCACCAGCGGACTCGCGGTGGCCACGCTCGAAAGCTCGTCGAGCAGGCGCGCTTCCGGGTCCAGCTCCTTGTACTGATCCTGCGCGAAGTAGTCGGGCTTGACGTTGTGGCCGAGCTCGAATCGGCCCGCGCTCACCGGCTCGACCCCGGCCAGGATCTTGATCAGGGTCGATTTGCCCGCGCCGTTCACGCCCACCAGCGCCACGCGGTCGCGGCGCTCGACGATGCAATCCACGCCGGAGAATACCAGCCGTTCGCCGTAGCTCTTGGCTACTCCTTTGAACTCGGCCACAATGCGCCCGCTGGCCTTGGGTTGCGGGAAGGAGAAGTGGATCGTCTTCTCCTCCGGCGGCACCTCGATGCGCTCCATGCGCTCGAGTTCCTTGATCCGGCTCTGCACCTGCTTGGCCTNNGCCGGATGCGGTCCTGCTGGTTCTTGTAGGCCGACTCGAGCTGGCTGCGCCGCTCCTCCCTCTGCGCGAAGTACCGCTCATAGTTGCCCGTGTAGAAGTGCAACTGCCGGTTCCACAGTTCCGCGATCTTGCGCACGGTAACGTCCAGGAAGAAGCGGTCGTG
>PMEV01000291.1:19208-33942 GCA_003154855.1 Bryobacterales bacterium
CGAGGGCGATGCGCATCTGCCAACCGCCCGAAAACTCCTCGGTACGGCGCCGCCAGTCGTCCTTGGAGAACCCCAGGCCGGTCAGCACCGCGCCCGCCTGTGCCTCGATCGCGTAGCCGTCGCGCGCGCGGAATTCGCCGTCCAGGCGCTGGAAGCGATCCGCCACCTGCTGGTACTCGAGGCCCTCCGGGTCGAGTTCCGGCATGCGGTGGGTCAGGCTCTCGAGCTCTTCCTCCATGGCGCGCAGATCGGCAAAGACCGACAGGCTCTCGGCAAACACGGTGCGNNTGCCGGTGCCGTTGGCGCCCACCAAGCCGACGCGATCATTGGGCGTAATCAGCCAATCCACGTCTTGGAACAGCAGCTTGTGCCCGTAGCGCTTCCCCGCGCCGGAGAGTTGCAGCATGGAGGATCTAGACGGGGCCGCTGAAGAACTCGAGGGATTGGGCGATGTACCGTTTCATCTCGGTGCGTTTCACGATGGCGTCCAGCATGCCGGTCTTGAGCAGGAACTCGGCGCGCTGGAATCCCTCCGGCAGCTTCTGGCGTATGGTCTGCTCGATGACGCGCGGGCCGGCGAAGCCGATCTGAGCGCCGGGCTCGCCGATGTTGAGGTCTCCCAGCATGGCGAAGCTGCCGGTGGTCCCGCCGGTGGTTGGGTCGGCCAGCACGCTAATGAACGGCACGGCGGCCTCATGCAGATACATCAGCGCGGCCGAGATCTTGGCCATCTGCATCAGGCTGACAGCGCCCTCCTGCATGCGCATGCCGCCCGAGGCCGAGACGACGATCAGCGGCGTTCGCTGCGCGATAGAACGCTCGACGGCGCGGGTGAGCACCTCGCCCACCACCGAGCCTACGCTGCCGCCGATGAACTTCAGCTCCAGGGCGCAGATGTGAACCGGTCGCCCGGCCAGCGTGCCTCCCGCCGAGATCACCGCGTCGCTGAGCTTGGTCGCCCGCTGCATGGCGGCCAGGCGGTCGCGATACGATTTGGAGTCGACGAAGTCCAGCGGGTTGGTCGAGACCAGGCCGGCGTCGAAGGTCTTCCAGGGGCCGTCGAAGAGCATGCCGAGGCGCGTCATCGCATCCACACGGAAGTGAAATCCGCACTTGGGGCAGACGTGCAGGCTCTCCTCGAGCGTCTTCTTCCAGATGATCTGCCGGCAGGCGTCGCACTTGAACCACAGGCCCTCGGTGCGAACCTTACTCTCTCCCTTTTCGGGCTTCTTGTCTCCGGATTTCTCTCGCGTAAACCACGGCATCAGTAATCGATCCCTCGCTGCGCCAGCACGCCCCGATGGAAGGGGTGCTTGATTTCCTTGATCTCGCTGACCAGGTCCGCCGCCTCGATCAACTCCGCGGGCGCGTTGCGGCCGGTGGCGATGACATGCAGGGGCGCGGGCCGCTCCGCCAGATCCGCGAGCACCCGTTCGACGGGCAGCATGCCGTAATGCATCGCGTAGTTGACCTCGTCCAGAATCAGCATGTCGTACTTGCCCGAGTGCATCGCTTCGACCGCTGTCCGCCAGGCTTCCTCCACCAGCCGGACGTCCTCCGGGTCGGGCTTCTGGGCGCCCACTTTCACGAAACCGCGGCCCATCGGCCGGATTTCGAAGGCTCCGCCGAGCATCCGGGAGCTGTCCAGCTCCCCATAATGCCACGATCCCTTGATGAACTGGATCATTAAGGTTTTGAGGCCCTGCCCGGCCGCCCGGAGCGCCACGCCCATCGCCGCCGACGTCTTGCCCTTCCCGTTGCCGGTGAAAACCATCAGCAACCCGCGCCCAGACTCCATCGATTTACGGTAGCACAGTAGACCGGGGCTGCTCCCGGCCCCGGCCAACACCGGCGGCNNTCTTGAATCTGTTTTTCCGATGGGGGCGGAATTGCCTGTTTTACCGCGAAATGCGGCGGCATGAATCCTCGGAGGGAGGGCCATGAATCACCGTTGGATGGGAACCAAAACGCTTTTGTGCGGGGGTCTGATGCTGGCCGCCGTGGCGTTCGCCGCGGAGCCTATTCCTTGTACGCTGGACGTCGCGAGCGAGGGCACGGACGTTCTGCTCAGCGTCCCGAGCGACGGCAACGTGGATGTGAACCTGGTCTGCTCGAGCGCCAAGACCACGCCAGGAGCGCTGGAGCTGGCTCTTTCGGCCTTTACCGGCGACGAGGGGTCGGTGGCGGCCGTGCTGAGCCCGGCTCAAGCGCCCGCCGGAGCCAAGCCCCAGCAGCCGCTCAAAGTGACGGTTCCCAAGACGCTGCTGGTCCCCTTGCGCCTGGCCGCGCCCAGCCTGCCGCAAACTGGCAAGTACACCGGGCGCTTGCTGATCCTGGCCGAGGGACGGGACCCGGTAGTCCGGAAGATCGTTCTGACCCGCGAAGCGCAGCGGGGAACGCTGGTCATCAGCCCTCAGCCGTTGACCCTGACCATCACCCGTCCCTTCTGGGGCGGCGCCAGCGGGACCACCTTCTCGGTGGCGTTGCGGGAGAAGACCGGCAGGCTGCGCCTGGAGGGAATCACGGTACGCCTGGAATCCGTCTCGAAAGCCCCCGAGGGAGGTTTCACGTTGAAGCAAAACGTTGGTTTCACCTTCAACGCGGCGCGGGTGGACGACATGGAAAGAACGCCTGCCGCCGATTCCAGCCGCGACGCGCGCGCCATTCCCGCCGGCAGCCAGGCCGCGGTCGGGGTGACGCTCCAGAACCTGCAGGCCGGCGAGTACAACGCCGTGCTGCGCTTCCAGGCCACAAACTCGAACGATGACGACGCGCAGAAACTGACCTTGACCGTGCAGACGCGCGACTCCGTGATCTGGGCGCTCCTTGTACTGGCGCTCGCCCTCATCATTTCGTTTGTGACCACCAAGCTTCTGGTCTCATACAAGCGGCGCGCCGGCCTTCTCATGCGCATCCGGGCGACCCGGGCCTCGGGTATCGATTCCGAGCCTTACTCTTTGCCGGTGGTGTGGACGCGTTCCGTGCTGCGCCAGACCGAGGAGTTGAGCCGGCACTTCTTCCTCACCAGTCCCGACCAGATCGAAGCCCGCATCACCGACCTGGAGCGGCCCCTCGAGCTATTGGGCAGAATTGCCAACCTCCGGAGAGACATCGCGGGATTGGGTCCTTGGATTTACCGCCGCGCCGAGGTGATTCTCGAACACATCGTCTCCAGCATCGGCGCCTGCAAGCCCAACGACGACGCGACGGCCAAGATCAAAGCGCAACTCGACGCACTGGAGCTTTGGCTGGATCCCAAGAAGACGCAGGACTGTTACTGGGAAGATCTCAGCAGCTCCATTGGGTCTCTGCTTGCCAAGGTCGACCTGGCCACCGTGCAGAGCGCGGAGGCCAAGCTCACCATGCACCGGCTCGCCGGCGATTTGCAGCACGCCATCGCGAACCCGCCGAAGGACCAGAAAGGGAAGTTCGAGGCCGAGAAACACTACGCCGTATTGAACATCCTCTGGGAGCGGCGCACGGACCCCGGCGAACTGGCGGCGGCCATCGAGTGCTGGAACCAGTCGGCCGACATCCACTCCCTCTTCAGCCTGGCCGACGACCAAGCCTGGGCGCGCATGGACCAGGCCATAAAGGATAAGCGGCTCTGGATCGATATGCCGCACACGGACCCCGCCAGCCCGGCCGAAGCCTATGACCTTCTCCGCGTCGAGCTGAAGACCAGCGACCCCCTGCTGGAACGGGCATTCCTGTTCCAGCACGGCCTGGAGTTTCACTGGCGCTTCGAACTGAATTACAGGTGGGGTTGGGTCTGGCCGACCAAGCTCCCTCTCGAGCCCCGCTCCGCGGAACCCAGGCTCGTGGAGTACGTGCCGCGCCCGGGAAAGCTGACGGCAAGCGTCCGCGCCCTGCCCGCTGAGCAACGCCACTCGGCGGATGGCGCGGCCGCGCCGTTGTACCTGGACCTGTCCTCCGAAAGGCAGATGCAGATCCGGAAATCCTCGGACTTCGCCGGCTATAAGAAGTTCCACACGGCGGAGATGATCTCCTGGGGGTTGGCCTCCGCGCTGGCCGTGGTTACGGGACTGGCCACCTTCTACTTCAAGAGCGGCGCCTTCGGCTCCATGCAAGACTACCTGACGCTGTTCGCGTGGGGGACGAGTATCGACCAGGCCAGGAACATCTTCCAGAATGCGCAGGCCACCCCGAGCCCGCCGGCCAAGGCCAGCTAAGCAGCCTCCCGGCTGGCCTTCCACAATTCAATGTACGGCGCCAGGTCGCGCATCATGGCGCCGAACTGCGGAATGGTCAGCGACTGGGCGCCGTCGCTGAAGGCTTTCTCGGGCGACGGGTGTACCTCGACCAGCAGGCCGTCGGCGCCGATGGCCACCGCCGCGCGCGCCAGGGGTGGCACCAAACTGCGCTTGCCCGCCGCGTGACTGGGGTCCACCACCACGGGCAGATGGGTGAGCGCATTCAGCACCGGCACGGCCGAAAGGTCGCAGGTATTGCGGGTCTCCGTCTCGAAGGTGCGGATGCCGCGCTCGCACAGGATGACGTTGGGGTTGCCGTGCGCCACGATGTATTCGGCCGACATCAGCAGCTCCTTGATGGTGGAGCTGATGCCGCGCTTGAGCAGAATGGGGCGCTGGGCGCGGCCCAGGCTCTTCAAAAGGGCGAAGTTCTGCATGTTGCGCGCGCCGATTTGCAGGATGTCGGCGTACTCGGCGATCAGCTCGACGTCCCCGTCGCTCATCACCTCGGTAATGATCGCCAGACCGGTCGCGGCCTTGGCCTTGCGCAGCAGCTTCAGGCCTTCCAACTCCAGGCCCTGGAAGTCGTACGGCGAGGTGCGCGGTTTGAAGGCGCCGCCCCGCAGGATGCGGCCGCCCAGGCGCGCCACCGCCTCCGCCGTCTCCATGATCTGCGCCTCCGACTCCACCGAGCAGGGCCCCGCCATCACCACCAGCTCCGCTCCTCCGATCTCGATCCCGTTCACCCGGATGCGGCTGCGCTGGGGCTGAAACTCCCGGCTCACGAACTTGTACGGCGCGGAAATCCGCACGGCGTTCTCGACGCCCGGCATCGCTTGCAGCGACTCCAGGCACGCCGTGACGTCGCCGACTCCCACCGCGCCAATCACTACTCGCTCCTCGCCCTGTATGGTATGCACCTTGTAGCCGGATTCCTGGATACGCTCGCAGACGCTGTCGATTTCCTCCCGCGTCGCATGCAGCCGCATCGAGATGATCATCTTCGTCTCCTTCGCCCTGAAAATGAAAAACCCACTCTTTCGAGTGGGTTGGTTTGTCCAATTCCGCGTGTTCTCGCCAACGCCACTCTACCCGGAGAGGGTAAAGCGCCAAAACCGATAGCTAAACGATCCGGCGTAGCTGCGGAACATGCGAATCCTCAGTATACTCAGCCGCCTCCGCGAACGCAATTCGTCCGCGCCGCTTGGATGCGCCGCGCGGCCCAGACGGCCATCCCCGCCAGGTACGCCAGCGCCAGCAGAACCACCACCAGCCGGCGTGGCGGCGAGAGCTCGCGCGCTTCCGTATACGGCCCCGCAAACTCGAGCCACACGGCCAGGCGCACCTGCGCGGAGTCGCGCCCCGCCTGCCGGTTGTCCACCACCAGGTAGTAGTCGCCCAGAGGCCCGGGGCCATAGCGCAACCCACCCGACGTTTGGTAATCGCTGGATGCCAGCTCGCCGTGACGAACCCCGGTGCGCATCCGTTCCAGGTCGGCGGGGTGCATGAGAGCCACGCGCACACGGGCGCCGGCGCTCTGCACCCAGTATCTGCACTCGACGATCGCCGGCCGCTGCCGCAGCTCGATATCGAAGGCCCGCCATTGCGCTGCCGGAACCTGCACGGTTTCGTCCAACAACGGGGCGGCTTCCCAGCCCGCCCCCAGCGCCGCCTGGCCAGCCACTCCCACCGCCAACAAGGCCACTGCCCCCCAGGACTTAGCCACTTTGAAGCGGGCTACAATAGGGAGCATGGTTGACAGTATGGCACATCCCCAAAGCGCCTCTGCTGTCTTGGCGCCGGCCGGATGGAAGACTGCCGTGAGTCACGTCACTGGGGTTCTTGTGGGGGTTCTGTTCATCGTCGCCGGTGTCTGGAAGATCACGGATCCTTTCGGCGCCGCCGCCCGTTTGGAGCAGGCGCTCGTGCCGGCCGGCCTCAGTTTGATCGGCGCCTGCCTGCTCGGCGTGGGCGAGACCTTCTCGGGCGTGCTGGTTGTGGTTCCCCGCCTGCGCCGATGGGGGGCCTTCCTGGCGGGAGCGCTGCTCATCTTCTTCATCGCCTACCTGGGTATCCGCTACAGCGCGTTGCGTGGCCAGGACTGCAACTGCTTTCCGTGGGTCAAGCGCGCCGTGGGTCCGGGCTTCTTCATCGGCGACCTGTTGATGCTCGCGCTGGCGGCCGTCGCCGGCTGGTGGGCCAGGCCATCTTACTGTTTCCGCTGCGCCGTCGTGGTGCTGTTGGTCGTCGCGGTGTTCGCCGCGGTCTCCTACGGCGTGAACGCCAGGCTGCAAGGTTCCCTCGATGCGCCGCGCTCCATCCAAGTCGACGGCAGACCGTTTCCGTTGCGTCAGGGACGCGTCTTCCTGTTTCTATACAACCCGGAGTGCACGCACTGCGACGCTGCTGCCCGCATCATGTCGAAGTTGAACTGGAAGAGCGACGTCAGAATCGTCGCCGTCGCGGTCGAGCAGCCGCAGTTCGCCGCGCTCTTCCTCCGCAACGCCGGCCTGCGCGCCTCCGTGTCGAGCGACGTGGAGGCTCTCCGCAACGCCTTCCACTTCGTCTCGACCCCCTACGCCGTGGCGCTCGACGACGGCCGAGTGAAATCCGCCTTCGCCGTTCACATCGGCGAGCCGCGCTCCCCCTTCGACCAGCCCGAGTTCGAAGCCGCCCTCCACAGCCTGGGCTTCACGAACTGACCGGGCCAACAGGCGAGCCCAGATGCCGGGCGAACCCCCTGCGGGCTTTCGGCAGGCCTCACTAGATCATGCGGCCCTCTGGATGCAGGGGCGAGATGATCGCCTTCAGTTCACTGGCTGTGAGATGGATTGCCGCAGGGTAGTGGCCGGTGGCCCCGTTGACCACCTCTCTCTGCTGCGACGCGAGGGGAAATGAGAGCACGATCGGTTCATAAGCCAGGACGGTGCCCTTCTCTGTGGAAACCTGCACCTGCTTGAAGCCTTCCATAATCCGTTCTCCTTATCGGAATCCATCCAAGGCGGTCCATTCGATTATGCATCACGGCGGCCACGCTTGCAAGAACTTGAAACCCGGCCGATTCCCACTTCCGCGTCGCTCACCCCAATGCGATTGTGCCGCCCCTGGCTGCGGTGTAGACTTACTGACATGCCCTTCGACACTAGCCAGGATTCGCGAGCTTTGACGTGCTCCGGCGTCCAATGGGAGAGAATCGGCCCTGCCGGTCCCCCCTTGCCGAACGGTCTGTGGACCGCGTACGGTTCGACCCGTTTCTTCAACCTCGGCCGGAGGACCTGGCTGCTGGTCGAGAAGAACAAACCTGTGACGCAAGCTCTCTGGGCATCGGCCTGCCCCGCCGACACCGCGCCGGGCTCGGGTTCGATAGTACTGACACAGGAGTTCTCGGTTCGGGCTAAGAACTACTACGGCGTCCCCGTGGTCGCGATTCGCTACCGGTTCGGTGTGCAATCCGGCGGCGAAACGGGGCCATCGGACCGGTGGATAGGTCAGCTCAGCGTCGCGCCCGATGAGCTGAGTGTCGCCGCGGGGTGGAATGTGAGCATGACCTTCTTCGCGCAGGAACCGCGTGAGTATCCTGACGCCGGCGCAACGATTGCCGTGTTGCCCGTCAAGATCGATCTAACTATCGAAACCAAGATGAAACGCCACGATGCGTCTAAAATGCACCTGGTCGTTCCAACCGGCGTATTCCTCGCCTGAGTGCTGGGGCGACTCCGAAGGGTGTGCGCGACTTACAACTTTGCATCGCGGCGAGTGTAGCCTTGAGTGTCCGCCAACCTCTACTCGTTTTTCCAGGCCGAGCTTCTCATATTCCGCCAGAATGCGGCTCTTCGGAGTCCTTCGAATCTGAGCAAGCGTGTCTCCGCCAAAAGGGAAGGGCCGTTCCTTCCGCGACCGTTCATCGAGGCTGCCGAGGCATAACGCTACCGCGCGGGCTGCATCATGCGCGTCTCATTGCGCACGGATTCCCCTCCGCTCACGCACTTCTCGCTAATCGGTTGCGGCGTCCAGCCTGCCTTCCAGAGAGCTCCGCGCAGGATGTCGCCATATTGGATCTCCAGGAAGACGCGGCCGTAGTTGTCGGAAACGTGCCGGGGTGGCGGGGCGGCCTCGTCTGGCACCGTTCGAAATGCCACTCCGGCTAGCGGATCTCCCTTCGTGTCTCGGACCCGCAGCAACACCAGGCAACGTCCGGGAAGGCTAAAGCAGACCCCTGGGCACCTCTCGTACGTGATGAACACTTGTGTCGTTTCGAACCACGAGGGATCGAGGTATTCGACGGAAACGGCCCCGCACATCTTTCCGCCCACATTGAAGCTCACCAACCCGAACATTGGCGCATCACAGAACCTCGCAACGCCCTTCTCGTCAGTGTTCTGAGTGTCGAAGAGGGCGCCTCCTTGTTCGGTCTCGACGACGTACGCCCCGGCGACTGGAACACCTGAGGGCGATTTGACGAAGACCTCAAAGGCGCAAAAAGGCGAAGGGTCGCCCTGGGCCGCGGCTGCCGAAAGTGCAGCCAGCAGCATAAGCACAGCGCACCTCAGTGACATCGGTAAGGCCTCCATTATGGCGTGCCGGCGAGCGGGACCAGCCGTGGGCCTCGCTCCATCGCCAGGAGAAGGAAAGCTATTCGCGGCGTTTCAACGTCGGACGGTCGTCGGGATCGGTGTCCGTCGTACTCTTGGAGTCGCTCCCGTCGTCGACCGTCGTCCCGCTGCCCGGCTTCTTCCGCAATTGCGGCTTGTTCAGGTCCTTGTTAACGACCTTGTGCCGGTTTTCCATGGCCATCAGCCGCGCCTTCACGTTGTCGAACTCCGAGGTGTTGACCACGTACTCCGGCTTGGCCTTCAGGTACTCCTGGATGTTATGCTGAGTCGCCTTGATGCGGTCGTCGGTCGGGGGGTGCGTCGAGAACACCTTTGAGATGGTTCCCGGCTTGCGCTTCTCCAGCGTTTCAATCTTCTCGAAGAAGTCCACGAACGCGGCGGGGTCGTAGCCGGTCTTGTACATGTACTCCAGCCCCAGCAGATCGGCCTCCGATTCCATGCCCCGGGAGAACTTCAGGAACCCCATCGGGATCAGCACGCTGGCCGCCTGGCGGATGCCGTAGCCCCCCCAGCCGCCCATGAAGATCAACGGGATGGTCGCAAGGTTGGCGATCTCGCCCTTGGTGGCCTGCCGCGTGCCGTGCCGCGCGGCGACGTGCGCGATTTCGTGCGCCATCACGCCGGCCAGCTCCGACTCCGAGTCCGCCTTCGTGATCAGCCCCGTGTACACGAAGAAGAAGCCGCCCGGCAGCGCGAACGCGTTCACCTCGTCGCTGTCGATTACCTTGATGGTGAAGGGCACCTTGGCGTCCGAGTTCCGCACCAGGTTCTGCCCCACCCGGTTGACGTATTCGGAGATCACCGGGTCGTTGACCAGCTTGGCTTGCCGCTCCACTTCCTGCGCCAGTTGCTTGCCGAGGGCGATCTCCTTCTCGAGCGACCAGAAGTTCACGCCCTTGCCCACATCGCGGTTGCCGATCTGGTCGGGGTCCTTCTCCTTATCCTCGGCGTAGACCGCCCGAGGAGCGAGCATTGCGAATGCGGTGATTGCGGCCAGCGCAAAGGAAGACAGCCTTCTCATCAAGTACCTCCTGCCCAGGGTCCTGACTCAATTATACCCCTGGGACGCAGATCCAGCCCCGAATCTGACCATTCGACTGTTTAACGTATAGTTGGAGTGATGGGTTACGACGAAGATGGAAATTCTCACCCGGCCGCCGGCCCGGCCCTTTGGGAGGCTGTCCGCGACCAGTTCCCGGTCACGAGCGAGGCGGTCTACCTCAACCACGCCGGCGTTGCGCCCCTCGTCAAGCCCGCCGCCGACGCGATGCGCGACCTGGCGGAAGACGCCGCCCGCTCCGGAAGCTGCCATTACAGCGAATGGCTGGCCACCTACGAGGGCCTCCGGGTCGCCGCCGCCCGGCTCATTGGCGCGCACCGCGACGAGATCGCGCTGACTAAGAACACCGCCGCGGGACTCTCCGCCGTCGCCAACGGCCTGGACTGGCGCTCCGGCGACAGAGTCGTCGTCTTCGAGGAGGAGTTCCCGGCCAACTTCTTCCCCTGGAAGCGATTGGAGTCGAAAGGGGTGCAGGTTGACTGCCTTTCGGTCACGGCCCCTTTGGAACGCATCGACCAGGCCTGCCGCGGGGCGCGACTGCTCGCTGTCAGCTTCGTCCAGTACCTGAGCGGCTACCGGGCTCCGCTGGAAGCCATCGGCGAGATCTGCCATCGCCGTGGCTGCCTCTTCGTGGTGGATGCCATTCAGGGACTGGGCGCTTTCCCCCTGGACGTCCGCGGCGCCCGCATCGACGCCCTGTCGGCGGATGGCCACAAGTGGCTGCTGGGGCCGGAAGGTTGCGGCATCCTATACATCCGCAAGGACTTGCAGGATTCGATCGCGCCCGCCGAGTTCGGCTGGACCAACGTGGCCAACTACCGCGATTACGCCAGCCGCGACATGACCCTGCGCCCCGACGCCGGCCGCTACGAGTGCGGCACGCTGAACACCATCGGCTGTTATGGTTTGCGGGCAGCCATCGAGTTTCTGCTGGGGATTGGCATCGAGCGAATAGCGCCCGCCGTCCAGGCGCTGGGCGACCAGATCGCCGCCGGCGCCGCCGCCCAAGGCTACGAACTCCTGGGCTCCAGATCCCCCTCCACCGGCGCGGGCATCGTTTCGATCCGCAAGCCCGGCCTGGACCCCCGCTGGGCCGTCAGCCAGCTTGAAAGCCAGGGTTTCGTCGCCGCCCCCCGTCAGGGCTGGATTCGCCTCTCCCCGCACTTCTACATCAGCCCCGCAGAGATCTCCCGCCTCCTCGCCGCGCTACCTGGGTGAAAGGGCGCATCGCGCAGCTACGGGGCCCGCGTCACCACCCCCGGATCGGCGTACAACTTGCGTAGCGCTTCCGACTGCAGGTCGCTCGACCAGTCGCTGGCCGCGGCCAGGAACCAACTCCAGCGCGATTGCGGCCCCGCCAGCATCGCGGGTGCGGGAACAGCGCTCCCCAGGCCAACCCCGATCGGCTTGCCGACGCCGAACACGGCCAGCTCCCCATCGCGGCGAAACCCAAAACCGAGGTCTTCGAGGTCTACCGCCAGCGCGTCCACGTACAGCAAGCCGGGGAAGTAATCGCTGTACAGGCCAGGCGAATCGGGCCTGAATCCGGGAGCCGCCGCATTCCAGACCCAAATGAGATTCCGCAACCCGTCGTGTTTCACCAAGCGCTCGAAAAGCTGCCGGTAGAGCGCGGCGGAGCCACGTATCCCCTTCCGGCCGGCCCACCAGTAGCGTGTGCCATTCGTTTGCGGATAAGGCCGCCACAGGACCGGAACGCCGGCCTCCTGCAACTGCTTCAAATATCCCGCCACCGCGTCCACCTGCTCGCACCAGCGCTGGTTGAGCCGGCTGCCGGGAGTGAGCAGTTCATTCCACTCGAAATCGGTCAGCTTGCCACCGGCCTCACCATCCGTCGGGCGCGGGGCCCGCCAGGTCAGCGCGACCACGGCCTGCTTCTGGAACTGGCGTTTGGCCTCCTCGACGATCGCCTGGCGCGCCGCCCCAACCTCCAGCCCAGCCTCTTTCGGAATGCCCAGATCCTGTCCGTAGATGGCCGGGTACTTCGTCGTGAGGTCGAAAACCCGCTCGCTGGAATGCGCCACCGCTCGCGGGTCGTTCTCCTGGCCGCTGAGCACGCCTCGTCCTCGCGCCCCCTGCAGCCGGGCCAGCAGCGCCTTCGCTTCCGCTGTCGCGCCCGGCGTCACCGGCACCGGCGCGGCATCGGCCGATGCCTTGCGCATCGCCGCCAGGGGCTCCGCGAGGCGCGGATCGCCGCGGGTCAGTATGTTCGGAGCGTTGTAAACCGACTGTAGCGTCTCCACCGGATTCACCATTTCGACCAGGTCGCTCCAGGTCATGAACCACAGCCACTTGGGCTGCGCCTTCAGCACGGCCAGGCTGGGGACCGCGCCGGTCTCGCCCAGCGTAATGGGCTTCCCGGCGGCCAGCGCCAGCAGGTCTTCGTAGAAGCTGGTCTTGAACTCGCCGTAAATATCCTCACCCAGCACGTCCACGTATTCCGAGCCCGGGTAGAAATCGGCCAACTGGCCCGGACCGGTGCCGCCCGCGCCGGGAGGACTGGGGCTCCATACCCAGATCAGGTTGTCCAGTTTGTGGAGGTTCACCAGGCGGTCGAACAACTGGCGGTACAGGGCCGCCGACCCGTCTTTCCCTTTTCTGCCGCCCCACCAGAACCAGTTGCCGTTCATCTCGTGATAGGGGCGCCACAGAACCGGCACCCGCGCATCCCGCAGTTGCCTCAGATAGCCCGCGATCACGTCCACCTGCGCGCACCAGCGGTTGTACAGGCCGCTGCCGGGCGTCAGCAGTTCGCTCCACTCGTAATCCGTGAGATGGCTCTGCACGCTCTCGCGGAACGAGACCGGCTCGTCCTGGGTCGGCGGGACGGCGTGCCAGGTGAGCGTCACCACCGCGCCGTTCCGCCACTGCCGCTTGGCCTCTTCGACCAGCGCCGGCCGCGCCAAAGTCGAGTCCTTGTCGGCGCCGCCCTCGAATCCGAAATCCTGCCCGAACAGGGCCGGGTACTTGCCGGTGAGGTCGTAGGCGCGGTCCGTCCAGCGGGCGATGTGGTTGGGATAGTTGTGCTGGCCCGCCAGCGTGTACCGCCCNNCTGGCGCCTGGGCACCGGCCGGGATCGTCGAAGCCAGAAGTAAGACTGCGGCGGCAACCGCCCATTGCTTAGTCATATTTTCCACTTTACACGACAGGCTGGCCGCGATCATGATAGATGAGGAGGAGCACTCCGTGAAACGCTTTCGAACTATTATTCCCATCGCGGTGGCGATTCTGGCCATCGCTCCGGCGCTGGCGCAAGGGCCCAAAGTCGATCTGATCCAGCTCAACCCTCCCACCATGACCGGCAGTTGTCCGGCCACGGCTCATTTCACCGGCCGTATCCGCACCACCGGCCCGCTGGAGGTGACCTACGAAGAGCTGCGCAGCGACGGATCGAGCACCCAGCATACCTTCGTGGCTCAACACGCCGAGACGATGCACTTTTCCAAGAACTGGACCGTCTCCAAGACCTACTCCGGCTGGATGCAACTGGTGATCCTGTCGCCGAAACGCTTGCAGACCGTCAAGCAGCCTTTCAGCGTGCATTGCGGAAAATAAGTGTGAGCGAACAGCCGAGGCGCCGTTTGCGTCCTCCTGATTGATGCGCAAACTCGGCGTCCTTGTCGGTGTTGGCCTGCTGGTGGCCACGGCGCCCGTGGGGATCGTGGTGACAGAGGGGTTCCTCCATCCGCCACGCAAGGCCCTCAGCGCCGACTCGCGTAACGCCGCCACGCAGCTCGCTGAAAGCCTTGGCGCACGCCTTGAGGACGCCCAGATCGCGGCCGCCGACGGCGTCCCGCTGCGCGGCTGGTTCTTTCGCGCCGCCGCGCCCAGCGGCAACGCGGTGATCCTGCTGCACGGCGTGGCCGACAATCGCGCCAGCGCATCGGGCTTCGCGCGAATGTTCCTGGCGCGGCACTACGATGTGCTGGCCATCGATGCGCGCGCCCACGGCGAGAGCGGCGGCTCCCTCGCCACTTACGGGTTGCTCGAGGTGGACGACTTGCACCGCTGGGCCGATTGGCTCACGACCGAGCACGCCGAACGCCGCCTGTTCGGACTCGGCGAATCCATGGGCGCGGCCATTCTCCTTCAGTCCCTCCGCGACGACCACCGATTCGCCGCCGTTGCCGCCGAGAGCCCGTTCTCCAGCTTGCGCGAGGTTGCCTATTACCGCCTGGCCGCGAAATTGCATTGCGGCCCCTGGCTCGGGCGCACGCTGCTGCGGCCCATCGTCGAAACCGGATTCTGGTACGCGCGATTGCGCTATGGCCTGAAGCTCGGCCAGGTTTCCCCAGCCGCCGCGGCCGCCTCGACCCAGGTTCCCATCCTCTTGATCCACGGCGCCGAAGACCGCAACATCCCTCCGTCGCAGTCACGGCAGATTCTGGCCGCCGCCCGCGGGCACGTCGAACTATGGATAGTCCCGCACGCGGGCCACACCGCCGCCTGCGCCCAATCGCCCGGCGAATTCGAGCGCCGCGTCACCGCCTGGTTCGCCGCCTATCCGATACAATGAGCGCGTGATGCCACTTCGCGCGTCGTTGCGGCGCCTGGCGCTGGTAGTGGCCCTGGCCGCCCGAGCCTTGGCCGCCATCCCTTCGCCCGAGAGCCACTTCGGCCATCCCATGGGCGCCGACCGCACCGTTCTCGACTGGGCCCGCGTGGTCTCCTATTTCCAGGCCCTCGAGCAATCATCGCCCCGCATCCGCGTCCAGGAGCTTGGCAAAACCACCGAAGGCCGGCCTCTCATCGCCGTCACCATCGCGGCTCCGGCCACCCTCCGCAACCTGGACCGCTACGCCTGGATACAAAAGAAGCTTGCGGACCCC
>PMEV01000291.1:34031-35987 GCA_003154855.1 Bryobacterales bacterium
CTGGGCACGCCTTTCGAGGGCACGGCGCCGCCTCGGCTCAGCCACAAGTACGCCGGCCACGACCTCAACCGCGACTGGTATTTCTTCACGCAGGCTGAAACGCGCCTCACCGTCGCCCAACTCCACAACGTCTGGCATCCTCAAATCGTCTTCGATCTGCACCAGCAGGGCCCCTTCGCCTCGCGCATCTTCGTCCCGCCCTGGATGGACCCCATCGATCCCAACATCGATCCGCTTCTGGCCCAGGAGTGCAACCTCATCGGGACGGGCATCGCGGTAGACCTCACGGCTGCCGGCAAGACCGGGGTGGTCATGAACGCGCTCTATGATTTCTGGGGACCGGGCCGCCACTACCAGGCCTATCACGGCGGTTTGCGCATCCTCACGGAATCCGCCAGCGCGCGCCTGGCCAGCCCCATCACCGTGCGGCCGGACGAGATCGAGACCTCCCAGCCCGGCTTTCTGCCGCGCCAGCGTAGCTGGAATTACTTGCAGCCTTGGCTCGGAGGCCAGTGGAGGCTGCGCGACATCGTCGACGATCAATTGATCGCCATGGAGTCCGTGCTCTACCAGGCGGCCACCCGCCGCGAGGACCTGCTCCGCAACTTCTACCGTATCGGCCTCCGCGCCACAGAGCGTTCCTCTCCCTGGGCCTTCGTGATACCCGCCCGCCAGCGCGATCCCGCCGCTGCCGCCAAGCTGATCGAGACGCTTCAATTCGGCCAGGTCGAAGTAGACCGCGCCACCCAGCCTTTCCAAGCCGGTGGGCAGAAGTACGACGCGGGAAGCTACGTCATCCGCATGCAGCAGCCATATAGCTCCTACGCCAAGACTCTGCTCGAGCGCCAGAGCTATCCCGGCGACCCGCGCCATCCCCCTTACGATGTCACCGCGCACACGCTGCCACTGCTCCTGGGTGTTGACGCCGTCGCCATCGACGCACCCGCCGACGTGCCGCTCGAGCCCGCCGGCGCCGTCGTCGCTCCCCGGCCGCCTGCGCTCTCCATCCCGGCGCGGATCGGCGTTTACCAGAGCTTTGTCCCCTCCGACGACGAAGGCTGGACCCGCTGGGTGCTCGAGCAGTTCGGCGTTCCCTACCGCAGCGTCACCAACCCCGACCTCATCGCGGGCGACCTTCGCCGCCGCTTCGATGTGCTCGTTTTCCCCGACCAGCGCGCCGCGACCATCTCCGCCGGATACCGCGAAGGCGAGATGCCCGACCAATACACCGGCGGTCTCGCGGAGCACGGCGCCCAGGCACTGCGGCGCTTCCTGGCCCATGGCGGCAGGCTGGTCTTTCTCAATCGCTCTACCGACTACGCCCTCCGATCCCTCGGCGTGAACCTGAAGCCTGTGCCGCCAGCCGATTACGGGTCGCCCGGCTCGCTGCTCAACGTAGTCCTCGACGCCAGCAGCCCGCTCACCCAAGGTCTTCCCGCCCAAATCGCCATCTGGTCGGAAGACAGCCCGGCCTGGGATGTCCCCAAAGGCTCTCCAGCCCGCGTGGCCGCGCGCTATCCGCAATCCGGTATCCTGGCCTCCGGCTGGCTCATGGGAGAGCGATCCCTGGCCGGCAAGGCCGCGCTGGTCGATTACCCCATCGGCCCCGGCCGCGTCATCCTCTTCGGCCTCCGCCCCCAGTACCGCGGCCAGAGCTGGCAGGCCTTCCAACTGCTCTTCAACGCCCTCCGGCTGGCGGCAGCGGATTCCGCCAAGCACGAATGACTGGGCTAAACTAAGAGGGATCCCGAGCGCGGATGTGGCGGAACTGGCAGACGCACTGGATTTAGGTTCCAGCGCCCGCAAGGGCTTGGGAGTTCGACTCTCCCCATCCGCACCACAGATTCTAAAGTACTTAAATGTGTAGACCGGCGACGGGCGGTCTTCCTTCCGGGGGGATCGTTCTCCGCTTCGAATCTCATGAGCCCGGAAAGTCGGCTCTCCGCGGGAATTCGT
>PMEV01000459.1 GCA_003154855.1 Bryobacterales bacterium
AAAATGAACGGTCGGCGGGCGGCGCCCAGCGCGCCCACAGCTCGTAGAAAGCGGGCAGGTGGTAAGACGGGTCCGTGAATCCGTTCCGTTCCAGCCCCGGCACATAGCGCACCATCTTGTACTTTTCCTCGAACATGTTGCCGCTGGTGTAGGGGCCCCGTTTGGTCTGTCCCGCGATCACCTCCCGGTGCAGCATGTCGGTCAGCAGCCGGTCGGCCTCGGCCCGATAATCGTAGATGCCCCTGCCGTTGCCCCACCGTCCGGCGGCGAAATACAGCGCCATGGTGAAGTACTCTTCGCCGTCGGGGGCAGGCATCTCATCGTTCGGGGTGCCGTCCACTTTCATGGACCAAGAGAAGAAGCCGCGCGCAGGATGGCCCGGCTCGTGGCGGTACATGTAGGTCTTGGCCCAGTTCCAGAGGGAGTCGAATTCGGGCTTCTTGTCGAGTTGCACGGCGATCGTCATGCCGTACGACATGCCCTCCGTGCGCACGTCATTGTTGATCACGTCGAGGATGTAGGCCAAGTCCCCGTTCGCGTTTCGCCCGGCCGGGTAGTAGATCGCCTCGGTCTTTGGATCGCCGTGAAAGAGCTGCTGGAAGGCCGCGCCGATCTTCTTCTCTACTTCCATCCCGGAGGCGCCGGCCTCGACGAACAGATTCCGGTAGCGTCCGGTCGGCACCGCTCCAGAGCCTGGCTCCTGCGCACCGAGAGGGAAACAGAGGCCGAGGAGGAGCAGATAGCGGGCGGTTCGTCGCACCCGTTTACGATATCATCCGCCGGTACCACCTCGCCACGGCCAAGCACAATCGCCGCTATTACTTGTGTTTGGCGAGCATCGCGATGGCTTGCGGATCGCCCTGGCCAGCCTCCTTGAGCGTCTGCGTGAACGTCTCGGTAGCTTCCGGCGGCTTGGCTGCCAGGGCCGTCAAAGCGGCACTTCTGATTTGAACGGTATCCACTGCCGGGGAGGCCGCTTTCGTCTGCTGCTGCTTCTCGGGTGGCTTCGCCGGCTGCTGGGCCGGCTGGACCGGGGTTGTCGTGCTGACCGCATTTACCATAGGGGGACTCCTGTACAATGGTGCGTATCGGCCCCATCCGTGAGTTCTGCACTCGGAATCGCAAGTTTTTCCCGCTTTCCCTTTCTCTTACATTTCTTTACGGCGGATCGACCGAGAGCGGTAACCTTCACATTCTCTGGCACATCCTTTAGGTCGAGGCCAAATCGCGAAGATGGAGGATGCGTGGGGCTTGCCTTGATGCGACGATTCCTGGTCCTTGCCGCATTGGCGGCCGGTGCGCTGGCTGGCGCCCAACAGGGTGGTTCGATTGTCTCGGCCGGACTCCCGGTCCCCGGAGCGGTCGTAACGGCCACTCTGGGCGACAGGAGGCTCGTCACCAGCACGGACGAATCGGGCCGCTACCTGTTCGAGGATTTGAGCCCCGGCGCCTGGACCATCCAAGTGGAGGCCTTCGGGTTCGAGACGGCTCAGCGCACGGTCAACGTGCCCGCCGACACGAAGCTGGCCTGGGATCTGAAGATGAGCCCCTTTGAGGCCGCGCCCGCTCATGCGGCTGCGCCTCCGGCAGCCGGACCCCAGGCAGCCGCCACGGCGAAGCCGGCCCCGGCCCCGGTGGCCGCAGCCAAGCCAGGCGCGCCTCAAGGAGCGCAGTCGAACGCCCCACCAGGCGCCGGACCGAATGGGCCCGGCGGCCGGTTCCGACAGTTACGTGTGAACCAGACGATACAGGCTGAGGCGCTGGCCGCGCTGGCCGCTCAATCGCCGTCCGACGCGCAAAACTCGGACGAGCAGAGCCAGAACGCCAACGAATCCTTTCTGGTCAATGGCAGCCTGAGCCGAGGATTGCAGCTACCGCGCCAGGACGCGGACATGTCGGCTCTGGGGCCTGGAGCTGGATTCGGCGGTCCCGGTGGGCCGCCCGGCCAGCAGGCGGGAAATCCCCCCGGCTTCGAGGGTGGACCGGGAGGCATGGGCGGCCCTCCGGGCATGGGTGGCGGCCCCGGCATGGGCGGCGGCCCGGGTGGGCCAGGGATGGGCGGCCCGGGCGGTTTTGGCGGTCCCCGAGGAGGATTCGGCGGGCGGGGCGGTCCAGGTGGCCCCGGTGGGGGCCAGCGCGCCGGCTGGCAGAACCGGCAAGGATCCACGGTGTTCGGCAACCGCGCCGGGCGGGGCCGGGAGACTTTCCACGGCAACCTGTCCTTCACCCTGGACAACTCCGCGCTGGATGCGCGCCCCTACTCGCTCACCGGCCAGGTGGTGAACAAGCCCTCTTACGCCCAGTCGCGCATCGCTCTTTCCGGCGGAGGACCGCTGCGCATTCCCAAGGTGATCGACAGCCCGAAGACGTTCCTCTTCGCAAGCTATTTCGCCACCCGCAGCCGCAATCCGTATAACGCCACTTCCACGCTGCCCTCCGCGCTCGAGCGCACCGGCGATTTCTCGCAGGCGCCCGGGCTGGGAACCATCTACGATCCCAAATCCGGATTACCTTTCCCGAACAACGTGATTCCAGCCTGGCGCATTGATTCCGCCGCCACCGGGCTGCTGTCGTTCATCCCTTTGCCGAACCAGCCGGGCCAGGTGCAGAACTACCAGATCGTGAATTCCGTGCCTCAAAACACGGATAACCTGAGTCTGCGCGTCTTCCACAGCCTGACCCAGAAGGACCGCATCGGCGGCTCCTTCAACCTCCAGCAGCGCGATGCGGAAAGCTCCCAGCTCTACGGCTTCCAGGATACGCAGACCGGCCGCGGAATCAATAGCGACCTCTCCTGGACGCGCACCCTCAAGACGGGCGTCATCGACAGCTTGCACTTCACCTTCTCGCGCAACAGGAGCACCACCGCGCCGTACTTCGCCAATGGCCCCTACGTGGCCTCCCAACACGGCATCACGGGCACTTCCGGCAACCCGCTCGACTACGGCCCGCCCAACCTCTCTTTCACCAACTTCGGAGGTCTCTCGGACGGAGCCTCGTCGCTCATGCGCAACCAAACCACGGGCGTGAGCGACAGCCTGATCGTGGTCCACGGGAAGAGCACCTGGACCTTCGGCGGTGGGTATCAGCGCATGCAGCTCAACAACTTGAGCGACCAGAATGGCCGCGGCTCGTTTGCCTTCAGCGGGCTGGAGACCAGCGCCCTGGATGCCAATGGTCAGCCCCTGCCGGGGACGGGCATTGATTTCGCCGATTTCCTGCTGGGACTGCCCAACACCAGCTCCATCCGCGACCTGGGCACCGACACCTATTTCCGGGGATCTCTCTACACCGCCTACGCCCAGGACGACTTGCGGCTACGGCCCAACCTCACCATCCTGATTGGGCTGCGCTATGAGTATCGAACGCCCCTGACTGAGAAGTACGACCGCATGGTGAACCTGGATATCGCTCCGGGATTCGCCGCCGTGGCTAAGGTAACTCCTGGAGCCACTGGCCCCTACAGCGGCGCGTTCCCCCAGGGGCTGGTCAATCCGGATCGCGACAATTTCGCGCCCCGCATGGCCATAGCCTGGAAGCCATTCCCTAAGAAGGAGATGGTGGTGCGGGCCGGCTACGGCATCTACTACAACGGCAGCGTCTACAACCAGATTGCGTCCCTGATGGCCCAGCAGCCCCCGTTTTCCAATTCATGCAACCTGATCGCCAGTCTGGCGAGCCCGCTCAGCTTGGAGAAAGGTTTCCCTTGTGGCTCGGCCGCGTCGGCCACCTCCGCCACCGAGATCGCCAACACCTACGCGGTGGACCGCAACTACCGGATTGGCTACGCCCAGACCTGGAACTTCTCCGTGCAGCGCACTCTGCCGCATGCGTTGGTGGCGGAACTGGGCTACCTGGGGACCAAGGGCACGCGCCTGGACGTACAGGGAATCCCCAACGTTGCGCCGCCGGGTTCCCCGCTCACAGCCGAGAATCGCCGCCCGATCGAAGACGCCGGAGCTTTCATCTACGACAGCTCGAACGGGAATTCCATCTACCACGCCGCCCAGGCGCGCTTGAGCCGGCGGTTCCGCCGGGGGGTTTCCGGCAATCTCCTGTACACGTTCTCGAAATCCATCGACGACGTCTCGAGCTTCACCGGCGGCGGCAGCGGTGTGGTCGCCCAGAACTTCTACGATCTGAGCGCCGAGCGCGGTTTGTCCAGCTTCGACCATCGCCACTCGCTGACCATGTCCTACGTGCTGTCGAGTCCAGGCACCGGCACCACCAACAGTTTTGCGGCCAAAGGCGGGCAGGGCAAGCTGATTAGGAACTGGAGTCTCAGCGGCTCCATCACCGCGCAAACCGGCGCGCCCTTCACCGCGACAGTTCTGGGCAACCGCTCCGACTCGAGCGGTACCGGCGTTTCCGGAAGCTCCAGGGCCGAAGCGACCGGATTGCCGGTGGACATCGGAACCGGCCTGTTCAACCCGCTGGCCTTCGCACTGCCTCCCACCGGGCAATATGGCGATGCGGGCCGCAACACGATTCCGGGGCCCTTCAGCTTTGTCGCCAACCTCTCTCTGGGCAGGAGCTTCCCGTTCGGCGAAACCCGCCGCAGCCTGGACTTGCGTCTGGACAGCACCAATGCGCTCAACATCATGAACGTCAACGGCTTCGCGACCACGGTGAACGCTTCCAACTTCGGATTGCCGCTTTCCACCGGCGCCATGCGGACCATGAAGATCAATCTGCGTTTCCGGTTTTAGCCATGCGAATCGCTCCCTTAGTCGTCCTTTCGGCGCTCGCCGCGGTCGGACAGCAGGCGCAACCGCAAGCCACCTTCAAGGTGACCAGCCAACTGGTGATCGTTAACGTAGCGGTGCGCGACTCCGAGGGACATCCCATCCCCAACCTCAAAGCCAGCGACTTCACCCTCTCCGAGGACGATAAGCCTCAGAAGGTCTCGGTGTTCGAGTACCAGAAGCTGGACTCCACGCCGCTGGCTCCGCTCGAGCCCCCTCCGACCCTCAAGACTCGTGCCCCGGCGCCTGCTCCGAAGCCGCCGGTGCGCCAGGCCATCACCACCTCCAAGCCAGGTCAAATCCGCTACCAGGACCACCGGCTGATGGTGCTGTTCTTCGATTTTTCCTCGATGGAGCCGGCCGAGCAGATCCGGGCCCAGAAGGCGGCCATTGAGTTCCTACAGAAGCAGATGACCGCGGCGGACCTGGTCGCCATCATGAGCTTCGCCAATGAATTGCAGGTCTTGCAGGACTTCACGGCCGACCGGGAGAACCTGATCGGGATCATCAAGGGCTTCCACATCGGGGAGGCCAGCGAATTGGCGGCCCTGGGCGATACCGGCGACGACTCCTCTCAGGATACCGGCGCCGCGTTTACGGCCGACGATACCGAATTCAACGTTTTCAACACCGACCGGAAGTTGAGCGCGCTCGAATCCGCCGCCAGGATGCTGGCCTCTCTGCCCGAGAAGAAGGCGCTGGTTTACTTTTCGGGCGGAGTCAACAAGACTGGCGTGGAGAACCAGGCGCAACTGCGCGCCACGGTGAATGCGGCGGTGCGCTCGAACGTCTCGTTCTACTCCATCGACGCTCGCGGCCTGGTGGCCACGCCCGCGGGGGGCGACGCCACGCGAGCCTCCACCAGAGGCACCGCTTTGTTCTCGGGAGCGGCCCAGCGGCAGCTTAGCTCCACCTTCAACGACTCCCAGGAGACCCTCTACACCCTCGCCGAAGACACCGGCGGCAAGGCGCTGCTGGATACCAACGACCTCTCGATGGGCATGCGCCAGGCCCAGGAGAGCCTTTCCAGCTACTACATCCTCGGCTACTACTCGACCAACCCCGCCCTGGATGGCCGCTACCGCCGCATCAAGGTGCAGCTCGCCCCGCATCTGAAGGCCAAGCTGGACTACCGTTCGGGCTACTTCGCCCCCAAGCAGTTCAAGGACTACAATTCCACGGACAAGGAGCGCCAACTCCAGGAGGCGCTGCTGCTCGGCGACCCCCTTACCGATCTCTCGCTGGCGCTGGAACTCAATTACTTCCGTCTGGCGCGCGACCGCTATTTCGTGCCCTTGGCGGTGAAGATTCCCGGCTCCGAACTCGAGCTGGCACGCAAGGGCGGCAATGAGAGCACCATACTGGATTTCATCGGACAGGTGCGCGACGCCCACGGAAGAATCGCCGGCACGGTCCGCGACAGCATCGAAGTAAAGCTCAAGGGCGGGAACGTGGGGCAACTGGGCAAGCGCTTCCTGGAATACGGCGGCGGCTTCACCCTGACCCCGGGAGACTACACGCTCAAGTTCCTGTGCCGTGAGAATGCGACCGGCAAGATGGGGACCTTCGAGACCAGGTTCAGCGTGCCCGACGTGGTGGCCGAACAGAAATACCTGCGGCTCAGCTCCGTGGTGTGGGCCAATCAGCGCGAACCGCTTTCGGCCGCAGTGGGCTCCGCCGAGCGCAACCAGAAACTGCTGGCCGACGACCCCCTGGTAAAGGACGGCTACAAGCTGGTCCCCAGCATCACCAAGGTTTATCGCACGGACCAGGACCTGTACGTGTTCTTCGAGGTTTACGACCCGGGCGCGGAACCCACGCGGAAGACCGCTGAGATTTCCGCCAGCGTGAGTTTCTTCCGCGGCAAGTTGAGGGCATTTCAGTCGGAGCCGCTCCGGCTGACCGAGATCCCCGAAAAGGGCAATCTGGTGGGCGTACACTTCCAGATTCCACTGGCGAAGTTTGCCCCCGGCCCGTACACCTGCCAGGTGAACGTGATGGACGAGGTCGGCAAGAAGTTTGCCTTCCGTCGCGCGCCCATGGTATTGCTACCGTAATCGTGTTTGCAGGAGGAGACTAGGATGTCATTTCGAAGTGCTGGCGTGATCGCCTTGATTTCCGCTTCCGCCGTTCTGTTGGCGGGCGAGTTCTGGCAGGATAAACAACCCTCCGATTGGACGGAAAAGGAGATCCAAAGACTGGTGACCAAGTCGCCGTGGGCCAAGGAGGCCATCCTGACGATGGGCGGCGGTCATATGGGGCAGATGGACAACGGAGGCGGCGGCATCGGCGGCGGTGGCCGAGGCATGGGTGGGATGGGCGGTGGCGGAGGCATGGGTGGCCCTGGTGGCATGGGCGGCGGTGGTGGCATGGG
>PMEV01000380.1 GCA_003154855.1 Bryobacterales bacterium
TACCACAAGATTCGCATCAACTACTATCCTCCCCGCGGCGATGAAAAAGAGGCCTGGGACAACATCGACATCTTCGGCTGGCTGGGCTACCCGATGCAGATCAAGATCGATTTCCTGTGCCGGGACTCGATCTTGGCCGCGCCCATCGTGCTGGACCTGGCGCTGTTCATGGACTTGGCGCAAAGGGCCGGGATGAAGGGCGTCCAGGAGTGGCTTTCGTTCTATTTCAAGGCGCCTATGACGGCGCCCGGGCTCTATCCGGAGCACGACATTTTCATCCAGTTGATGAAACTGAAAAACACACTGCGCTGGATGCGCGGCGAAGACCTGATCACGCACCTGGGTCTGGAGTATTACGACTGAAAACCGATCATGAATAACGGAGAGCACGCCTCAGCCATCCGCCGCAAGGTTTTGGTCGTCGGCGGGACGCTGTTTATCGGTCGGACCCTGGTTTCCGAGCTGTTGAAAGCGGGCCACGAAGTTTGGGTGCTGCATCGGAAACCGGAGCACGACCTGGGCAAGCGGGTGGGCAGCATCGTGGCCGATCGCAACGATCCCGAGGCGATGCGGCGCGCCCTGGATCTGTCGAACTTCGAAGTGGTCTTCGACAACGTCTACGATTGGGAGCGGGGCACCACCGCCGCGCAGGTCGAAGCCACCGCGCGCGCCTGCGCCGGTAATCACCTGCACCGTTATATCTTCATGTCCAGCGTGGGGGCATACGGCGACGGCCTGAACCACCACGAGGGCGATGCCCTGGCCCAGGACGACCATCCCGACCCTTACGTGCGCAACAAGGCCATGAGCGAGCGTGCGCTATTCCGGCTGCACCAGCGGATCGGGTTGCCCATCGTGACCATCCGCCCGCCGTTCATCTATGGATCGGGCAATCCGTTCTACCGCGAGGCCTTCTTCTGGGACCGCATGCGCGACAACCGTCCCATCGTGCTGCCCGGCGACGGCCGGCGCCTGATGCAGTTCATCTACATCAAGGACCTGGTGGCGGCCTGCCTGCGCGCCATGGAGGAGCCGGGCGCGAACGGCCACGCGTTCAATATCGCCAATCCGCGCGCCATTACCCAGGCCGAGGTGATTGCCGCGTTTGCCGAGGCCGCGGGCAAGAAGCCCGTGGTGATCCGTGCGCCGCGCGAGCGGATCTACCATCTGGGCGGTCACCCCATGGGGCCGCAACTGTACTTCGGCTTCTACTTCGACGTGGCGCCCATCACCCTCATCGTCACCAAGGCGCAGCGCGTGCTAGGCTTCAAACCCACCGATTTCGTGGCGGGCCTGAAGGAGACCTACCGCTGGTACCTGCGCCACCAGCCCAAGCGCGAAATCGACTACAGCTACGAAGACCGCCTCCTGGGCCTGGTGCAGTCCCAACCGCAGCTCCAGGCCGCCGCGCATTAGGCGTGGGGCCAGCCCTTTCGGGCTGCCGCCGGGCTTCGGCCCGGCGTCCGCGCATCTTGGGACAAGCGTTGAGATCCTGTTGAAATGCGGAGACTCAGCCAGCCCCGCGAGACTGCTCCCTGACCGTCCTCAGCCCGTCCTCGGCTTGCCATAGCCTCCCGCACACGATAGACTGATCCATGCATTCGCGGCGTCTGGCGCCGCTGGAGAGACGCTCATGCTTGCTATTGACCAGAAAGTCGCCGTGCGATTCCACCCCGGCAGCGCTCCGGACTACTTGCCCGGGCCGCAGATGCGGGACCTGCAGCTTGACCGCCTGCAAGCCACGGTCCGCCGGGCTTACGACAACGTCGAGCTGTTTCGCGACAGGATGCGGGAGCGCGGCCTGCAGCCGGACGACATACAGAGCCTGGAAGATTTGCCGCGCCTGCCCTTCACCTTCAAGGCCGATCTGCGCGACACCTACCCTTACGGGCTGCTCGCCTGTCCCCTGAGCGAGGTGGTGCGCTTGCATGTCTCGAGCGGCACCACGGGCAAACCGATCGTCGTGGCCTACACGCGAGACGACCTGGGGGTCTGGACCAGCGTCATGGTCCGAGCGCTGCTCTCCTACGGACTCCACCGCGGCGACATTTTCCAGAACGCGCACGGATACGGCCTGTTCACGGGCGGCCTGGGATTTCACTACGGGGTCGAGGCGATCGGGGCCACCGTGGTCCCCGCTTCCGGCGGCGCCACCGACCGCCAGATCATGATCATGAAGGATTTCAAGGTGACGGCCTGTTGCGCCACGCCGAGTTACTTCATCCACATGATGGAGCGGGCCTCCGAGATGGGAATCGACGTGCGCGCGCTGCCCTTGCGGGTGGGCGGCTTCGGCGCGGAGCCGTGGAGCGAGTCCATGCGCCAGCGGATGGAGGCGGCCAGCGGCATCAAGGCTTACGACTGCTACGGCCTCTCGGAGATTACCGGTCCCGGCGTGGCCGCCGAGTGCCGCTTCCAGGCCGGACTGCACATCTTCGAGGACCATTTCTACCCCGAGGTCGTCGATCCGGAAACCGGCGAGAACGTGCCCGACGGAGTGGAAGGCGAACTGGTGGTCACCACCCTGAGCAAGCAGGCCATGCCCATGATCCGCTANNGAAGCGACGACATGCTGATCATTCGCGGCGTGAACTTCTACCCCTCGCAGGTCGAGTCGGCGCTGCTGGCGGTCGAAGGCACCCTGCCGCATTACCAGATCGTGCTCACCCGCGAGAAGGGGCTGGACCAGGTCGAAGTCCAGGTGGAAATGACCCCCGAGGTGTTCAGCGACCGCATCCGCGCGCTGGTCACAGTGGAGGAGAACCTGAAGCACGCTTTGCAACAGGCGCTGGGCTTGCGGGTGGAACTCCGCCTGGTCGAGCCGCACAGCATCCAGCGCAGCGAGGGGAAAGCCAAGCGCGTCATCGACAAGAGGAACCTGTAACATGAAAATCCAACAGCTTTCGCTATTCGTCGAAAACGAGCCCGGCCAGATTCAAAAGCCGTGCCGGCTGCTGGCCGCCGAAGGCATCGACATCCGGACCCTCTCGGTGGCGGACACCAAGCAATTTGGCATTCTGCGCTTGATCGTCCCCGATTGGGAGCGGGCGAATCGGATTCTGAAAGACGCCGGCTACGTAGTCAAGGTGACCGAGGTGGTAGCCATCGAAGTGCCCGACCTGCCCGGCGGCCTCTCCGGCGCAATGGAGGCCCTCGAGAACAGCGGCGTCAACATCGAGTATATGTACGCCTTCACGTTCGNNGGGCGCAGCGCCAGCGTCCCTAGCGCGCACGCCAGCGCCATCACCGCCAGGATCATATACACCTCGTTGTAACCCGCGGCGATGTTGCCCGCGGCCTTGGCCCGGTCCACAATCCCCGCGAAATAGCGCGGTACGAAGAACCCGGAAACCCCGAACGCCGTGAACAGCAGTCCGTAGTTGGCGCCCATGTTCTTGGGTCCGTAGTAGTCCGCGGTCACGGAAGGCATCAGCGCCAGGTATCCGCCGAAGGCGAAGACGCCTAGACAGAGTCCGGCCAGCAGTTGCCACAGCCCGGTTGCTCCGCGCACCAGGAAGGCGCAGGCGAACGCGGCTATCAAACCCATGGTGAGCATGGTGCGCGCACGGCCCAGCCGGTCCGAGATGCTGCCCCAGAACAGACGGCCCACCCCGTTGAAGATGGCCACGATTCCCACCGCCTGCCCAACCGAGATCCAGGCCACGCTCAGGGGCATGCTCCCCCTCAGTGGCCCGGCCTGGCTGATGGCTACCAGACCCACCGANNGCGCCCAGGAAGTAGATCACCCACAGCGCGTAGAATTGCCAGGTGGCCAGCATGCCGCTGGGGCCCCGTTGTTCTCGCGTCGAGGCCGCCGCTGCCGCGCCGCTGGGCTGCCATCCGGCCGGCCGCCAGCCCGCGGGCGGCGCCTTGCAGAACTGCGCGGCCACCACCACCCCAACGATCATGATAATGGCGATCACGATGAAGGCTTGGGGAATGGTGGATGTATAGCGCGCCGGGTCCTTTCCGATCAGATACTCGACAAACGGCGCAAATAGGAGCGGACTCACGCCGATTCCCATGACCGCCAGTCCCACCATCATGCCGCGCTTATCCGGGAACCACTTCACCAGCGTGGCGATGGGCGCCACGTACCCAAATCCCGTGCCCAGTCCGACCAGGCACCCGTAAGTCAGGATCAGCATGCCGGGCGTATGGCCGATGAGCGCCGAGAGCACCCAGCCGATGCCCAGGATCACGCCTCCCACGCTGGCCACCAGGCGCGGCCCGGAACGGTCCTGCCAAAGCCCGCCTAGCAGCGTCCCCGCCACCAGGGCCAGAATCGAGTAACTGAAGGGCGCGTTGGTCTGAACGTTGGTCCAGCCGTAAGCCTTCGCCAACGGAACGCGAAATACCGACCANNGAATAGAGCATGCCCAGCAACACTTGCATGAGGATGGGCGCCACCGCGTACTTGGTACGCGAGATTGATAACTGAGTTGCCGGAGAAGCCATCGGTTCTCGGAACCTCCTTTGGAACCTGCCGGGTTCGGTCCCCGGCAGATTGCGGTAGTATGTCACGTTCGCGAGCGTTTCGCAAATCCTGTCGTGGGGCAGCCTTTTCAG
>PMEV01000280.1:0-588 GCA_003154855.1 Bryobacterales bacterium
ACGCCGTAGCCAGCCCCGAGCCACCCCCGCCCTGGCCGGTAGCGCCGGCGGTCTTGCCGCCGGTGCTTTCAGCAGACAACCGAAGCGCCGCAGTCCGACGCAGGAGATGCCCGTGGATACGAGGCGCGCGAAGGCCGGCGAACCGAGGCGTACCTCACGGTACGTTGAGGGAGCCGGCCGAGCGCAACGAAGTAGACGCGAGCATATCGTGCGTCGCAACGCGCCCTACCCTGACGATGCCCGTTCCAGCCGGTCCCTTACCCCCGCCCACTCGGGGCTTTCCGGTGTCCGCTCCACCGCAATCCAGTCCAGTCCTTCTCCGTCCAGCTTGTGCAGCGTCTCGTACAGCAGCGCGGCGTAGGCCCCGGCTTCCGCCGGCATCGCCACCGCCCGTATCCCCGCCGGTCCAGCCTGGCCGCCTTCCCTATACAGGTAGGCGCCCCGTCCGCGCGCAGGCAGGTCGCCACTGCGCACCAGCAGCAGCGGCGTTCGCGGACTATAGTGCTTGGGATGCATTCCCGGCGATGGGTGGCTCTCCCGCGGCGCCGTCTCCGGCCCAGCCTCCACCCGCCCGATCAGCCGCTCGAT
>PMEV01000280.1:602-12531 GCA_003154855.1 Bryobacterales bacterium
GCCAGCGGAGTCCCGGCCGCCCGGATCAGCTCCAAAGCCAGCGGGTGCGCCGGCATCCGCAATCCCACGGTATCCAGGCCCGCGGTGACGATGCCGGGAATCCGCGGCTCTTTCCGAACCACCAGCGTCAACGGACCCGGCCAGTACCGCCGCGCCAGCAATTCGGCCTCGGGCGGCCACTCGCGCGCCAGACCCTGGGCCATCTCCACCGAATCCACGTGGACGATCAACGGGCTTCCGAACGGCCTGCCCTTCACCTCGAAAACCCGGTTCACCGCCACGGCGTTCAAGGCGTCCGCGCCCAGTCCGTACACCGTTTCCGTGGGGAACGCCACCAGCTTCCCCTCCTGGATCAAAGCCGCCGCCCGCGGGATCTGCGCGCGCGCCGGACTGTCCGCCGCCTCAATCGGGGATCTCTTCCTTACCATCTCCGGCCAGCTTTCCGGTATGCCTGTAGACCAGCCAGGCGTGCATGAGTTCGTCCAGGTCGCCGTCCAGAACCCGGTCCACGTCGCCGACCCCCAGCTTGGTGCGGTGGTCCTTGATCAAGCGGTAGGGCGCCAGCACGTAGCTGCGAATCTGGCTCCCGAAGTTGATGTCCGCCTTGGTGGCCTCGACTTTGCGTTCCTCCACCCGCTTCTTTTCCAGCTCGTACTCGTACAGCCGCGCGCGGAGTTGCTTCATCGCCATGTCGCGGTTCTTGTGCTGCGACCGCTCGTTCTGGCACTGCACCACGATGTTGGTGGGCAAATGCACCATGCGCACCGCCGAGTCGGTCCGGTTGACGTGCTGGCCGCCCTTCCCGCCCGCGCGAAACGTGTCCACCCGCAGGTCTTCCGGCCGTATGTCGATCTTGATCTCGTCGTCGATCTGCGGATACACGAACAGCGAGGCGAACGAGGTGTGCCGCCGCGCGTTGGCGTCGAACGGCGAAATGCGCACCAGCCTGTGCACCCCCACCTCCGATCGCAGCAGCCCGTACACGTTCTCGCCGTTGATCTCGACGGTCACCGATTTGATCCCCGCGCCCTCGCCCTCCTGCCGGTCGGTCACCACGGTCGAGAAGCCCTTCCGCTCGGCCCACCGCAGGTACATGCGCAGCAGCATCTCGGCCCAGTCCTGGCTTTCGGTGCCTCCCGCGCCGGGGTGTATGATCACGATGCCGCTGCGGAAATCGTTCTCTCCCGAGAGCAGCGTCTCGATCTCCAGTTTCTCCAGGTCCGCGGAGAACTTGGTCAGCTCGCGCCGGATCTCCTCGCCGACCTCCTCCCCTTCATGGGAGAGTTCGAACAGCGTGTCCAGGTCCGACATCGCCGCGGCCACCCGCGCCTCGTCGGCCAGCGTCTCTTCCAGCCGTTTGCGTTGCACCAGCAGCCGCTGGCTGGGCTGGCTCCAGAACTCCGGCGCGGAAACCTTTTCTTCGATTTTGGCTAGCTGGGATTTCTTCTGGGGGGCGTCAAAGATAGCTCCGCACAGCTTCAGCTTGCTGGCGGAGCGCAGCGTACTCCCTCTCGATATCGGCGGAAATCATTCCTTGATTTTACCAGTATCCAACACATAGCCGCGCTTGCCCACGTTCACCGCCCGGGTTCGGCCCAGCTCGGCCTGCACGCCCTCGGCCTCGTGGATGTGGCCGCAGAAGAAGTACTCGGGCTGGCAGCGGTCGATGAATTCGCGCACCGCCCGGCTGCCGGCATGTACGCCTTGGCGCACCCGGTCGAGCGGCGTCCCCAGCGGTGGGCAATGGCAGACCAGAATCAGCGGGCTCAGCCCGGCGAAAGGGGCCAGACGCAAAGCCAATTCCGCTTCGCTGTACTCGCCCGGCGTGTGGAATGGAGTGGGGTTCGAGTAGCCCAGGCCAGCCAACTGATAGCCGCCGGCTTCGAAGGTCTTCTCATGGAAATCGTGCAACCCGAACTTGCCGCAAAACTCGGCGATCTGCGCGGCCCACTCGTGATTGCCTGGCAGCACCCACACCCGCTCGCTGCGCTCGCGCAGCACCTCGCCGCACCGGTCCAGGCCGCGCCCCCAACTGGTGAGGTCGCCGGCCGCAATGTAGTAGTCGGCCTCGACCGCCATCAGCCGTTCCAGCGCCGCCGTGTCGCCGTGTGTGTCGGAGAAGATCAGCAGCCGCATGCCCGTACTGCGCTACTTCACGTCTTTGACGCAGCGGAAACCGATGTTGAACGCCTTGTAGCGCGCCGGCACCGAACCGGTTTCCCAAAGCAGGCTGTCGGCCAGCTTGGTGTCGTAGGCGCCGCCGCTGATGGTGTACCAGGGCTCGTCGGCGGTCGGCGGCGGCGTCATCAGCCGGGCAAACGCCTTGATGGTTGCCTCGTTGGGCGCCCGGAACTCGTCGGTGAACTCCCACACGTTGCCCACGGTGTTGAGCGCCTGGTAAGGGCTGGCGCCCTCGGGCAGCGAATCCGCCGCCATCAGGTCGGGAGCCTTGCGGTCGGGATTGTCGAGCACGTTGGCGCGCTTCGGGTCCCGGTCGTTGCCCCAGGGGTACAAGCGGCCATCGCGCCCGCGCGCGCCTTTCTCCCATTCCTGAGGCGTGGGCAGCCGCTTGCCCGCCCACTTGGCGAATTCCTGCGCATCCACGTACGTGATATTGACCACCGGGTAATCCGGGTGGTCCTTAAGGAACAGCTCCGGCAAGGGACGGTTCTTCTCGGCGCAGTATCGGGCGTAGGCCTGGTTGGTGACTTCCGTCTTGTCGATGTAGAACGCCGGCAGCGCCACCGGGATCTTCGCCGCTCCGGACAGGAACGACCCGGCGGGGACCAGCACCATCTCGCCGGTAGGCGTCGAGAGCACCGGGGCCAGCTTGGGCATGCCCGGCAGCACGCCGAAATAGACCAACGCCGCCAGGATCAGCACCACGCCGAGTGCCGCCCCTCCCATGAGCCAGGGCCTGGTCTTGGCGGGCGGGGCTGCCGCCAGCGCTTGGATGGACATGGGGACGGTGATGCGGGCGGGGGTCGGCGCCGGAGTGGGCACCGCTCCGGCCCGGTCCTGCGGGACGATCACCCGCAGGGTCGCCGTCGAGTCAACCGGGCCGCGCTGCATCCGGCGCAGCACCCGCTCCAGCTCCAGGCACACCGTGCCGAAACTCGCCGGCCTCTTGGCCGGATCCTTGTCCGTGCAGCTCGCCACCAGATCGCACAGCATCTTCGGCGCCCCGGCGGCGGACAGAGGGGTCAGGTCCAGGGGCTCGTGCAGGATCTGGTAGAAGATCTTCTCGATGCTCTCGGCCTCGGTCGGCCGCGTCCCGGCGACCAGCTCGAACAGCAGGATGCCGAAGGCGTAAATATCGACCTGCGGCGTGGCGGGCATGCCACGGATCTGCTCGGGCGCCATGTAATACGGCGTTCCCAGCGTGAACCCGGGCCGCGTGAGCGCCGTGTTCTCGCTCTTGGCGATGCCGAAATCCATCAGCTTCACCACTCCGCTGGTGGTGACCTGGATGTTCTCCGGCTTGATGTCCCGGTGCACGATCTTCTGCGTGTGTATGTGCTCGAGCGCGCGGGCGATTTGCAGCGCCAGGCCCAGCTTGCAGTGCAGATCGCCGGTCCGGTTGGTCTTGATCAGGCTGCGCAGGTCCTCGCCCCGCAGGTATTCCATGACCATGAACGGCCGGCCCTCGTCTTCGCCGAACTCGTAGACCCGGATGATGTTGTCGTGGCTGATATTGCCGGCCACCCGCGCCTCTTGCAGGAAGCGCGCTTTGGCTTCCGGATCCTTGCAGGCCTGCTCGGTGAGGATCTTCACCGCCACGGTGCGGCCGATCATCGTATCCCGCGCCCGGTAGACGCGCGACATGCCGCCGCCTAAATACTCCTGTAGCTCGTACTTGCTGATGCGCGCCGGCAGTTCCATACGCTCTCTAGCGGGCCACGTCCGCCACGCAGCCCCAACCGCTGAAGTACCCTTTACGGAAAATCGGAGGCGATCCCATCATATCAAGGTCGAAGCGTACCGAGACCGGCTGGCCGGTGCTGGTGGTGACCAGGCGCTGCGACTGCCCGGTCCGCAAAGTCCACTCCAGGCGGTAGACGTTGCCCGCGGGCGCCGACTTCTCCTCGGAATCCCCGAAGAACTCGAACGCCGCCCAGACTCCGTCGTAGGCCGGCCAGTTGAAGGCGTCGCCGCCGAACTTCACCTGCATGCGNNTGTTGCTGAAGGTCTGGCTGTCCAGCGAGAGCGAGATGCTCTGCGTGGCGCCCGTCAGGTCGGACTTCAGGGCGTAGGCGATGTGGGGCTGCTGGGCTGCGCTCGGGTACGCCGCCTCCCCGAACGCCGCGGCGCGGTTGAAGAACCCCAGGAACCCCTGGGTAACGGTCATGGTGCCGCCCGGCTTGGTCGAATACCGGTTGCCGTCCTTCTGCACCAGGGCTTGCAGGCTCTGCGTATAGAACTGCCACAGCGCCCCGTCGGGCGGCCGGAAGAACCGGTTCACGTCGTCCACGCTGGCCTGCACCTCGGACTTCGGGTTGAACGGGTACTTCGCCATCAGCCCGTTGAACTGGCCGCACAGCGCCGCTCCCTTCGCTCTGAGCGCCGCCGGTCCGATACCCTTGAGCACGCGCTCGACCTCCGTGATGGGGTCTTCCATGAGCTTTTTCACGGTCTGCGGAACCTTGCCGTCTTCGTCCACTCCGAAGGTCTGGGCGAGTTGCTCCGTCACCAGCCGGGCGTCGTTGGCCTGGCTGAGCGTCGCCGCGGCAGCCGGGTCGGCGGCGCCCGCCGGACTCGAGGCCACCTGGTCCACCGAGTTCTGCAGCTTCAGCAGCGATCCCATGTAATTCTGGTTCGAGGCGCCGACATACTGGTTTTGGCAAGTCGCCCCGGGAGCCACTTGCTGCACCGCCTGGAACGCATTCTTGACGTCCGGAAGGTCGATGTTAGTGTTCTGGGAAGCCAGACAGAACAGGCCCAGCAGCGGCGACTGGTTGCTGGAGGTCACCGCCAGCTTGCGGGCGGCGTCCGGAATGCTCATATAGCCGATCACCCGGCCCTGCCGCAGGTAGTCGCGCCATTCCTGTATGAAATCCCGCGTGTAATAGCCGCGCAGCTTTCGCTCCAGCCCGGCTCGGTCGAGGTTGGCGAAGGTCTGCGGGCCCAGCACCCACTCCTCGCCGCTGAACAGCGTNNGCGCCGCGCACCTCCTTGGGGTCCGAAACCGACGCGTTCGGGAACAGGCGGTTGAAGTTCACCGAGGGGTTCTGCTTGGAGGCCGCATCCAGCAGCGCCTGGTAGATGCGCTCGTCGGCGTTGAACTGCTTCAGGTACCGCCGGGCCAGCTCCACCGTCGGCGCTTCGCTATCCGCGGAGAACGGATTCGCGAAGGCCAGCTCTTCGCTGTAGAAATCGAACTGCTTCTGCGCCAGTTGCAGCCGCTCGGGATCCACGTTGCGTCCCTCGCTCCAGCGGTTCGAGAGATAGGGAGACAGGAACGCCCGGGTGCTGCGCTTCCACTCGGAAGTGGTGATCAGATAGGCTTTGAGCGTGTTGTAGGGCGGGCCGTAGGCGTCGCCGGGGCCGGGAGCGGGCGGCAGGCGCCGCAGGCTATCCAGCATCGAGCCCTGCGTCCAGCCGAACAGCGCCGCATGGAAGCGGTCGAAGTAGAGCTGGTAGGCCGTGGGGTAGATCTGCTCGCCCACGTACAGCCCCCAGCGGAGGCTGAGCGGCGCGCCCTCGCGGTGGTACAGGCTGAGAGTCGCCAGCTCTGCACGCAGCGCGTCGAGCCGCTTGAGGGCATCCAGGCTGGCCACGTCCGAGCCGGTCACTTGCACCGAGGAGATGCCCTTGGCGGCCTCCAGAACGCGCGCTTCCAGGCTCCGGTTCCGCGCCCAGGAAACGGTCAGCGCGATGGAGTACAACAAGCACAGCGACGCGGCTGCGATGAACAGCACCCGCCGCAGCGCGCTGGTCTTGACGCTGGCCGAGGAGGCCGANNGAAGATGCCCGTGGCGCCGCCGGCCGGCTCGAAACTCTGCTGCTGCGCCGGGCGCGCCACCGGAGCGGAGATCTCGTCCACCACCACCGGGCGGACCCCGGAGAAGTAGAACCCGCGCAGAAATGGCGCGGCGCGCAACTGGCTCGGCTTGCACAGATCCACCAGAAACTGCACCAGGCTGGCGCGCAGCTTGCGGAACTCGCGCGGAAACTCGTAAATGCCGGGAAGCTTGTCGGGGGCGTTTTCGCGCGAGAGGAACTCGACCCGCTTGTCGCAGAAGGAGCGGAACAGCTCGTCGAAGGACGCGCCGAGGCGCTGGGCGGCCTGCTCGGCGTAGACTCCCTGCCCGGTGCCGGGCAGAATGGGAAGCGTCGCGCCGACCACCTGCGTCGCCTCCTCGTTGCTCAGGTTGCGCACGTACTCGACAAAGAACGGGAGGCGGTCGGCCTTCGTGAACAGGACGTAAACCGGGAAGCTGATGCCCATCGACTGCGAGACTTCGCCCAGGCGCGCGTGCAGGTTGCGCACGGCCATGGCCACGCTGTCCCGTGCGCCGGGCTTCATGAACTCCTCGAGATCGAAGCACACCACCGCGGCGCGCGGCGCCTGCTGGCCTTTGCCCAGCGCGGTAGTGAGCCGGCGCGGCTGCATCCGTTTCAACAGACGCGTCCAGCGCGACGGATCGGCCACCATGCTGCCGCCGGCCTCGACAAACAGAGCCTGGCGGCTGAACCACACGTTGCCCGTCCGCGTGGGGAGCACCGCAACGTCGTGGTACACCTGCCCGGCGAGCAGTTCCGGTTCCAGACCCGAGTGCACCATGCTGTGCGTCTTGGCGGAGCCGGCCGGGCCCAGCAGGAAGATCGCCGGCAGATTGCCCGCCTTGGCGCCCTTGGCGATGTTGGACGCCGCCAACCGCGCCTCGGCGTCGCGCACCAGCGCGTCCACTTCATCGCCCGATCCGCCGCCGGCCACGGCGCCCGATGTCGCCGCAGCCGCCGCGGCCGCTTCCTTTTGCTTTTCCTTCTTGGCTCTCCACCACCAGACCAAGCCTCCGCCGGAGAGCCCGATCATAAACAGCAAGCTCCGGATGAACCACAGGTTGATTCCCGTGAGGTTCATCACGGTGGTGGCGAACCAGGCAAATGCGTAGTAACTTACTAAGCTGCCAATGATCCACAGTCGGTAATTCATCGAGCTTTCCTATCCCCGGCCCAGGGTCGGAATGGCGAGCAGATCCGACGCGCCCGAGCCCAGCGAGATCTTGTAGATGCCGAACAGCAGGATGACCAGCACCAGGCAGCCCAGCGCTCCCCAGAACAGCCGCTTCACCCAGGGGTCGATTCCCGTCACCCTCACTTTCCCGGGCGGGATGGCCCAGGACGGAGACAGGTCCAGCGAGCCGCCCCGTATACGCCGCAGCTTCTCTTTCACGGTCTCGATCACCCCGCGCAGTTCGGCCTGGCCGCCTAGTCCGTAGCGGCCCCGAAAGCCCAGCAACAGACAAAGCTCGTAGATCTCGAGCACGTCCGCCAGGTCGTGCGAATCGCGCTGGCCGAGCAGCCGCTGAATGTTGGTGAAGAAGATCTCTCCCGCGATGTCGATGCCGAACAGCTCCTCCTGCAGCGGTTTGCGGTGCCAATGGGCGAACACCTGCTGGTGGAGATTCAGGATCGACTCGTCCAGGAAGGCGACCACCGCGAAGATGGCCAGCTTGGTCTGCTCGCTGGTATAGCCTCGCGTCCGCCCATCCTGGTCGGCGGCCTTCAGAGCCTCCCGCATCTGTCCCCGAAACACCTCCGGGTCGGTGACCACCTGGCGGTTGGTGCGCAGGCGGACAATGGCCGTCAGAATCTCCTGGAAGACCAGCGCCAGGTTGTCCGGACGGCGCTGGGTCGAGAAACCCCCGCCTTCCGGACCGGCGGCATTCGGCGTGAACATTCCCATATGTCTAAGACTCCAGCACGACCAGCAGTTCGATCTCGGGCTGTGGAATCTCGCCCGGGACGTAAACCCCAACCTCGCGGGTGAGCACGATGTGATCCCAGCACGGGCCGGCCCGGTTGACCGCGAAATACTGCGTCTCCAGGCGCGGCGAAATCGCCGCCGGAGGAATCGGGATCTGGGTCAGCCCGAGCCCCGGCAGCGCCCGCTGCACCAGCCTGGGGACAAAATCCTTGGAACAGAGCTTGATCAGACGGGGCGTGCGTTCGATCAGGTCCGCCTCGCCGATCTTCGAGCGGATCGCGAAGATCCAGCGGCACCCGCCCAGGCAGCGCTGGTCGGGCACCGGGCCGGACCAATAGTAGTTGCCCATGGGCGTGAGCGGGATGGGGATGCAGTTGGTCGGCATCAGCAGCTCCAGATGCCGGCGTATGTGCTCGTCCAGCGCTTCGAAACAATCCTGGAGGTTCTGGTGATCGTACAGCGGCAGCGCGCGCGGGTGCGATTCCAGGCCGAAGGTACACAGCGCCCCGGCCAGGTGCAACAACTCGACGAACAGCGCCTCGGGATGCCCGCGCTTGCCGAAGCAGAGGTGCCGCAGCGGAGCCAGCGCGGCGTTGACGCAGTGCAGGAACCAGAAGTTCGCGACTTCCTGGCTGGACCACCCGGCCGAGCTTTTCGCTCCTCCCGTTTTGGCGCGAGTCAGGTTGGCGCTCTTGTCCTCGAGGATCTCCACCAGCCGCCGCAGCATCACCATCAGCCGCTCGCTGGCGCCGATCTCCAGGCAGGGCGGAATGAACTGGGGATCGAACACGAAATGCCCCGAGCCGTCCCGCCGTATACGCGCTATGGGCAGCGCGACCATGCTGGGCGTGAGTTCGGTGTCCAGCAGAAGCCGGATGTTCTTGCGCCCCACGCGGATCGGTTTCTCGTCCCGCCCGGTATTTTCGTCGTGCAGCATCACGCTCTCGGCGAGGTAGCGGGCGCTGGTGTTCTCGCCGTCTCCCTCCAAGGCGCAGTTCAGCCCGTCGGGAATGCGGGGCGGGATGGCCAGGTAGACCGTCACGTGCTCCCGGACCGGCGAGAACAGTTCCGAGATATTGCGCGCCGGGGGCAGCGGGTCGGCCTCCGGCATCTGGAACACCAGGCCGTCCGGCAGAATCCCCCGCGCATGCACGAGCGAGAGCGTCCCGTTCAGCAGCGCCTCGCGATCTAGCTCGTAGCCCCCCAGGCCGTTGGGAGCGTAGTACAGGCCGGCGATCGCGAAGCGGACCGAGTCTTCGAAATAGCGGCTTTGCGCCTGAAAATGGTGCGGACCCAGGTACATCCCTTCGGACCAGACCAGCCGGGAAAGGTGTTTCATAGTCGGAAGCTCTGACAGACGTATTATAAGCGCCGCCCAAGAAAGAAGCTAGCGGCAGCGGAACAGCCCACGGCCCGGCCCGGCCAGCGAGGTTGCCGTTGGCCCTGGATGCGTCCGCCGACCGCCGTTTGGGTGTAATCTAATACTGAGTTGGCGGCATGCTATGGATCTCGACAAGAAATACGATCTCGGCACGGTGGTAGCGAACGACAGCGAGTCCAAAACGTTCCAGGCTAAGGAGCTCTCGACCGGGCGGGCGGTGCTGGTACACGTCCTGTTCGGCGGAAGCAGCCTGCCGGGGCGGGAGACGTTGCTGAGCATGCTGTTGAAGCGCGCGGTGGATCCTGCGGCCGAGCGGCGCGCTCCGATTCTGGAGATCAGCGACCACAAGGGGATGCCCTACGTAGCCACCCAGGTTCTGGAGGGTTTCACGAATTTGCGCACCTGGCTCGAAGGAGGGGCGCCGGCTCCGGCTGTTACTCCGGCTCCGCCGGCGGCTCCCGAGAACGACGAATTCGCGAAGCTGTTCGGCCTGCGGCCGGTTCCAACCGAGCCAGCCGTCTCACCGGCTCGCCCGGCGCCGCAGCCGCCGCCTGCTCGGCCCCCCGAACCTGCCGCTCCGCCGCCCCGGACTGTGCCGCCGCCGCGGGCCGCTGCTCCGCGGCTAGCGCAGCCTCCGCCGGGCGCGAGCGCGTTTACGCAGTTGTTTGTCGCCACCGTAGGCGAGCCGGCGGAAAGGCCGGCCCCTGCGCCGACACCCGCGGCCTTGCCGCCCCAACCTCCCGCAGCCGCTCCGCCGCCGCCAACTCCCGCGGGTTCCTCCGAGGCCGGCGAGTTCACGCGGCTTTTCCATGCGCCGCCCGCCGCATCCGGTCCGCTTCCGGCGGAGCCGGCCACTCCCCCGGATTGGGGAGCCGCGCCGAAGCCGCCGGCCGAAAGCCAGGGTGGAGAGTTCACGCGATTATTCCACGCCTCTCCCGGAGCTCCTCCTCCGATGCCGGAACCGCCGTCCTCGCCGGGCGCCGGATCGAGCGCGCCAGGACAGTTCACCAGCCTGTTTCAGACCCCCGAATCCGGCGGGCCCGGCCGGGGTTCTGGGGCCGCACCGCCCCCACCGTCTCAGTCGACGTTTCCCACGCAACTTCCACCGCCGCCCGCGGGAGCGCCCGGCGAGTTCACTCGTTTGTTCGGAGCAAATGAGGGGCCGGGTTCACCGCTCTCCCAGGCGCCCGCTCCGCCCCCGCCTCGCCAGCCACAAGGCGCCACCGGAGTCTTTTCCGCACCGGCGCCGAGGTCGCAACCCATGCCCGCGTCCACGGGCCCGGGCGAATACACCCGGCTGTTCGGGGCGGCCGCGGCTCCGGGGAGTCCGGGCGCCGGCGCTGCCCCGCCACAGGCCGGCGCACCACCGGTGCAGGCTCCTCAGGTCCCTGGAATACCAATGCCTGGCGCGCCGCCGATACAGGTTCCGCAGGGCAGCGGCATGCCGCCCATGCAGATGCCGATGCAAGCCCCCGCAGCGCCGCCCATGCAGGTTCCGGCTAAGCCCTCGGGGCCTTCGAACTGGCTCGTGATCCTGATTGTGGCCGTGCTGATCATTGCGATTCTGGCGCTGATTGTGTTCTTCATCATGAAGAAGTGACCGTCGCGGCCGGCGCGTAAAATGGGAGATCCGTTCAACCTCTCGACGGCACTGGCCCGTTGGCCGGTGCTGCTGGCAGAGGGCTCCATCGTGGAGCGGCTGCGCAGGCATCCCGGCTGCTCGCTCGACGAACACGTGGCGCACGCGGCCTTTCCGTACTCGGCCGGGCCGGCGCACATTCTCGAGGGCTTGTACCGGGAGTACCTCGAGGTGGCGAAGCAGGCGCGCCTGCCCATGCTGTGCTTCTCGCCCACCTGGCGCGCCAATCCCGAGCGATTGCGCCGGGCGGGACTGACCTTGGATGTCAACTGCGACGGAGTCCTGTTCCTGAGGCGAATCGTCGCCGAGCACGAAGGCGTTCTGCTAGGCGGCCTGATGGGCTGCCGCGGCGACGCCTACCGGCCCAGTCAGGCGCTGGGCGCGGACGAGGCAGCTCGTTTTCACCGGGCGCAGGCGCAGGCCCTGGCGGATGCGGGGTGCGATTTCCTGTTCGCCTCCACCCTGCCGGCCGCCTCGGAGGCCGCGGGAATCGCCTCCGCCATGGCGCGGACGGGCGCGCCATATATGCTGAGCTTCCTCATCGACGCGCGGGGAGAACTGCTGGACGGGACGCCCCTCCCAGAGGCTATCGCCCAGATCGACTCGGCGGTCTCCCCCGCCCCGCTCGGGTACCTGGCGAACTGCGTGCATCCCTCGATCATGGCCCGCGCGCTGGAACATTGCGACGCGGCGAGCCGAGGCCGTATTCTAGGGTTACAGGCGAATACGTCCGCGAAGAGTCCCGAAGAATTGGAGGGCTCCGAGCATCTCGAGACGGAGGACCCCGAGCGGTTCGCCGAGTGCATGGTGAATCTCCACCGGCGGTTCGGCCTGCGGATTCTGGGTGGCTGCTGCGGCACCGACGCGCGGCATATCCACTCGTTGGCGGAACGGCTGGCTGACTTATGAAGCGCTGGGCTCCGATCTTCGTTGTGCTTTGCGCGCTGCTGGCGGCGTGCCACACCGAGCGTGCGGACCG
>PMEV01000280.1:12552-18534 GCA_003154855.1 Bryobacterales bacterium
CGCGCCTATGCGACCTTGCGCGCGCTGGGCTTTGCGGAGGCGCACATCTTCGTGGTCTCGCCGCGGGACCGCCGCAATCCGCTGCCCCGCGCCAGCCTGCAACTAACGCCGGTCCCCGACAGTTTCTGGCGCGTGATGGACGATCTGGCCGGCGTGGTGGCAGCGGGCGACCTGGTGGTGCTGTACGCCACCGGGCACGGCGACACCGACCAGGGAGACAGCCTGCTGGAGTTGCGGCACGGAGAGGTGTGGCCCGCCGATCTGCGCGAGGAGATCGACCAGTACCGCGGAAACTCCGTCGTCGTGATGGACCAGTGTTACTCCGGCGGATTTGTGGACGCCTTCCAGGGAACCCGGAGCCGCGCCATCCTGATGTCGAGCGTGGATAGCAAGCACCCGACCGACTGCACTAAGTTCGCGCAGACGTTTTGGGATTCCTTCCTGCACCCCGAGCTGGCGGATCGCAACGGCGACGGCAAAACCAGCGTGCGCGAGGCGTTCGATGTTGCGTTGAAAGCGCATCAGGAAGCGCTTGCCGGCGACCCCGAGCTATACTCGGACGGCATCTATCGGTCGTTCAACGGATTTGACGACGCGCTGCTGAACTGAGGCCGGATTTCCTTTTTGAGTAGTTGCCGATGACTGGCTGCCTCAGGAAAGCAACTCCCCCGCGCGCTTGAACTCCGGCCGGGTTTGAATCGTCCGCCTCTCGGTTTTCTCTGCCTCGGCGTCTCTGTTTGTGGAGCTCCGCACGCGCAAGCGCGGCGAATCCGGCGGCGATCACGACCCTCAAAACGACCATCAACGGTCTTGCGCCGCGCAGTGCGTTGGCGAACGCGAGCAGCAAGAACCCGACGGCGATGCAGGCGTACCACCAGCCCAGCAGCCGAGACCATCGCTTCCCGTTGCGTCGGCCCACGTTGCCTATCACAGCACATCTGGTCGAGCGGGGATCCGCCCCAACCAGCGCCCGCCTCGGTCCCTGCAGACGGCCATCTCCTGGACCTCAGAAGCCGGCGGAGACCGAGGGGCGCCCAGGGGAGTATGATAGACGCTGTCGATGGGCCAGGCGCGCGTGTGCGGGTACGAAGAGGCTGACAACCTGGGGCCATGTCTGGCGTGGGGCAGCCGCCGGTACTGGTTCGACGGTGCGGCATGGCGGTGCCGGGGCTGCTGTGCGCCCAGCCTGCCTAACGTGATCTGGCTGGAACTGCGCGAGGCTGCCGGTGGCCCGGACTCTCCCCAAGCACGCGGGGCACGTTCGTAATGTGCCAATACCTAGTACCCTGCTCTACTATCAATTCATGGTCACAGCTCGATTGATCTTAATTCTCTTACTGGCGTCGCATGCAGCTGGGCAAGGGGCTGCGGCCCACAACGCGGCAAGTGCGCCCAACATTCGCGAGCCCCAGCTTCCTGTGATCGATTATGACGCTTGCCCGGGCAAGGGGAACACCGTTCCCAACGTGGAAATTGCCAAAGACGACCGAATCTATTCGTCGCTTGACAAGCACAAAGTGCTTACTACGCTGAAGGCCGGCGAGAAAGCGACAGTGCTCGCAGGAGCAAATGTGATACGCCAACCTGTTAGAGCTTTAATCAAGTATGTTGATCCTGACGACAGTTTGCCGTCGCTCAAGATTGGCGACGTCGTTCTTGGTTATGGTATACGTGCGGGTGGAAACATGGTGTTCTGGGCTAAAGGGGTCTGGTTTGAGGAATACTATGAGATGGTCGCGGAACGGGGCGCATGCGGCTTCACAGCGGGCTTTGGCCTCGGTGGATGCACCGTTGACATCATCGACGACGGCGTGAGTGAGTGGTGGGTTCAAGTCAAGACCAGCAAGGGTATCACAGGCTGGGTGCTAGCTGAAAAAGTTAAAAACAACAGGCCCTGGTATGGTAATTTTGAAGATCTCTGCCGATTGGACTAAAGTCCTATTTCGCCGCAACTGTTGTAAATCCCTTTCTCGCCATTAACCCAGGCTCTCAGCTGCGCAGGATGGCGAAAGCACACGCTTCGGCGGAGCGGCCAACCGTTTTGGCAAGACGAGAGCGATGATCGTCTGGTTCGCGACGGTGATGAGTTCCGGCGCATCCAACGNNGCTTGTCGGCGAAATCCAGGTATTGCTCCCAGTCGTAGGCGGTTACGTCGTGCTTGCCGGCGCGAATGTGATAGCCCACCGTGTTCATGATGGGCTGGTGGAGGTGCGGCATCTGGGTGGTCTCGAGGCCCTGCTTGCCGAGGAGGCGGTAGACCGGACCGGCGGCGACGGCCGCCAGAAAGGAGCCGCGCGGATCGGCCCAGAGATCCTCGTCGGCGCTGGCCACGTAGACCGGCCGCGGCGCGATCAGGGCCAATAGCATGTGCTGGTCGAAGGGCAGATCCTCCTCGCGGCCGTTGAAGCGCTTGTAGTTCTCGCAGAACCAGTGCGGGAAGCGGGTGTTGAGATCCTGTATCCTCTCGCCGAACCGGCGGTGGGCCAGGGCCGCGCCGCCGGCTCCGGAATCGTTGGAGATCGCGAGCGCGAAGCGCGTATCGCGGGCGGCCGCCCACAGCGCCGCCTTGCCGAGGCGCGAATGCCCCATGACGGCCACGCGGGAGGCGTCCACATCGGGGTCGGTCTGGAGGTAATCCAGCGCGCGGCTGAGTCCCCAGGCCCAGGCCGCGATGGCGCCCCATCCGTCCGCCGCCGGGGCCGTCCGTCGCACGCCGAACCGCAGGCCGCCGTTGAAGTCCGGCTCGATGTCGCAATAGTAAGCGGTGGCCAAGCCGTAGCCGCGCGCGAGAATCCTGGCGACCTGCCACTGGCCGGCCTTCGAACCCCTGGAGTCCTCCCGGGCCGGTTGCTTGGCCTCGTTCACCCAGAAGTCGCCGAGCCGTATACCCGGGTCGGCGGCGACCGTCTGGTTCCCGTCGAAGTTCAGCCCCAGGAACACGGGCACGGGCTTGCGCGCGGCGGCGGGGAGATAGAGCAGCAGATCCATCTTCGGCCCGTCCTTGGTCCCGAAGAAGTAGACGGTCACCTGCTTGCGAACGGCCTGGCCGCCCAACGCGCTGCGGTCGATGGACGACACCTCGAAACGGAGGCCCTCAGGACGGCCCGGGCTGCGTCCATACATGTTCCTCTCGAAGAGCTCGAGGATCTCAGGCCGCCGCCGCTGGATCCAGGTTTCGGCGTCGCGAACCTTCTCGCCGCTGGCGAGCGCCAGGGGATCCGGCAGCGTGTATTTGGGAACCTGGGCTTCGTCGTAGTTCACACCGGGACCCTCCCGCGCGTTGGCCGGCCAGAGTGCGAGTGCGGCCACGAGCGCCATGGATTGTGACGCGTTCATGGCTTCACCCTAGCATCCTCCGGCCGGGGGCCGCTGGGGGAAAACAACTGTTCGCGGATCGACCACAGCGTGGCGCCGCTGCGGCTTAGCGCCAGGAATCCCAACCCCAACAAAGGGACGGTGATGACCAGGAAAGCGACCAGCGAGAAGCCCGTCGCCTCCGTCTTGTGGACCCCGAACAGCAAGAGCCCCACCACGGTGAAGAACTGGAAGGTGCCGACGTTAGCCGGAGCGTTGGGAACCGCCGTCCCCAAACGCACGATCAGAAAAACCACCACGCCGGCCCAAATCGAAAGCCCGATCCCGTAGGCAACGATCACGCACCAAAAGGCGAACGCCTGGAGCAACAGGAAGAGGAGCGAAACCGCCATCGCCCCGTAAAAGGAGGGCGACCGTCGAATGGCCTGCACCCCTTCAACCACGGAATCGAACCAGCCCAGCAGCTTGGAACGGCGCGCCCGACGCGGCTGGGACGGCCGTCCGAGGAAGATGAAGAGCGCGAACAGCGCGGTCACGATGAGCACCAATTCGCCCAGCCGGTCGGCCTGCCGGTTCAGCGCCGGAGGCAGCGGGAGGGCGATGGCCGTCAAGCCGATTCCCGCCGCCAGCCAGAGGCAGTCGAACAAGCGCTCGACGAAGACCGAGGGCAACACCCTGAGCAATTCGACGCCGGTCCAACGCCCCACCAGCCAGGCTCGCACCATCTCGCCCACACGCAAGGGCAGCACCTCGTTGGTGAACAGGCCGGCATAGATGGCTTGCGAGGCGCGAGGGACTGAGATGGTCCCCACCGGCTTCAGAAGCAGTTGCCAACGCCAGCCTTGGGCCACGTAACTGAGGACCTGGCTGGCGACCGCCAGCGCCACCCATCCCCAGCGCAGCCGGAGCACCTCGACCCACAGACGCCGCAGGTCGATGCCGCGCAGTACCCAGGCCAGGCACGCCGCCGCCACTACCCAGGCCGCGGCCTCCTTCCACCAGCCGGCTCGTTTGCTCAGCGGCATATCCATCCAGGATAGTTCGGTATACGCTCCAAGGCCAGCGGCACGGGCGGAGGGCGCTGTGCCCGTTCCGGCACACACGGGCGGCGCGAGAGGAGTTTTTCGGGAATCTGTGGTGCGGATGAGAGGACTTGAACCTCCACGTCCTTGCGAACACTAGAACCTGAATCTAGCGCGTCTGCCAATTCCGCCACATCCGCACGGATGGGACAGCTACCCTTCATTCTCCAGGAGTTGGAGCCGAGTGTCAAATGCGCGGCGGGCTCGCGCGGAATTCGAGGATAAGGCTGTTTACCAGCGCCTCGATCTGGTCGCGGACCTGGCGGTGGCGATCCAGGCTGAGCGCGACCGGGTCGGGCACGTCCCAATCCCGCATAGGGGTGGGACCGCCGGAGGGCAGCCGGTATCCGCTCATGTTCACGATCAGGTCGAAATGGACACCGGCTTGGTCGAGGCCTTTGGACTGGCAGCCGTCCAGATCGATGTTCTTCTCGGCCATCACTTGCAGGGTATCCGGCGCGATGAAACCGGCGGGAGCGAGTCCGGCGCTGGCGGGCTCGAGGACGCCCTGGCCGTAGACGCGCGCGAAGGCCTCGGCCATCTGGCTGCGGCAGGCATTCCCGATGCAGACGAACAGCACGCGGCAGGGGCGCATGCTAGAGCATCTCCAGGAAAAGCTTGTGGACGCGGGGATCGGCGGCGAGTTCCGGATGGAACGTGGCGGCCAGGTGCGGCCCGTCGCTAACCAGGACCGGGTCGCCCTGGTAGCGCAGAAGAACCAGCGCGCGCGGCCCCACGCGGCGGATAATGGGCGCGCGGATAAAGACGGCTTCGAGTTCTCCGGGCCCGGCGCGGCGGGCGAACTCCGGCTCGGGCACCAGGCGCACCACGCGGCTGTCGAGCTGGCGGCCGTAAGCGTTGCGCTCGACGGCGAGATCCATCAGCCCCAGCGATTCCTGGGCCGGATGCGCCACCTCGGATGCCAGCAGGATAGCGCCGGCGCAGGTGCCGAAGATGGGGCGTTGGCGGCCAAAGTTGCGTAGCGGTTCGAGGAGCGCCTGGTCCTTCAAGATACGCAGCATGGTGGTGCTTTCGCCGCCCGGGATGACCAGCCCGTCCAAGCCCGCCAGCTCGGCTTCAGAGCGCACCTCGAGAGCCAGGGCGCCGGCGCGCTCGAGGGCCACGCGATGGGCCTCGAAATCGCCCTGCAGGGCCAGCACACCGACCCGCTTGGGCACCCTACCAGCCCCGCACCGCGAGCCGCTCGGAATCCGGCATATTGGCCACGTCGAGGCCGAACATGGCGACGCCGAGATCTTCGCAGGCCGCCAACAGTTTGGCCGGGTCGTTGAAGTAGGTGGCGGCCATGACGATGGCGCGGGCGCGCGCGTCGGGGTCCTCGGACTTGAAGATGCCCGAGCCTACGAACACCGATTCGGCGCCGAGTTGCATCACCAGGGCGGCATCGGCCGGGGTGGCGATGCCGCCGGCCGAGAAGTTGGGAACGGGCAGTTTGCCGTGGGCGGCGACGTACTCGACCAGCTCGAGCGGGGCCTGGAGTTTCTTGGCCTCGGCGCTCAGCTCTTCCTTGCCCAGCACGGTGAGCTGCTTCATCTCTTTCTGAATGGTCCGCATGTGGCGCAC
>PMEV01000086.1 GCA_003154855.1 Bryobacterales bacterium
CTCGCGGGCCAACGGCCCATCGGGACAGCCTGAAAAGGCTGCCCCACGGCAGACTCGGAAATGTCGTGCAGCCGACCTGGGCTATAATCCTGGCATGCGGCAAGAGCCCGACTTTTTCGGCGATCGGGAATTGGTGTTGGTGTACATCGCCAAGCGTCTGAGGGAGGCGCTGCGGCTGGAGAAGCTGCTGACCGACTCCGGCGTGGATTACCTGGTGGAACCGGACCATTACAGCGGCGGCCTGATCTTCCGCAGCGAACGCATTGGGGCCTTCTTCTACGTACCCCCGGAGACCGAAGAAGAGGCCCGCCGACTGCTGACGCAAGGCGGCTATCGCCCGCACGAGCCGCTTAGGGGCCCGGGTTCGCCACCGGAATCGTGACAATGTTGCTGACGAAAGTATTCTGCGCAATGGTGCACTGGGTGGCATCATTGGAGGGGAGCTCGGGGTTCAACTCGAGGTCGACTTCGTAGATACCCACCAGGCCCGTCTTCATCCCGGCGTAGTACACTCCGACGCTCTTGCCTCCCACGATGCCGGAGACAAACTGGGTGGGAGTATTGTACACCGGCCCCTTATAGGTGAACCCGGTAGTGACCGCAAGGTTGGCCTCCTTGGGTTGGATGGCGCCCAAGCCGGTCGCCCAGACGATGATGGTCTCGCCGGGGACGGCGGGGTTATCGACGGTTACCAGGGCACCCGCGATGTTGGCGCAACACAGCTTGGAATTGTTAGGGAGGATGGACAGGTTTTCGTCCGCGCTGCCGGAGGCGGAAACGGCGATGTTGTCCCCGTCCGGACCTTCCACGCGGGCCCAGAGCCGGATGTAGGACCACTGGGCGGACCTGGTCCCGTAGACCTCGGGATCGGAGGCGTTGATCTGGTTGAGGAGATTGTCTCGGATGGTGTAGAGCGTATCGCCCTCGACCTCGGTATAGGAGTAGTTGCGGCCGTCGATGGTCACGGTGGCAACGTCGCCGGGGACGATGGAGCCCTCGATGATGATGGTGGCGGAGGCCTGGGAACTGGCGTGTACCGCTACGGCGGGTCTGGGATCCTGTCCCTGCTGGGCGAAGATGCCTGGATTGGCGGGGACAATGGGCACCCCCAGCGCGGTGGTGATGGTCACGGAACCGTCGTTGTGCAGCGTCCGGATATAGGCGCTGACGCTGGTGCTATCCACCACTTCGGAGGGAAGCTCCGCGTTGACCTGGCCGGGCGCCACTCCCAGAAGAGGGCAACGGATGCCGTCCACGTAAAGCTCGACGCCGCCCAACCGGGTGGGCAAAGGGTCGGAGCCGGGGGGCGCCGAGGCGGTGTTGTCGCTGAGGTTGGGACCGAAGATGGCGACCAGGGTCCCCGCGGCAACCTGAGCCGCGTTCCCGCCGCCGCTGAGGGTGGGGTTGCTGACCGCTTCGGTAATGGTCGCGTTGGTGGAGACCGCGGCAACGAGTGTCACGGCGTCGGCGCCCGCTCCGCTCACGCGCGCCACCAGGATGACGGCTTCCAACGGGTAGTTGGGCAGGGCCATCACGTAGGGATTGCCGCTGCCCTTGTTGATGGCCACAACCAGCCCGTTCACGACGGTACTGAGGGTGTCGTCGGCCTGGACCGTATAGGAGAAGGCCGTGCCGTTGATGGTGACGGTGACCTTGTCGCCCGAGGTGATGGTGCCGCCCAGCGTGACCGTGCCTTCGGCATAGATGGCCAAGCTGGCGGCATTCACCAGCGAAGTCAGCGGCAACAACACATCGCCGGGGGTAAACACCAGGATGCGGCGGCTGTACGGCTCGCTCACGTACAGATTGGCGCCATCCCAGGCCAGCGACATGGGGGTGCGCACCGTATCCGCACTGGAGATGTACGCCGCGCCGACGCTGCCGACGGTGTCGGTGGTCAAATCGATCTGATCGCTGGGCTGGCCCAGCACGATGTCGGCGAAAGCGGCGTTGGAGGTGGGGATGTGGTTGAAGACGAGCACGCGGTCGTTGCCACCGTCGGCGACGAACAGCCGGGCGCCGTCCGATAGTGCGAAGCGCGGGAAGTTCAGCGTGCCGCCGCAGACAGGCGGATAGGTAAGATTTCCCGAGGTGTCGGTTCCGTTGGAGGGGCACATTCCGGTGGAACCAGTGTCGTTGGCGACGGCCGTGATGAAGTCCGGCTGGCCGATTTCCACGTCGGCCGGCTGCTGATTCTGAGTGGGGATGCTGTTCCAGATGAGCACCCGGTTGTAACCGAGGTCGCTGACGAACAGATGGGTGCCGTCGGAGGTCACCGAGACCGGGTTCAGCAGCGAGTTCTGCGCGGCGCCAAAGTTCGTCTGGGTGAGACTGGGCTGAACGGCGGTGTTCAGATTGGGAGCACCGAGGGCGATGTCGGCGGGTGCGTCGTTGACGGTTGGAAAGGTGTTCCAGATCAGGACGCGGTTGTTGAGATCGTCGGCCACGAACAGCTTGCCGTTCTGTATCCAGACGCCTTCCGGCCCGCGCAGGGTTTTGGCGGTGGGGATGCGGGCGTCGCCGGTGCCGGTGTTGGGCGTGCCGGTGACGAAGTCCGGTTGTCCAAGCACGAGGTCGGCGGGCGCGTTGTTGCTGGTGGGGATGGAGTTCCAGATCAGCACGCGGTTGTTATTGGTGTCGGCCACCACGAGGTGTGTGCCATCGCTGGCCACCGCGGAGGGCAGGCGCATGGCGCTCTGGGAAAGGCCCCAACCGGTGGCGGGGTTGGGAATGGTGAAGTCGGTCTGACCCAACACTACGCTGGGCTGGCTGGTACAGAGTGGACAACGCACTCCCTGCGGCACTTCAGCATCCGGGGCCGGCAGGAAAGTGGAGAGATTGAAGATGAGGACGCGGTAGTTGTTGGGAGTCGCGCCAATGACGTTGGAATCGGCGACGAACAACTGGCCGTTGGCGTAGGCGAGCCCGCTGGCGCCCCCGAGCAGCGTAGTGACGGCGCCGGTGGCCTCACTGACGATCTCGGAGGGATCGGTAGCCTGCGCCGTGAAGGTGGGCTGGCCGATAACGGCCCGCGCGCCCTGTCCGGTGAGGAAGTCGGCCGCGGTCAGACTGCCGGCGGCCAGGATGAGTGCAGCTAAATACTTCATAGGATGCGGATTCAGAATCTCTAAGTATAGCAAGTCAACTCGATATGGTAGCTGGGGCGCGCGCCTGACCAAGCAGGCCGGGTGTCGATCAGACCTGGGTACCGCTCCCAGGCCGCCTGGCGGAGGCCGTCTCCAGCACAATACCAGTCAGACGCGCGCGCCTGCGGCCGGGTTTCGGGCAGGAGGCGAATTGGACAGTTTTTCAGGAGTTCCCCCCCTTCTTCCGGCCGTGGGCGCACCTAGCGGGCCGGCGGTCGGGACTGCGCGAGCGCAGCGCTCTCTTGAATTGGCTCACAACCACGTGCCCGGCGTGGCTGTTTGTTGAAGATCAAGGAGTTGCGGACCGCTGTTGCCCTGCGGCCGGGACACCGCCGACCACTTCCGACAGACGCCAACATCTGAGAATTCAAGAGGTTAGGATGGTTGAGCGCGAAAACCTCGGGGAGTTCCCGCAGTTTTTCTCTTGCACACAAGAGGCAGCTCATGATACTGTTGCATCGGTATTGTGTCCACACAGGGATCCGCGTCGGATCTCTAGCGCCGTACACCTTCGTGGCTGGCAGGAATTCTCGAGGCGTGGTGTTTTGCGCCAATGTTTACGGGTTCTGGGCTGGAGTCTGGAGGATACTTGCCCTGTGTGGTTCCGGCTAAGCCGGGTTAAGGAGGAGGATTCAAGATGTCTCAACTTCGGGCGCTTCGGGCGCTCTTCATGTTCTTCGCAGTAGTCGGGTTGCTGATCGTTCCCGCTACTGCGGGTGTCATCAGCACCTATTCCGGTTACGATGCGGGCGCCGGAGCGTCCGACCCGCGACCAAACTCCAATACGGCCGCAGGCGCTTTTGACGCGGCCAATCCGGGACTGCCGATCATCACCTTCGAATCGGCCCCCCTGGGTTCGTTCACCAATCTGACCGTGGCGCCGGGCGTGACCATCAACGGGTCGGACTTTAACAGCAGCCCGCAAACGATCATAAACAGCCCTTTGTGTGACGATGCCCTGTGCGGTTTCAATACGACTTTGGGAGGGAGTCAGTGGCTCTCGCTGTACGGCGGGTCGGTGACTTTCACGTTCGCGACTCCCATAGATGCGTTCGGGTTGTATCTGAACGGCGTTCAATTGGACGGTGAAACCATCACTTTCAACGATGGCGCGCCGCAATCGGTCGGGATCGCGAACCCGGGCAGCGGCGTTCAATTCCTGGGGTTCTCGGACACGGCCTCTTTCACGAGCGTCACGATCGACGCCACCAACGACATCATCGGCGTGGACGATGTCCGGTACGGAACACCAGCAGCCACAGGGGTGCCCGAGCCCGCGACGTTCGGACTCCTCGGCGCTGCCTTGGCCAGTCTCGGATTTCTTCGCCGCCGCCTCCTGTGAACCTTAAGCTCGCACGGCAAGCGGAAAGGGCGCGCTTCATGGCGCGCCCTTTCTCGACGGTAGCCGCTCGCGCCGGCGCCTACCGCGTTTGTCGATTCCGCACCGCTCCTTCGAATTGACGATTGGCTTCCCATCCTATACGATTGAGCGTTTGACCCCTCTCTCTGTGCCGGACACCAACGTTACCGCATCCTTCCTCGATCTGGCCGGCGGCTGGTGGCTGAGATCCGGCATCCAGGAGCCGCTGGGCGGCGTGGCGCGCTATTACCGTAGCGACCTGGCGCGAAATGCGCCCGTCTCGACCGAGATCACGGGCTACGCGGCCAGCGCACTCCTGTATTTGCACGCGCGCACGGGGGAAGCGCGGTATCTGGAGCAAGCCTTGCGAGCCGGGCGATTCCTCACCGGCCTGGCCTGGGACCGGGAGCTGGCGGCCATGCCGTTTGAGGTGGGAGCGCCGGAAGGGCGGACGTACTTCTTCGACAGCGGAATCATCGCGCGCGGTCTGTTAGCCCTGTGGCGCAGGTCGGGAGAGGCGGAGTTCCTGGCCACCGCCGAGCGCTGCGCCGAGTCGATGGCCCGGGAGTTCGCAGCCGAAGACGAATTCCATCCGATTCTGGAGTTGCCCTCGAAGAAACCGGCGGCGCGAGAGCGGCGCTGGTCGCGGGCGCCGGGCTGTTATCAACTGAAAGCGGGGCTGGCCTGGTGCGAACTGGCGGAGGCAACCGGCCGGCCGGAGTACCGTGCGCCCTACGACCGGCTGCTGGAGTACGCGCTGGGCGATCAGGCTGGGTTCCTGGCGGGAGAGCCGGAGCGCGAACGGGTGGTGGACCGGCTGCACGCTTACTGCTACTTCCTGGAAGGGCTGCTCGCCAGCGCCGGCCGGCCGGATTGCCGCCTGGCGTTGTGCCAGGGGCTGGAGCGCGCGGCGGAGATGCGGGACAGCATGGGGCCACTTTTCGAGCGCTCCGACGTCTACGCGCAGTTGCTGCGCCTGCGCTTGTTCGCCGCCGGCCTGGGGGCGGTCGCGCTGGACCGGAAGGCGGCGGAGCGCGAAGCGGCGGTTGTGTTCGAGTTCCAGGCGGGCGGCTCCGACCCGCGGATGGCCGGCGGAGTCTACTTCGGGCGCAAAGAAGGGCAGATGCTGCCCTACGTGAACCCCGCTTCCACGGCGTTTGCGCTGCAGGCCCTGGAGATGTGGCGCCTGTGGTGCGCCGGGGAATTCAAGCCGGAGTGGCAAACGCTGATCTGAGCAGTTGAGAGAGTCTCGAAAAGAGTCTGAACTTCCACCCGGTCCGGACTCGTACTCAAGATCATGATCGAGGTCCAGGAACTCCGCAAGGTATTCGGCGAACTGGTGGCCGTGGACGGGGTGAGCTTCACGGTGAAGCCGGGCGAGCTGTTTGGCCTGCTGGGCCCGAACGGAGCGGGGAAAACCACCACCATCGGCTGCATTTCCGGGCTGCTGACGCCGACGGCGGGGCGGGTTCGGGTGATGGGCCACGACGTGGTGCGGGACGGCGTGGCAGCGCGGCGGGCACTGGGCGTGGTACCGCAGGACATCGCGCTGTACGAGGATCTGTCGGCCAGCGAGAACCTACAATACTGGGGCGGCACGCAAGGCATGCGGGGAGCGGAGTTGCGCGCGCGGATCGGGGAGGTGCTGGAACTGACGGGGCTTCAGGACCGGGCTAAGGAAGCCGTGAAGAAGTACAGCGGCGGAATGAAGCGGCGCTTAAACCTGGCCTGCGGGATCATCCACCGGCCGCGGGTGCTGCTGCTGGACGAGCCGACGGTGGGCGTGGATCCGCAGAGCCGGGTGCGGCTGCTGGAGATGGTGCGCGCGGAAGCCCAAGCCGGAACCTGCGTGCTCTACACCACGCACTACATGGAGGAAGCCGAGACGCTGTGCGACCGGCTGGCCATCGTGGACCACGGAAAGGTCATCGCGCAGGGGACGCTGGCGGAACTGCGTTCGATGCTGGGGCAGCGCGACCTGCTGCGCTTCACCGGCCGGTTCCAGCCCGAGGCGGTGCGGCGGGCGTTGGGGGAGCTGGAGGGAATCGAGGTAGTGCAGGCGGAGACGGATGTGCTGAGGCTGGCGGCAGCGGAGGCCTCCCGGCGGCTGCCGGCCATCTTCGCCGCGCTGGCCTCGGCGGAGGCGGAGGTTCGCGAGACCACGCTGACCCAACCCAGCCTGGAGAGCCTGTTCATCAAACTCACCGGCAAGGAACTGCGCGAGTAGGCCATGCGCTTCATACTGATCAGCGCGCTCAAGGATCTCCGCCGCCTGCGGCGCGACCCGCTGGCTTTGGTGGTGTGGATCGGCATTCCGGTGATCATCGGAGTGATGCTGACCGCGCTGTTCGGGAGCGGGCCCAGCCCGACCCCGCACGGGCGCTTGCTAGTGGCCGATGAGGACCAGACCGCGATTAGCGGCTTCCTGGCCAGCTCGTTCGACCGCGGGCCGATGGCCAAGATGGTTACCGTCGAGCAGGTGGAGCGCGGCGAGGGACGGCGGCGGCTGGACCGCGGCGACGGCTCGGCGCTGCTCATCATTCCGAAGGGCTTCGCCGAGGCTTACTTACGCAACCAGCCGTTCGAGCTCAGCCTGATTACCAACCCCTCGCAGCAGATCCTGCCGGGGATCGTCGAGGAAACGCTCTCGATCATGGTGGATCTGGGGTTCTACGTGCAGTCGCTGGCGGGCGACCAGTTGCGGGCGTTTGCCGGCGGCCAGGCCTCGCTGTCGGACCTGGCGCTGTCCGGGACCATCGTCACCCTGCGGCAGCGCTTCAACAGCCTGCGGCGTTACGTGGACCCGCCGGTCATCAAGCTGAAAACCACGGTGGTGGAGCAGAAGGTGGT
>PMEV01000156.1 GCA_003154855.1 Bryobacterales bacterium
AGCGATGGCTCGGCGATGGCCGGGGTCCGCATGGCGGGTGCGGCCAGCTACGAAGCCGTGATGCGGCAGGCGTGCGACACGTTCCCGCGCTGGCGGGCGCTTCCGGCGCCGAAGCGCGGCCAGATCGTGCGCGAGATCGGCCAGGAACTGCGGCAGCACAAAGAGGATCTCGGGGCGCTGGTCGGCATGGAGATGGGCAAGATCGTGGCCGAGGGCCGGGGCGAAGTGCAGGAAATGATCGATGTCGCCGATTTCGCGGTGGGGCTGTCGCGCCAGCTCTATGGCCTCACGATGCATAGCGAACGGCCCGCGCACCGGATGTACGAGCAGTGGCATCCGCTGGGCGTGGTGGGAGTGCTGACGGCGTTCAATTTCCCGGTGGCGGTGTGGAGCTGGAACGCGCTGATCGCGGCGGTGTGCGGGGATTGCGTGGTCTGGAAGCCGTCGTCGGAGACGCCGCTCACGGCCATCGCCGTGCAGAAGATCTGCGACCGGGTGCTGGCGCGGCACGGCTGGAAGGGCGTGTTCAACCTGGTGATCGGCCGCGGGGCGGAAGTGGGTGAGCGGATGCTCGCCGACCGGCGGCTGCCTCTGATCAGCGCCACCGGATCGTGCCGGATGGGAACGCGGGTGGCGGAGATCGTGGGGCGGCGGCTGGGGCGGACGCTGCTGGAGCTGGGAGGCAACAACGGGGTCATCGTGATGGAGGACGCGGACCTGAAGCTGGCGCTGCGCGCGGTGCTGTTCGGGGCGGTGGGGACGGCGGGGCAGCGCTGCACGACCATCCGCCGGCTGTTCCTGCAGCGCGGCATCGCGGAGCGCATGACGGAGTCGCTCGTGGCGGCCTGGCGGCAGATCCGCATCGGAGAGGCGCTGGACGAGGCCACGCTGATGGGCCCGCTGGTCAATCGCGCGGCGGTGGCGGAGATGATGCGCGGCCTGGAGCGGGTTCGCGAGCAGGGAGGCGAGGTGCTGTTCGGCGGGCGCCAGCTCGCGCGCGCCGGGGGCTGCTACGCGGAGCCGACGCTGGTCCGGGCGCGGCCGGATCTGCCGATGCTCAGGGAGGAACTGTTCGCGCCGGTGCTCTACCTGGTGGAGTTCGACCGCCTGGAGGAGGCCATCGCCTGGCACAACGACGTCCCGCAGGGGCTCTCTTCCGCCGTGTTCACCAGCAACCTGATTTCGGCCGAGACGTTCCTGAGCGTCGGCGGCAGCGATTGCGGCATCGCGAANNGGCGGGCGCGAGTCGGGCAGCGACGCGTGGAAGGCTTACATGCGCCGGCAGACGGTGACCATCAACTGGTCGAGTGAATTGCCGCTGGCGCAAGGGATCCAGTTCGAGGTGTAGGTCGCGGCGGCGCACTTGGGTTCGCGCTGGCCGGCGGGCCGCGCAACAGTTCTGTTGACCACGCAACAGAGGTGTTGTAGGCTGAGAGCGTGACCAGCGCGGAGCTGAAGCGGCGGCTGGAAAGCGAAGGCTGCACGTTCGCTCCGGGCAAAGGCGGCCACCTGAAGGTGTTCCGCAGAGCGAAGCGGTCGGTCCTTCCGATGCACGGAGCCGGCAAGGACCTGCCGAGAGCGCTCGTCCACGCGGTCTTGAAACAGCTAGGACTGAAGTGAGGCAAACATGCTGCGATACCCCGTTCAACTCGCCGTTGACGACACCGGCGCGGTTTCGGTTTCCTTTCCGGACGTGCCCGAAGCGCACACCTTTGGAGAGGACGAAAGCGAGGCGCTGGCGCGGGCCGTGGACGCTCTCGAGACGGCGCTCTCGATGTACGTGGATGGGCGCCAGGCGATCCCCGCGCCATCCCGGCTGAAGCGCCGCCAGAAGGCGGTCGCGCTGCCTCTGCTGACGGAGGCGAAACTGGCGTTGTACGAGGCGATGAGGAGCGGCCGGGTGGGAAAGGCCGAACTGGGCCGCCGTCTGAACTGGCACCTGCCACAGGTAGACCGCCTGCTGGACCTGATGCACGCCTCGAGGCTGGACCAGATCGAAGATGCCTTCCGGGCGCTCGGGTTGCGGCTGAGCATCTCCATCGAGCACGCGGATTAGGTTGCCCCGGGCGCGTGGGGAACGGGTACACTTGTGCCTATGAAGACTATGCAATCCCTGTTCGCTTGCCTGCTGCTGGGGGCGTCGCTCGTCCCGGCGCAGGAACTGAAACCGATCCCACTGCCGAAGGCGCAAACCGAGGGCGGCATGCCGCTGATGCAGGCGCTGAAGGAGCGGAAGTCGGGGCGCGAGTTCGGCCCGGAGAAGCTGCCGCCCCAGGTGTTGTCGGATCTGCTGTGGGCGGCCTGGGGCATCAACCGGGCAGACGGCAAACGGACGGCTCCCTCGGCGAATAACCGGCAGCAGATGGAGGTCTACGTGGCGCTGGCGGAGGGGCTGTACGTCTACAACGCCAAGGCCCAGCAGCTTGATCCGGTTGCGAGGGAGGATCTGCGGGCGGCGACGGGCGGGCAGCCGTTTGTGGGCCAGGCGGCGCTGGACCTGGTCTACGTGGCGCGCCAGGCCAAGCCGGGCCAGGGGGACGATTCGTCGGCCTTCGCCGAAACCGGATTCATCGCCCAAAACGTATACCTGTACTGCGCCTCGGCGGGACTCGCGACCGTGGTGCGCGGCTCGGTCGACCGGGCGGCGCTGGCGAAGGCGATGAAGCTCCTCCCGGAGCAGAAGATCACGCTCGCGCAGACGGTCGGGTACCCGAAGAAGTAGGGGACGCGGGCCTGGGACAGCGGTTGGGCGGCAGTTGGCAGGGCATGGGGGACCCGCTCTTTGGGTCGGTCTGCGTGATAAGCAGCGTGTTTTCATTGCAGTGGCTGCAAGTGTCCGAAAATGGGATTGGGTTCGAAGGTGGCGTTTCAGTATTTCGCGGGGGGCGGGGGCCGCAGGGAAGAGGCGGGCGCTGCCGGGGCTCGAATGGGAAGTGTCCGAAAATGGGATTGGGTTCGAAGGTGGCGTTTCAGTATTTCGCGGGGGGCGGGGGCGGGCTGGGGAGGATGACATGCGAGGCGCTCCATGGCGATGGTAAGGCTTGGGTGGAGGACGGACAGGGCAGGATTGCGGGAAGACGCTGATAGGGCGGGAGTTAAAAGCCAGGAAGAGGCGCTACCGAAAAAGGTCTCATCGGCCGGACGGCGGGGCGAGCGGTCGGGGATTGCGGAGCGAGGCTGGCTCGGGTATGATCATACTGGAGGTATGAAATGCCTAGCGTCGAACGGGTGACGGTCACGCTGCCCAATGACTTGGTTCGGGACATCGACCGGCGGGAGAAGAACCGCAGCAAGTTCGTCGCGGAGGCGGTGCGCCGGGAACTGGATCGGTGGCGGCGGGTTGAACTGCGGCGGTCGCTCGAGAATCCGCACCCCGATATCGGCGAGCTCGCTGAGCAGGGGATGGAGGAATGGTCTCGCAGTCTGCCCGAGGAAGACGGCGCGGCGCTGGTGGATAGCGGCGCCGGCAAGCCGGTTCGATGGGCGCCCGGCGAGGGCTGGGTGGAGAGGTAGTAGTGGAACTCAACCGAGGTGCGGTGATTGTGGTGGATCTCGACCCCACTCTAGGTCGCGAACAACGCGGGCTGCGGCCTTGCGTGGTGGTGAGCGATCCCGAGGTGGCGAGCGATCAGCGGTTTCCGCTGGTGTGCGTGGTGCCGATCACGGGGACCGCGGGCACCGGACTCCTGTATCCGCCGCTGGCGCCCGGCCCGAGTGGTCTGGCGAAGCAGTCCTTCGCGCTCATCGACCAGTTGCGATCCGTTGACAAACGACGGGTGCGGCGGGTCTTTGGCACGCTTGCCCGGGAAGAGATGGCGTGCATCGACGAGGGCCTGGCCGTCTTCCTGGGCCTTGGCGATCGGTTCCAGGGCGGCAGCAACGCGTCGCCGGTGCAATGATTGAAACTGAAAGAGCCCTCGATGTTGCCGCCTGTGTGGGAGGATTCCTCGCGATCATAGGACAGCTTGTCGCGCTCTGACTTCGGAATCGCACGGCGCGGGTTCCGAGAGGCTCAAGCAGCCTGATGGCTCGGCTCGTGGTGCAAGCGCAGCAACTGGCTGGCGTGGAGCGCCAGGGATGCATAGGTCCGACCGGAGTCATCGATGAATTCGACTTCGTACACTCCAGGCGCCAGGCTCTCCACGACCGTGCCGACCTGTCCCCGAAGCAGCCCTTTCTCGAGCATATCTTCGACGAGGGCAACCACCGATAACAACTCGATCTGAGCCATCAGACGCCTCGATTCAATAATATATAACAACTGGTCAGCCGGGGATACCGCTCACCTCGACGAACGATCCAGGCGCTCCGAACCATCGCCCGGCGAACGCCCCGCGAGAGGTCGAAATCGATGGTATATCGCTCACCGTATTCGTCGGACTCATCCATGGCCGCATCCGCTTCGCGGGCCGCACGGAGCAACTCCTCGCGCAGGAACTCCGCGTCGGCACGCGCCGGTCCGAGAGCCGACACGAACAGGCGCGCCTTGTGCCTCCCACGCGGGTGCAGCGGGTTTAAGCAGTAGTCGTGCAGCTTGACGATGTCCACGGCGGCGTGTTCTTCGCCGGGCAGTTTCATCTCGATATGAGCGTAGCAGATCCTCGGCTGCTAACGATTCGGCAGGGGTGGGTTTGTGTGCAGCTCGGGCAACCAAGCGGGGCGTTGGGTCTGCATCGCGAACGCGATTCGAACTTGGCGACCTGCCCGCCGCCGGCGATCGGCGCGGTTTTCCAGCACGGGACTTCTGTGTCCGCCGCTGGCACCCGACCCGAGTGGTCTGGTGGGGCAATCCTTCGCGCTCATCGAGCAGTTGCGATCCGTTGACAAGGGCGGGGTGCCGCTTGGAGATGGGTTCCAGGGCGGCAGCGCGTCGCCGGTACAACGACTGCCTGCCTAGGCCGGAATCATCGCCACCGCATCCCGCAGGACCGATTCCGGCGGCAGCAGGCCCAAAACCCGCCGATCAAACGTCGCCAGGCGACCCTGATGCCGGATCGCCAGATCGAGCAGGATGGCATCGGTCAGTTGGTGATGTCCCGCGATGCGAGCGCGAATCTCGCCGCGAATATCCGCAAGTCCGTCCTCTAGCGGCCAGAAGCGATGCGCGCCGTGGGCGGTCATTTGGGCCAGCGCCTCCATCACGTCCCCGAAGAGAATCGGGATCTTCACCACCGCCGGCTGCATTGACAGCCGCACAAACCCCATCTGCGTCAGCGGACAAGTCGCCCAACCCTCCCGATGATTCTCCGCAAACCAGCGGTGGGCCGCCGGATGGTGGACATGGTTCGGCCACGCCAGAGCGAGCAGAACATTGACATCCAGCAGGGAGACGGGCATGGCTACCGTCCCGGCTCCAGGAATTCCCGCGCCGCCTCAAGATCCTCCCGCCTGGTCGCCGCTGCAACCTCATCCGGACCGAAACCCGGCGTTCCCACCGGCACCTGAAAGACCGGAAAGCCGTTGCGTGCGCTCAACGGCGTTCGGGCCGCGACACCACGGCGCGCCAGTTCGGACAAAGCCGCTCCTACTGAGACGCCGCGGGCGACGGCCAAAGCCCTAGCGGCGTCGAGAACATCACTTTCCACATCTAGCGTCGTTCGCATCTTGATTCAATGATGCTGTATAGACGGTTTGATGTCAAGCATTCCGTTGACGGGGGTTCGAATGTCCGATGGGGTGTGGACGACCGCTCGAAGCGGCAAGTGAAAGAAACAGTGGATGGGCCTCAGCTACTTTGGCCTCATGATCGGCTTGCAGCGCTGAGACGGCGGGAGTAAAAAGCCGAGAAGAGGCGCTACTCCAAAAGGTTTCATCGACCGGGCAGCGGGGCGCGGGCGGGAGACGGGAAGCGGGCGACAGGGGCCCGGCGAGCGCGACGGCGAAGAGCGCGCCAAGGGCCGGGATCGCGCCGGGGCTACTTTGCCGCGCCGAGGGAAGCCGTCATCTTGGCGACGTAGTCGTCGATCAAGGCCCGGCCGGCACCGGGCGCACCGAGAACGTGAAAGGCGCTTACGCTGACGAGTTTGCCGGAAACCGCGCCCATCCAGGAGCCGTCATAGGTCACGATGGTGCTCTGGGCGCAGCCTACCGCTCGTGTGGTGAGCTTGCGCCAGATGAGCAGGCCCCCAAGGTAGGTCTTCTTGCCTGCGGGCTCTTGCTTGGTGTCGCCCATGGTGGTGGCCGCATCCTCCGGCCCCTTCGCCAGGAAGTCCACAAAGCTCTGCGCACCGGGGGAGGCTTGCCAGCCGTAACGGAGATGGATGTCCGCGTCGCCGAGGCACTTCGGCCAGTTGTCGTTCAGCTTGGTGGCCTCGATCTCGTCTCCCTTGCCCTCGGCCTTCATGGCATCGGCAGCCGGATTCTGGGCAATCTTATAGCCGGCGGGTGGCGGCGGCAGGGGCCCGGCGATCGCGATGCATGCAGTGGCGGCGAAGAGCGCGCCGAGAGTCAAATCGTGGATGGTTCTCATGGGACATCTACTCCTTCACGAACGGGTTGAGATGGATGCTGGCGCCCGGATTCCGCCCTCGCGGGGCAAGACCTCGGCACCGAGTTCGAGGCTGAGCACTTTGGCGAAATCGCTGGGGTGTTCGTCGGCAAGGCTAAGCTTCCAGTTTCTATGGTCGCGTGCGCGAGGTCAAGCGGCAGGCGGAGAGTCGGCGAAGGAGAGGCAGTTGCTAGCGATTATTGATCTCGTCGAGCCAGTCGGGGGTTTTGNNGGATGCGGGCGGCGCGGCCGTAACCGAGGCGCAGGCGGCGCTGGAGGGTGGAGGTGGAGGCCTTGCCCATCTCGATGACCACGCGGACGGCGTCGTGGTAGAGGGGGTCCTCCTGGCCGGCGAAGTCGTCGCCTTCGGGCGGGGCTTCGTCGTCGGAGGGGGGCGCGATGAGGAACGACTGGTCGTATTCGGGCGTGGCTTGCAGCTTCCAGAACTCGACCACGCGGTTGATTTCCTGCTCGGCGACGAAAGCGCCGTGGACGCGGATGAGGCGGGAGGAGCCGGGCGGGAGGAACAGCATGTCGCCCTTGCCGAGGAGATGCTCGGCGCCCATCACGTCCAGGACGGTGCGGGAATCGACGCGAGTGGCCACGCGGAAGCTGAGACGGGCCGGGAAATTGGCTTTGATGAGGCCGGTGATGACGTCGACACTGGGGCGCTGGGTGGCTAAGACCAGGTGCATGCCGACGGCGCGGGCCATTTGGGCCAGGCGGGTGACGGACTCCTCGACGTTCTGGCGCTCGACCATCATGAGGTCGGCCAGCTCATCGATGACGACCAGGATACGGGGCAGGGGCTGGAGCTCCTCGGGCGACTCGCGTTCTTGGTCCTCCTCGAAGAGCGGGATGGGCTCGGCTTGGAGCTGGCGGACCTTGCGGTTGAACTGCTCGATGTTGCGGACGCCCTTAGAGGCCAGCAGGCGCAGGCGGCGCTCCATCTCGAGGACGGCGTTGCGGAGAGCGTTGGAGGCCTTCTTGGCGTCGGTGATTACGGGGGTGAGCAGGTGCGGAATGCCTTCGTAGAGGCCCATCTCGAGGCGCTTGGGGTCGACCAAGATCATTCGCACCTCGTCCGGCGTCGATTTGAAGAGCACCGACATGATGAGGGAGTTCAGCATGACGCTCTTGCCCGAACCGGTGGAACCGGCGATGAGCAGGTGCGGCATGGATTCCAGGGGCGTCACCTTGATGCGGCCGTTGATGTCCTTGCCGAGGGTGATGGTGAGATGGGACGGGGAGTCGGCGAACTCGGCGGACTCGAGCACCTGGCGGAGGCTGATGACCTCGCGCCGGGAGTTGGGGACCTCGATGCCGACGGTGGGTTTGCCCGGAATCCGCTCGATGAGAATGGATTCGGCTTGGAGGCCCAGGCACAGATCGTCATTGAGAGTGGTGATGCGGCTGTACTTGATGCCGGCCTCGGGCTTGAATTCGAAGGTGGTGACGACCGGCCCGGGGTTGATCTGCACGACCTGGCCGAAGACGTTGAATTCTTCGAACTTCGAGCGGATGCGCGCGGCGATCTGCTTCAACTCGTCTTCATCGTAGGCGGGGCGGCCCTGCGGCTCGTTGAGGAGCGAGGTGGGAGGCAACTGGTAGGCCTTGTGGGCGGGCGGGTGGCCGTCGGCCGGGGGCGGGGTCTTCTTGGGGGCCTTGGCTTCGAGATCGGGAGGCGGCTCAACGAAGAGCGGCTCGGGGGCGGGCGCGGGTGGGGCCTCGTCGAGCGGGCGGATGGGGATATCCGGCTCGAAGGGCGGCTCAGTTTCGGCGGCAGGCTCGGGCGGAGGCGCGGTAACTTCCGGCTCAGGGCGGCGGCGAGGCGGCTTAGGGGACTGGGGCGAGGCGGCCCGGCGTGCGCGCCACCAGGATCGGACCGGGCGCAGAGCCAGCGCCGGAAGGGCGGCGACGCTAGCCAGGTGCGAGATGCGGAAGCTGGAGGCCAAGTAGAGCGAGACCAGGAAGCAGGCCAGAGTCAACAGGCTGGCGCCGATAACGTTGAACGCCGATACCGCCGTATCCGCGAGCACCACCCCAAGCGTGCCGCCGGTATGAACCGCGCCGCCGAAGAGGGTCCATTTCGGTCCCAGCTCGAAGGCAGTGCAGCCGCTCAGGACGAACAAGAGGTAACCCAAGGCGCGGCCCAACGGGTAGGCGACCGGCCGCGAGCGAACCCAATTCCAGGCCAGGATCACCAGAACGACGGGCAGCGCGAACGAGAGGACGCCGAAGATCTGGAAGAGCAGGTCGGCCAGGCGTGCTCCCACCGGGCCGATCACGTTCCTGGCGTGTACCGCGCCCAGGACGGTGTTCCAGGAGGGATCGTCGGCGTGGTAAGTGACCAGGCAAAGCCAAATCGACAGGCCCACGATCAGCGCGAGCACACCGATGGCTTCCGTGAGACGAGGGTAACGTGCCGAGGATGAGACGTTCATCCGGTGCGGCGGACAAAGACAGCCAGAGCGATTACTATTATGCCAAAAATAATGCGGTAGTACACGAAAAATCGTAAGGTGTGGGTGCGGAGGAAGCGGAGGAAGAAGGCGATGACGAGCCAGCCGGAAATCGCCGAGACCAAAACGCCCACGACAATGGGGACTTCCATGCCCGGCGTCATGCCATGCTTGCGGAAGTCCAGGAAGGCCTTAAAGGCCGCCCCGGCGAGCGCGGGGGTCGCGAGGAGAAAGGAAAAGCGGGCGGCGGCGTAGCGGTCGAGGTTGCGGAAGAGGCCGGCCGAGATGGTGATTCCGCTGCGCGAGACGCCGGGCACGATGGCCAGGGCTTGCGCCAGACCGATCCAGACCGAGTCGAGGAGCGACACTTGACCGATATCCCTCTTGAACTGGCCCAGGCGTTCGGCCAGGTACATGACCAGGCCGACCAGGATCAGCATGCTGCCGATCACGAGAGAGTTGCGCAACGCGGGGCCTTCCGCCAGTTCCTTGAAGAGGTAGCCCAGGACAGCCACGGGAATGGTGGCGATGGCCAGCAGCCAGAAGAGCTTGCGGTTGCGGGCGAGGACCGGATCGTGAGGCTGGGAAAGGCCGAAGCCCTGGGCGGTCAACTGAATCCAGTCGCGGAAGAAGTAGGCGACCAGGGCCATGAGCGTGCCGAGGTGGAGCATGATGTCGAAATCCAAGCTGTTCAACCAGGGGTTGTCCCAGCCGAGCAGGAGCGGGATTTCGCGGAGATGGGCGGTGCTGGAGATGGGCAGGAACTCGGTCAGGCTCTGCACGATGGCAAGGACGATCACCTGGTAGAGGGGCATAGGCGCGCAATTTCATCCTACCGCAAAGGGGGACGGGGGCTGAGCGGGGCGTCATGGAAAATGGCGAGTACAGCCGGACCGGGAGGTCCGGCGCGGACGTGGACGTCCGCCCTACGTCGCGTTGCGTGATACTATACTCAAGGAATCCGAGTGAACGCATCCGGCAGTCACACTCCGACGCTCGAAGCTTTGGGGATCAGCGACGTGGGCCTGGTCCGCCAGAACAACGAAGATAGCTGGTCGATCGATCCGGCCCTGCGCGTAGCCATGGTGGCGGACGGAATGGGGGGCGCCTCCAGCGGAGAGGTAGCTTCCGCGATGGCGGTGGAAACGGTGCTGGAGTACCTGCGGGGGACGCCCCTGCTGGAGGCTGGCCCGGCGATCGAGGCGGCGATCCAGGAAGCCAACCGGCGGGTGCTGGAGAGATCGCACAGCGATGCAGACTGCAGCGGCATGGGGTCGACCCTGGTGCTGGCTCTCTGGGACCTGCCGCGGCTGATCGTGGCGAACGTGGGCGACAGCCGGGCCTACCTGTGGCGCGATGGGAGCTTGACGCAGCTCTCCTACGACCAGACGCTGGTGAACGAACTCAAGATGCGCTTCGGGTTGTCGGAGGACGAGGTGCGCAACTTCCCGCACAAGAACGTTCTGACGATGGCGGTGGGGACCACGCCGCAACTGACGGTGCGGACTTGTGAGGAAGAGCTTCAGCCGGGGGATGTGGTGCTGCTTTGTTCGGATGGGCTCACGGGGCCGGTCGCGGACGAGGCGATTGCGGCGACGCTTTCCCGCGACGCTCCACTGCAGTACCAGGTGGAACAACTGGTGACGCAGGCCAAAGCGGCGGGCGCTCCCGACAACGTAACCGTGGTTCTGCTGCGATACAACGACTGGGAGATTCTCTGACGGCGGTTGGAAAAGGCCAGCCCGCGCCCGTTCTCCTGATGGTGCGGACGCTGGGTCAAGGCGGCACCGAGCGGCAGGTGGCCGAACTGGCCAAAGCGCTGGATGGCGCGAGCTTCACGCCGCACGTGGCGTGCTTCGTGGGGGGCGGGCATCGCTTCGAGGAACTGCGGGAGCGCGGCGTGCCGCTGGTGGAGATTCCGTTGCGTTCCTTCGTGCGGCCGTCGGTGATCACGGCCACGCGGCGGTTGCGCCGTTACCTGCGCGAGAACGGCATACAGATTGTCCACACCTTCGATTTCCCGGCGAACATTTTCGGGGTTCCGGCGGCGCGGGCGTCGGGCACGCCGGTGGTGCTGGCGAGCCAGCGGGGATACCGCAGGGTGTATCCCTGGCGATACCGCCGGCTGCTGCGGCTCAGCGACTGGCTGGCCCACGGCATCGTGGTGAATTGCGAGGCCATGCGGCGGCACCTGATCGAGGACTGCTCGGTGCCCGCGGGAAAGATCCACCTGTGCTACAACGGCATCGACCTGGGCGTCTTCGGGCCGGGGCCACGCGAGCGGCCGCCCCAGCTCGAGGAGGCGCGGCTGGTGATTGGAGCGGTCTCGGCGCTGCGGCCGGAAAAAGGCATCCACATCCTGGTGGAGGCGTTCGCGCAGGCGGTCAAGGCGCGGCCGGGCATCCGGCTGCTGATCGCCGGCGATGGTTCGGAGCGGGAGCGGCTGGAAGCCCGGGCGGTCGAGTTGGGCATAAGGGGAGAGGTGGTGTTCGAGCCATCCACGAGCGAGGTGGCGCGCTGGCTGCACGCGATCGACGTGTTTGTGCTGCCGTCGCTATCGGAGGCCTTCTCGAATTCGCTGATGGAGGCGATGGCTTGCGGCTGCGCGGTGGTGGCGTCGCGGGTGGGCGGCAATCCGGAGCTGGTTCAGGAGGGCGAAACCGGCCTGCTCTTCGAGCGGGCCAACGCGGGAGAACTGGCCCAACGGCTGCTAACGCTGATCGACGACCAGGCGCTGCGGAACCGGCTGGCTTCGAACGCGGCGGGCGGTATGGAGCGGTATTCCAGCGCGGCGTCCGCCGAGCGGATGCAAGGGATCTACGAGAGTTTCCTGCGGAAACAGGGCCCGCGGCCCCTCTCAGAGTGAAGATGTGCGTGGGAACGACCGATCATTGCACTGGAACGCAGGAACGAACAAGCAATGGTCAGCTCGCCGGTGGACTTTCTTCCGGAAGTGCAGGTTGGCGCCAAGGCGGCGAACTGCCTGATCCGCTCGAAAGCGCCGGTAAGGGTGAGCTTCGCCGGGGGCGGAACCGATTTCCCCCACTGGTTCGAGCAGCGACCGGGGGCCGTGCTATGCGCAACCATCTGCAACTACGCACGGGTGACCGTGTACCCGCGGCCGGATAAGGCGGTCCGTATACGCTCGGTAGACCTGGGGTACATGACGGATTACAACCTGGACGAAGAGCCGGTCTACGACGGCATGCTGGACCTGGCCAAGGCGGCCATCCGGCGGCTGGGCTGTTCGCGGGGGTTCGATCTGGACGTGCGCTGCGATGCGCCACCGGGCAGCGGTCTGGGTGGCTCCTCGGCGCTGGTCACGGCCATCATCGGAGCGGTGGCGGCATATGAGAACAAGGCGCTGGACCCCTACGAGCTGGCCGAGTTGAACTATGCGATCGAGCGGCACGACCTGAAGATTGCCGGGGGCATGCAGGACCAATACGCCACCACGTTCGGCGGCTTTAACCTGATCGAGTTCTCGAAGAGCGGCGTGCTGGTGAATCCACTGCGGCTGGACGAGAACCTGCTGGCCGATCTGGAGGCGCACCTGATACTGTGCTACGTGGGCAATGTGCGCTCGAACACCGGACTAATCGACCGCCAGATCCGCTACTACCAAGAGCAGCGGGCCACGACGCTGGAGGGCATGGAGCGGATACACAGCCTGGTCTACGAGATGAAACACGCGCTGCTGAAAGGCAATTTGACGGGCTTTGGGGAGTTGCTGCACGAAGGGTTCGTGAACAAGAAGCGGATGAACCCGGAAATCACCGAGGGGACCATTGTCGAGCGGCTGTATGAGGAGGCGCGGAACCACGGGGCGATCGGGGGCAAGCTGATGGGCGCGGGCGGCGGCGGCTACCTGCTGCTGTACTGCGAGACGCACCGCCAGCACGAGGTGCGCAAAGCGCTGGAGCACGCGGGGGGCGTGGTCGCCAACTGCGCTCTGGAGAGCAAGGGCTTGCAGGTCTGGCGGACGCGTTCATTCTAATACGGTGCTCAGCGGAGGAATCGCTACCGGGGTCATTCTGGCGGGCGGCCTGGGCACGCGATTGCGCCCGGCGATTGGGGACGGCGCCAAATCGGCCGCACTGGTAGGCGGACATCCTTTCATAGACCGTCTGCTGGATCAATTGGCGGGCGGCGGCGTGGAGCGCATCGTCGTTTGCGCCGGCTACCAGGCCCGGGAGGTGGAGGCGGCGGCGGGCCGGGAGCATGGCGGCGTGCCCGTGGTGTACTCTGTGGAAGAGCAGCCGCTGGGAACCGGAGGCGCGCTGCGGCAGGCCCGCGCCCGCTTGGGCGACGGGGGAGCCTGGTTGGTCATGAACGGCGATTCCTATTGCGGCATCGAAGTGGAGGAACTGGCGGTCGAGCACGCGGCGGCCGGCCTGGAGGCGACGCTGGCGCTGGTGAGGGTGGAGAATGCCGGGCGGTACGGCAGCGTCGAGGTTTCGCCGGATGGCCGGGTGACGCGATTCCTGGAGAAGCGCGCGGGCGCGGGTCCGGGATGGGTGAACGCCGGGGTATACGTGCTTTCGCCGCGGCTGCTCGAGGAACTGCCGGCCGCCACGCCGCTGTCGCTCGAAACCCGCGTTTTCCCGGAGTGGGTCGAGCGCGGCATCCACGCCTTTGCGCGCCCGGCGCGCTTTATCGACATTGGAACGCCAGAATCCTACGCGCTGGCGCAGCAGTTCTTCATGGAAACCGGAGGCGCCCCATCAAAAACCGATACGTCCTGTTAGATCGCGACGGCACGCTGATCGTCGAGAAGGACCACCTGAGTGCGGTGAGCGAGGTCGAGTTTCTGCCCAACGCTTTCGCGGGGCTGCGCGCGCTTCAGGGCTTGGGACTGCGCCTGGCGATGCTGACCAATCAGTCGGTGATCGGCCGGGGCATGCTGGACGCCGACGGAGTGGCCGGCATTCACGGGTTCATGGAGCGCGAACTGGCGCGGGAAGGCATCACCCTGGACGCGGTGTACTGCTGTCCGCACCTGCCCACCGAGGGCTGCGGCTGCCGCAAGCCGGAGACCGGCCTGGCCGAGCAAGCCGCGCGAGAGCTGGGCTTCGAGCTGGGGGAGTCGTTCGTGATTGGGGACAAGCCCGGCGACATCGAGATGGGGCGGCGCGCGGGCGCGACGACGATCCTGGTTCGGACGGGCTACGGGCGCCAGCACGAGGCGGCGGGGGACGCCTATGCGGACCTGGTGGCGGAGGACCTGGCCGATGCGGCGAGGCTGATCGGAGAGTGGATGGCCCAGGCTCCGCCGGCTCCGGCTGGGCTACTGCGCACTGCCGGAGAGCGGCTGCGGCGGCACGTACTGGGCTCGATGGCGGCCAAGCAGAGGCTGATCGAAGCGTGCGGGCAGCCGATTCTGGCCGCCGCCGCGCTGATCGCGACGGTCTTCCGGGACGGGGGAAAGCTGATGCTGTGCGGAAACGGCGGCAGCGCGGCCGACGCGCAGCACATCGCGGCGGAGTTCGTCTGCGTGCTGAGCCAGACCTTCCCGCGCCCCGGCCTGCCGGCCCTGGCGCTCACCACCGACACTTCAATGCTCACGGCGAGCGCCAACGATTTCGGCTTCGAGGGCGTGTTCGCACGGCAGGTGCAGGCGCTGGGCAGGCCCGGAGACCTGTTGATCGGCATCAGCACCTCGGGCAACTCGGCGAACGTAGTGCGGGCGTTCGAGACGGCGCGCGCACANNGCCATCCGGGTGCCGGCCGCGGCGACGGCCCACATTCAGGAGTCGCACATCACGATCGGCCACATTCTGTGCGAGCTGGTGGAACGGTCGCTGTAGCCTCCGCGTCTCATGAGGACGGCGTGGGCGAAAGGCGGGCCAGGGCGGCTTGGCCGCGGGGCGTCGTGACGTACCAGCACATGGCGTTCTCGAACATCCGACGGTGGACGTCGGCTTCGCCGCCGCAGGCTTCGGCGTAGCGCTGGCCGGCCAGGGCGGTGCGCTCGCGCAGCTCGCGGTCTTCCCAGGCGCGCCGGATCATCACGGCCAGCGCCTCCGGGTCCTCGGGAGGCACGAGCAGCACCTCATCGGTGAATATGTCCGAGGCGCAGACGCCTTCGGAGCCGATCACGCACTTGCCCAGCAACATCGCGTTCAGGCAGGTTCCGATTCCCGAAGGCCCGATCCGCGACTTGAGAATGGGCATCACCACCAGGCGCGCCCCCTCGATCATGCGGATGATGGCGACCGGCGAGCCGTCGTCCTCGGCGATGCGCACGTTGGGAGGCAGTTCGGAGATTGGCCGCCGGAAGCGTGCGCCGTGTTGGCGGAGCTTGCTGAAATCCGGCGGCGGGATCAGGGCGGGGTAGGGCAGGCGCGCCAGGGCGTCGAAGAAAGTGTCGTAGTCCCGCTCCGAGCGCCCGAAACAGAGCACGTAGTCGCCGTCGGGGCCAACCTTGTAAGTCTGCCGGTAGCGGAAATTGGGTTTGAAGGGCGTGAAGGAACTGCGCTCCGGCCCCACGCCATAATACTTCCGATAGCCCTGCAAATCGCGGAAATGATGAATGAAGTGATCGACGCGGGCTAGCAGAAACCGCTTCAGCGGCGCCGTGATCCGGTGGCGCAGCGAGCGCGGCTCCCGCAGGATGAGATCGTGGACCACCATCGGCCTGCGCAGAAAAGGAAGCAGGCGGAACAGCGCGCACAACTGGAAGGTCAGCGCGACGTCGCAATTGATCAGAATGAACTCGGCGTGGCGGGCGTGACGGGCAAACTCCCACCAGCGGTGGAGAATGAGAGCCTGCCCTTGGAGGCCGGTCTCGGATTCCCAGTTCTCCGGGAAGCGCGGGCAGTTGGTGAGGACCAGCATCTTACTTGGCTTCCCGCACCTCGACGCGTGGGTAGATTTCGCGGGTCTGGGCGAGCGAGGCGAAGGTGACGCCGGGCAGGCGGGCGGAGGCGCTGCCGGCGGCGACGCCCCAACGGAGGGCATCCGCGAAATCGGAGTTATTGTCCATGGCCCAGACGAAGGCCGCAGCCAGGGCATCGCCGGCGCCGATGGGGCAGACCGCGTCCACGCGCGGCGGAACTACCTCGATGGCGCCGCGCTCGCTCACGCCGATGGCGCCACGGCTACCGAGCGACAGGATCACCGACTGGGGGCCCATCTGGCGGATGCGCGCGGCGGCGTCGAGGAAGTGAGAGCGCGTGATGAGCGCGGTGTTGAGCAGCCGCTCGGCTTCCTGCTGATTGGGCGCCACCACGGTGGGGCCGGACTCGACGCCCTCGATGAGCGCTTCCCCGTCCGTATCGAGCAGGCTTTTGACTCCGTGCTTGTGGGCCATGCGGACCAGTTTGGAATAGAATCCGGGCGGCACTCCGGGCGGGACGCTGCCGCAAATCATGAGCCAGGAGGCGCCCTCGAGCTTTCGCTCGACGGCGGCTTCGACGCGGTCCAGCTCGATCTGGGAGAGCGGCGGCCCGGGATGGTTGAGCTTCACGGTGAGGCCCTGGCGGTCGGTGATGGTGAGGTTGGTGCGGATCTCGTTGGCGATGGACACCACCTCGACGGGAAAACCACAGCCGCACATGTACTTCTGAAGCAGCTTGCCAGATTGGCCGCCGGAGGTCACAATGGCCAGCGTCTGGCCGCCGAAAGACTGAATGACGCAGGAGGCGTTGATGCCGCGGCCGCCCGCGGTGTCCGCGGTGGAGAGGATGTAGGCCCGGTCCTCGAAGACCAGACGGTCGGCCATGACGTTATGGTCGATGGCCGGGTTGATGGTGAGGGTGACGATCAAACTCTAATTCTAGCGCCTGGTGCTAACCTGAGACATTGACGCGCCAGCCTTCTTTTCGAGCCTACGCCGCGCTGGGGGCGGTGTGCTTCTTCTGGGGCACGACGTACCTGGGGATACGGATGGCGCTGATCGGATTCCGGTTCACCGCCTCGGGTGCGATATTGCTGGTGGCCGTTGGGCGAGATGAATGGTGGGTTACGCACGCTCGTTCCGGACAAGCCGCCACTTCCACGGCCAGGCGTGAAACGGCAAAATGGCAGGCCGGTCCAAAGCATCTCTCGTGAACCGCTGCGGAACAACTTCGACGGGCGGGCCCTACTACTCAGGGGACGATAGATCGGCGCGCCGCGGGCAGCGGTCATTCGGTTCTCCATTCCAGACCGGGCATGATTCGCTTCATGAATTCATCGAACAGCGGCACCGTAAATGCCGTGTCCCCGTGGCTTGGGCTCCAGATCATGCCTTTTGTGATGAGGCTTTGGCGGAGTGGTCCCAATGAGTTGACGGTTTTGTTCAACGTCTGCGCGATATTTCCGGAACGATGCGGACCCGGCCCCAGTTCGGCCATTGCACGCAGATATTTCTTCCCGGCAGGCGTGAGGCGGTCGAAGCGCACCCTAAAGAACCCCTCATCGAGAGCCGCAATTGCTTCGACTGAAGCCGTCGCAACGTCAGCCAGAGCGATTGGACTCTGCATGGCGACGTCCCACGAGTGCTTTCCCCATTCCTGCAAGAAATACGGATATCCTCGTGTTGCAGCGACGATCTCCGCTACCGCTTCCGGCGCAAATTCCGCCCCCCGATCCTTCGCGGGTTTGACTATAGCGAGTTCGGCTTCGGGAGGAGCAAGAGGGCCTATTTCCGGATAATCGAACAGTCTCTCGGCATAAGACTTCGCGTTGCCCGCCAGACCTCTCAACTGGGGTAGGCCAGCACCTACAACCGTCAAGGGGAGTTTGCTTTGCGCACAGCGGTGGAGCGCGGATATGAGAGCAGCAAACTGACCTTTTTCGAGATACTGAAGTTCGTCCAGAAAAAGAACAACGGCAGTTTGGGCACCCAGCGCCGTGAGCCCGACCTCTTCGAGTAGCGCCATCAAATCTGTCTCGAGGACGCCATTGTCGGCAAGCCCGGGCTCCGGGTCAAGATCCAAACCGACTTCGATGTCGTTGTATTTGACCTTGAGCGCTTTCGCAAACCCAGCCAAAGCTCGAAGTCCTCGCTGTGCCAAGTCCTTGGCGGCGTGAACTCGGCTGAGCCGAAGTAGCACTTGGCGCAGTTGTGGCGCTAGCAAAGACGGCAACGAACGGTTCTCAGGCGCCTCTATGCGGAGCGTATAGGCCCCAGACTGGTCGGCATCGAGTCTCATTCGCTCCAGCAGCACGGTTTTTCCCACCCCACGTAACCCGACCATCAAGACGCTCTTGGCTGGGTTACCGAGCCGGATGCGCGCTATCGAGATGCGAACCTGTTCGCGCAGTTTGTCTCTTCCCGCCAATTCAGGAGGTGGGCTGCCAGCGCCAGGCGAGTACGGGTTCGTGACGGGGTCCAAGGTGATCTCCGCTTTCTTTTATAAACAGTTTAGCACAGTATAGCGCTTTGGGATAACATTGCTAATTTACCTATGAGCTGCCGCGAGAGGGGCTATGGCCAGCCCGCAGGTCTGATGGCGCCCTGCCATCAATGATGGCGTTCTGCATGCACTTGGACGTAACATCCGGCTGATATTCCCGTCCCGCGGGTCGCGTCCCTGGCGCATGCAATCGTCGGGCGGCACTGGTGGGGCCGACGTGACGGGGGACTTCACGGAAGTGCTCCCGTCAGCCTCGCCTACCTTCAATTCTAGCGCCTGGTGCTAACCTGAGACATTGACGCGCCAGCCTTCTTTTCGAGCCTACGCCGCGCTGGGGGCGGTGTGCTTCTTCTGGGGCACGACGTACCTGGGGATACGGATGGCGCTGGAGTCGTTTTCGCCGCTGGCGCTGATCGGATTCCGGTTCACCGCCTCTGGGGTGGTCTTGCTGGCGGCGGCGATCCTGCGCGGGGCGCATGTGCCCCGGGGACGGGAACTCTGGGTTTCGATGCTTACGGGGCTGCTGACCTGCGGCATCGGAACCGGGAGCCTGGCGTACGCCGAGGACCGGATTCCAAGCAGCCTGGCGGCGCTCATTATCGCATTCTCGCCGTTCTGGATGGTGGGGATCGAGGCGCTGATGCCGGGCGGGGAACGGCTGCGGCGCTCGACGGTGGCCGGGCTGCTGGTGGGCAGCGTGGGCGCCGGTTTGCTAGTGTCGTCCGGGGTGGCTAACGAGAGCGTGGGCGGCGCGACCACGGTGGGTTTCATCGTGCTGCAAATCGGGAGCGTGAGCTGGGCGTTCGGATCGATCTACCAGCGGCGGCAGGCTACGCGGGCGCACCCGATCGTCACGGGAGCGATCCAGCAGCTTTCGGCGGGCCTGGTTTTCCTGCTGCTGACCGTGGCGATACCGGCGCGCCCGATCATGCCGGGGTTCCGCGGGATCGCGGCGATGGCGTACCTGGTGGTTTTCGGGTCGATCGTGGGGTACAGTTCCTATATCTACGCGATGAGCCACCTGCGGGTGGCGGTGGTCTCGATCTACTCGTACGTCAACCCGGTGGTGGCGGTGGTGCTGGGCTGGCTGTTCTACCGGGAGCCGTTCGGGGGGCGGGAGGCGCTGGCCACGGCGATCATCTTCTCGGGAGTCGCGCTGGTGAAGCGCTACGGCAAAGCGGAGTAGGCGGCTGTCCGTTTCCGCACAGGGGATTCCCAGGATCGGACAGCCGGGAGCGCGAAGTCCATGCCAGGCGGGGGCGCCGGTGGCGATAGGCGTGCTGCCAATCGCATAGAATAAGTCGTTAGGCGAAGCGCGATGATCAACTTGCAGAATCTCGAGAAGTGCTATCAGGCGGGCGTGACGAAGACCTTCGTGTTGCGCCGGATCAACCTGGAGATCAAAGAGGGCGAGTTCGTCACCATCATGGGCCCCTCGGGCGCCGGGAAATCGACGTTACTGAGCATCATCGGGATGCTGGACCACGCCTGGACCGGCGAGTACTACTTCCTGGGGCAGCCGGTGCATAAGTTGAAACCGCGCGACAGGGTGGAGCTGAACAAGAAGTACATCGGGTTCGTGTTCCAGAGCTACCACCTGCTGGACAACCTGACGGTTTACGAGAACCTGGATATCCCGCTCTCCTACCGCAACGTGAA
>PMEV01000431.1 GCA_003154855.1 Bryobacterales bacterium
GCGGCGGCAGGGTCAAACCGGGCTGCTACGCGGATTTGACGATGTCCCGGTGCGTGGCCTTGACCTTGAAGCCGGCGCGGGCCAGGCGGCGGCGGATCTCGTCGGCGATCATGACCGAGCGGTGCTGGCCGCCGGTGCATCCGAAGGCGATGGTGAGATAGCTCTTGCCTTCCCGAATGTAGTGGGGGAGGAGGTAGACCAGCAGGTCGGAGATGCGCTGGACGAACTCAGTGGTCTGGGGGAAGGAGCGGATGTAGCGGGCCACCGAGGGATGACGGCCGCTGAGCTTTTTGAACTGCGGGATGTAATTCGGGTTGGGGAGGAAGCGGACGTCGAAGACCAGGTCGCTNNCGTAGATCATGATCTTGGACTGCTCCCGGTCGCCATGGAACTTTTCGGCGATGGCGTCGCGCAACTCGTGCACGGTGAACTTGGAGGTGTTCACGACATGGTCGGCGAGTTCGCGAATGGGGGCCAGCAACTGGCGCTCGGCCTGGATCGAGCGGGCGACGGAGCGCTCGGTTCCGAGCGGGTGAGGGCGGCGGGTCTCGCTGAAGCGGCGCATGAGCGCCTGGTCGTCGGCCTCCAGGAACAGCAGCGTGGTGGGCACGCGGCGGCGGATCTGCTGGAAGAGCTTGGGGAAGCGCTGGAGGCCCTCCCCCTCGCGGATATCGAAGACCAGGGCGGCATGGGTGATCTGGGGCGCGCCCCTGGTTAGCTCGGCGAACTTGGGAATCAGCTCGATGGGCAGATTATCGACGGAGTAATAGCCGAGGTCCTCGAGGCACTTCAGTACGGTGCCCTTGCCGGACCCGCTTATACCCGTGATGATCACGAGTTCCGGAGCGAGCGGAAGTGGGGAGAGCGCCGGTTTCTTTTTCACGCCTCGATCAGGTCGAAATTGCCGTCGCGCCGCCGCACGAGCACGGAAACCCGGCTGGTTTCGGCGTCGCGGTAGACGATGTAGCTACGGCCTTCAATTTCGAGCAGGGCCTCGTCGAGCGTCATGGGCTTGCGCCGCTCGTGGTGGTCGACGCGGAAAACCTGGGGCGGACCCCCGGTCTCGAGTTCGGCGGCCGCTTCGGAATCGGCCAGGGACGCGGCCGGCGTCTCGGTCGCCTCCTTCTCCGCCTTGGGGCCGCGGTGGATGTCCCGCGTGCGCTCGAGGTTGCGCAGGATCTGCTTCTCGAGCTTCTCGAGAGCGCCGCCGATGGCTGTATAAGGGTCGGCGGCGGCGCCAAGGCCCACAAAATGGTGGTTCAGGAAGCGAACGGTGATCTCGGCGTGGCTCAAATGCCGCTCCTGGGTGAGGATGACGTGCGCTTCGCGCTCGCCTTTGGGCGCGTCGAGCAGCTTGGCGATCTTGCCGAACTTGATCTCGATCTTTCCGGTTTCGACTGGATTTAACGCCCCCGGCATGCCTGTGTAGGTGATCTTCACTGCGTCCTCCAATCTACGGGTTCTCAGGCGCGGATGCGCCTCTGGTGCGTGGACGGAATCTTCATATCCTCGCGGTACTTCGCGACGGTGCGGCGGGTGACCTGGATGCCCCCGTCCTGCAGGCGGGCGGTGATCTGCTCGTCGGTAAGCGGGTGGGCCGGGTCTTCATCCCCGATCATTTTCTTGACCATGCGCTTGACGATCAGCAGGGGAGTGGCGCTGCCCGAAGGTCCCTGCACGGCCTCCGAGAAGAAATAGCGCAGCTCGTAAACTCCCTGCGGCGTGTGGGCGTACTTGTTGGCCACCGCGCGGCTGACCGTGGATGGGTGCACACCAATCTCTTCGGCAATTTCCTTGATCATCATCGGCTTGAGCCAGTCGATGCCGTGGTCCAGGAACTCCGTCTGGCGCCGCACGATGGACTGGCACACGCGCAGGATGGTGTGCTTGCGCTGCTCGATGTTCTTCATCAGTTGCAGCGCCGATGCATAGCGCTCCTTGACGTAGTTGCGCACCTCCTTGTCGGGCTCCTGACGGCGGTCCAACATGCGCCGGTACTGGGCGTTCAGGCGGAGCTGCGGCAGGTCGTCGTCGTTGAGCTGGATGAGGTACTCGCCGCCTTCCTTGAAGATGTGGACATCCGGTTGGACCTGGCGCGCGCCCGGGCCGGAAAAGCGCAGGCCGGGCCGCGGATTGAGGTGGCGGATCACCTCGACGGCGGTCTGTATGTGCTCGAGCGGGCGGCCCAGCGCCTTGGCCAGCTCGCGGATCTGGCGCAGCTCGACCATTTTGAGGTGCTCGGAGACGATCTGCCAGGCCACGCCGCCCCGTCCGTTCCGGCTCTCGAGTTGGAGCAGCAGGCATTCGCGGACGTCGCGGGCGCAGATGCCGGCCGGGTCGAGCTTCTGAACCTCGCTCAGGGCCGCCACCACGTTCTCCATGCTGTGCTCGCCGCTGGCGGCGACTTCCTCGAGCGAAACGGGGAGGTAGCCGCTCTCATCCAGGTTGCCGATGATGGAGTCGGCGGCGTCGCGGACGTCGTCCGAGAGCGGGATCATGCTCAACTGCGAGCGCAGATAGTCGCCCAGGGTGACCGGCGCCGAGAGGAAAGTCTCGAAGGAGGGCTTTTCGGACTGCTCGGAAGACGGGCTGCGGTAGCCGGGGTCGAGATAGTCGTCCCAGAAGGAGCCGAAATCGATCTCCTCGAAGGGATCGGTGGCCGGGGCGGGTTCGACGGCTTCGGCCGGCTCGGCGGTCCCGGCAGCCTCGGCCGCGGGGGCGCCCCAGTCGGCGGGCGGTTCGGCCTCCACATCGGCGAGCACGCCGGGAGCGACTTCCACGTCCCCGTTGGGGGCCTCCAGAAGCGATTGATCGGCCGGCTCGGCCACGCGCTCGGCTTCGAGAAGCTGCTGGACTTCCTGGGGGCTGAGCTCCTCGCCGGCCTCGTCGGTGGATTCCTCCAGGACGGGGTTCTCGGCGATCTCCTGGGTGATCATCTCCCGCAGTTCGAGCCGGTTCAGTTGCAGAACCGTAACCATCTGGACCAGCCCAGGGGTCAGGATCTGCTTCTGCGCGACCCGTAACTGCAGTCTCGGAGACAGCAAGCTCATCTGGCCTAATGATATCAGACGGGGCGGGGAGGGGGATCGGAG
>PMEV01000059.1:0-5885 GCA_003154855.1 Bryobacterales bacterium
GGGATCGCCAGACCCTGCGGGCGCTTCTCGACACCATCCCCGCATCGCGAACACCGCTAAGCGAGTCCGCTTGGTCCGCACATCGTCCCGTGTCGGCTTCCGCCCGACGGCGTTGTTGTCCCGCCTCACACGCGAGCGGATCTCTCAGTTCGACGAAGTGGCCTTTTGATTCTTAACCTGCAGCTCGTTTACGACCTGCCGGACGTTGGGAACTGAAGACGCGATGCTTTCGGCCTGCTGGCGCTTGGATTGAGAGTTGACCTCGCCCGTCAGCGTGACGACTGCGTTCTTGACATCGTACTTTACGCTCTTGTGAAGCTTGTTCTGGATGAGAGCGGCATCCAGGTTCTTCTCAATGCCTCCGTCCAGATCCGAATTCACGGCCTTGGCGGCACTTTCGCTTCCGACCGGAGTCACTGCAATCTGGTTGGCCACAACTTGCCCCGCGGCCAGCGGCGTTGCAATGGATTCCGCTTGTGCCTTGTCGCTGTCGGTCGCGACGTGTCCGCCCAGGGTCACTACGCCCTTCTCGCGATCCTGACTTACGGAAACATCTTTGAAACCGGCCTGATCGAGCGATTGGCGAATGTTGCCGGCAACGTCGGCGGATTTCGCGGGCGTCTGGGAGCATCCTGCAAGAATTCCAGCGGCCAGCAACGCAAGCGATGCGGCGCATAAACTGAGAGTTTTCAAGTGGAACATCCTTTCTTCCATCATGCATGGCCTGAGCAGATTTGGGACCACACCGGAATGATGGAAACAACGAGGCGCCAAGTCTGAGAAACGTACGCAAGTGCACTTCTTGCCGTCATCGGGCAAAAACTGCTGGCAGGTCGGATCTCAATCCACCGATGCCGGCGCCGGCAACGCAGACCCTGGTGGTCTCCGGGGAGCCGATCCCCGGCCTGGACCTCCCGGGCCGGGTCCGCTCAGACCGCCTCGCCTCAAGCTCCGAAGAACCCCCGCACCCTCGCCTCCCGCTCGCTCAAACCCTCCCCCTCGAACTCCCGCGCCACCTCCTCCAGCAGCTCGGGAATCTGCAACCCCTGCGGGCACTTCTCCAAGCAATCCCGGCACTGCGAGCACAGCGACGCGTAGGAACGTTCGCCGGTGAAAACCCCGGCCCCGCGCATCACATAGATGAACCATGCATCCTGGTTGCCGAAGCTGTGCAACGCATTGTACGCATTGAAGCTACCGGGAATGTCGACCCCCGACGGGCAAGGCAGGCAGTAGCCGCAGCCCGTGCAAGCCACCTTCATGATCTCCCGGTATTTTCCCGCCACTCGCGCGATCAGCCCGCTCTCCTCGGCCGAAAACGAGCCGGGATACGCCTCCGACGCCACCCGCAGGTTCTCTTCCACCTGCGCCTCATCGCTCATCCCCGAGAGCACCACCGTCACTTCCGGCCGGTTCCAGATCCATCGCAGCGCCCACTCCGCCGCACTGCGCCCCGCACCGGCCTCCCGCCAAATCTCCTCCACCGCCGGTGGCGGCGTTGCCCCCAGCAGGCCGCCCCGCAGCGGCTCCATCACCATCACGCCCAGTCCCTTCGCCGCGGCATACTCCAGCCCCTGGGTGCCCGCCTGCATCTCCTCGTCCAGGTAGTTGTACTGGATCTGGCAGAACGACCACGGATACGCATCCACAATGCGCTTGAACTCTTCCCGCAGCCCGTGAAACGAGAAGCCGGCGTTGACGATTCTCCCGTCGGCCCTCGCCGTCTCCAGAAACTCCCCAACGCCCAGCGCCGCCATCCGCTCCCAGCTACTTCCATCGATCCCGTGGACCATGTAGTAATCGATCCGCGGCGTCGCCAGCCTCTCCAGTTGCGCATCCAGAAACCGGTCCATGTCCGCCCGGCTCTTGACCATCCACGTTGGCAGCTTGGTGGCCAGTTTGACCCGTTCCCGGTATCCGCCCGCCAGCGTCCGCCCCAGGAACGGCTCGCTTTCGCCCCGATGATAGCTCCACGCCGTGTCCAGGTAATTCACTCCCTGGTCGATGGCGTGCCTGATCTGCCCGGCCGCCCTTTCTTCGTCGATCCGCCCGTCCTTCTGCGCCAGCCGCATGCAGCCGAACCCCAGGATCGACAACTCGTCCCCCGTTTTCGCCATCTTCCGATACAGCATGGATCCTCCCTAGCCGAATCGATCATTCTACCATCCGCAGGCCGAATCTCCGCCTCCTGCGGGCGCCGGCCGGACAGGGCGCGGCGGCTGCCAGGGAGAGCGGTACTAGTACTGTTCAGGTGCGATTGGACGTGCGGTTTCAATCGCTTTAGCGTATGATTAGGAAGTCATGTCAATGCGTTTAGGGATGAAGGCACTAGGATTGTTATGGGCTGGAACGCTGCTGCCGCTCACAGCCACACCCATCAACTTCACTTTGGGCGGCGTGAACTGCGGCAGCGCCGGTATCTGCACACCCGATCCCAATGCCACCACCATCACCTTCGACTCGCTGGGGTCCTCCACCACTTTGCCATATGTCGATGGCGATGCTACCTACACCTGGAGCGCCCCTGGCACGCCCTTCGTGAATGGTTCGGTAGGCAGCCAGTATGCTTCCCCTCCGAATGACACCACCCCCTATCTGTCGGTCGGTTCTCCCGATCGGCCCGGGACCGTCACCATCGACTTCAGCCAGCCCATCCTCTATTTTGGCTTCTACCTGGGCAGCCCCGACACCTATAACGAGATCTCGTTCTATGGGCCCGACCTGACCTTGATAGAGTCGTTCACCGGGAATCAACTGATCAACCCTGGCAACGGCAACCAATTGCTCGGGAATTTTGTGAACTTCTTTATCTCCGGCGGTGGGGTCGGCGAAATCGTCATGTCCTCCGCGACCCCGGCCTTCGAAACGGATAATCACGCTTACGATGTTGCCCCCGAGCCCGGCACCTGGTGCTTGTTGGGCCTGGGTCTGGCTCTGGTAGCCGCCGCACGCCGGCGATTCCATCGCGCTTAGCTCTGCGCGCCCGGCTGCTCCGCGGCCGGCGTCAAATCTCTCTCGCCGCCCAATACGGCCGGATCTTCTCCCAGACCACCAACTCCGGCTTGGCGAACGCTCTCCGCGCTCTCTCGATCAGCTCGCCCCGCACCTCGATCTCATCGAGCGCGGTGGGCAGTAGTCCAGCCTTGTTGGCCCAGGCGAACGTCGGCACTTCGCGCGGCTCGAATCCCATCAGGCTCGCCGCCACCATGTCGGTCGCCACCGGGTTCGTCCCCGCCACGATTACGTCCATCTTCACCAGCTTCCCGTTGGACGGACCGTTGCCTTCCATGGCCATCCAGCCATCCACCACCACCAGTCCCAGCTTGTTGGCGCGCACCATGTCCACCACCACCGCCGACGCCGCCGTCGGCTCGATCTTGGCCGCCGTGTCGTGCATCTGCCCGCGGATGGACTGGTACACCGTGCCCGGAAACACGCCCACCAGGTTCTTCATGCCCAGCGTCACCGTCGCCATCTGGTGCGTCTTCATCATGGGCACGGAGCACAGCAGGTCCGTCTCGGCCAGAGCTCTGCGGATGGTCAGCTTGCCGTAGACGAACCCGCCCGGCACCGCGACCTCCGCCATTTCCCCGCAATGCAGATTGACCAGCGGAACGCGCAGCGTCTTCCCCAGCTCCGCGTACCCGAGCTGCTCGAAGACGTACTGCTGCATCGGTTCGAGAATCTCGCGCTTCCGCGTTCGGAAGATCTCCCCGCCGATCACGTTGAACTTCTCCGCCGCCGCCGAGCCTTCCCCGATCGACACCTGCTTTCCCGCCCGTTGCATGAGCAGCGCCAGCGCCCGGATCACCTCCGGTTTGGTCGTCGCCTCGCGTTGGGTCGAGACCAAGTTCGGCTTCAGCAGGATCGTCTCTTTGCCCTTGGCGATCCGCTCCATCCCTCCCAGCAGATCGATGGCCTCCTCGACCGCCGAGCCGATCTTGTCGTTCTTGATGCGGACCACGCTGACCACGGGTTTCGCTGCGCCCGTCGCAGCCGCCAGACGTCCCAGCGCCAGCCCGGCCGCGCCAGTAAGCAGGAATTCTCTCCGGTTCAGCTCCATATACTCTTCCCTACGCTGCCCTGCCCGCACAAGTTCCAGCCCTCCATATCAGTACCCCGCGCCACTCTCCAGGAAATGGTATTCGCCATCCAGGACACCGGACGTCTTTCCGGCCTCCGCCGCCGCCGGGTTGCTGACGAACGCCCGCGCTTTCTCGCTATCGGTCACCTCGAACAAGAAGAATACCTGGTTCGGGTCTTCCACCCCGCGCCAGATGTTCCGCAGATGCAGCCCCGCAGCGCGGTGCGCCGAGGCATGCGAATCGAAGACGCTCTTCCAGCGCGAGAAATCCGCCACGCGGTTCCGGCATAACATCACGATCATCGCGTCCCCCCGTTAGGAATATCTCCTCATCAGTTCATCCACCCATTCCGGTATCCGGGCATTTTCGACCCTGTCATATTGCGGGTAGTAAGGCTTGAGGTCCACGACCGGGGTTCCATTCCCCGCATCCAGCCCTCCCACATATTCCGGCCGCAGGACGATCTTCGAAATCACGCCTCCCCAGCTCTCGTCCACCGTTTCCTCCACGCTGGGCTCGCCCTGCCCGATGGGCCTCGCGTCAATCCGGTCGTTCATCTTCCGCCATCCCGTCCCTGGCCCCCGCCCCAACCCCAATCGCGCGCCTCAATCTTGTCGCTCGTCAGGCAAACGCGATCTTGAACGTCACGGCGTGATCGGACGGTTTCTCTTCCGGCAGTTCGACCTTCAGAGTCCCCGCGTCCTGAGTCCACTTCAGCTTTCCCGGGTGGCCCAACAGTTCTACTTGGCGAATCTCGGGCACGCTGTTCTCGCCGCCCAGCGCCAGCGCGGGAATCGAAGCCTCCTTGCCCGGCCAGCCCATGACGAAAGCGTACAGCGCACCGGCCTTGGTAGTGAAGCGGACATCTTCGGCGGTAAAGTCCTTGCGGGCGTTCTCGTTGAACCGCAGGTCTGGCTTTGCGGCGGGTTTCGTGCCCGGGCCGTCGCCGAAGATCTTCCACGGACGGCTGCTATAAATGCCTTCGCCATTGACCGCCATCCAGCGCGTGATCTCATCCAGGATCTNNGGTTGCCGTTGCGGCTGACGATGTCGCACAGCATGTCGATACACCGTTTCGGCGATTTGTACTCGACGTTTCGTTTGTAGTGCCAACTGCCAATGCAGGTGTCGGTCTGCCATGGGTTGGCCTGGATCTTGTCGGCAACCCCGCGCTCGATGTCGAAGATGCAAGTGCCAGTGTCACAGTCGGAGCGTCCCTTGCTCGTGTAGACAGCCTCCACCTTCCCGCCGTGGACTCTCGCACTCACGTTGTAGAGATGGGACACCAGTTGGTAGCCCACCTCCGGGTAGACAAGGCCGCCGTCGTTGTAGAGCAGGTCGGGCTCGTACTTGTCGATCAAATCCTTGATGCGGGCGAAGTAATGTTGCTTCCACGCGAGGGGAACGGGACGGTTGCCAACTCCGCGGACGCCCGGCTCCGGAATCAGGAACTCCTTCGTGTACTCGTGGTAAAGATCGGCATACTGCGGGTCCGCTCCGTCGTAAGGGACGCCGGCCATCGGCCCGCTCTGGTCGCTGCCGTGAGCAACCGTCCACCAGAGGTAGCTGNNTGTATGCCAGGTGCTCGCTCACCGCGAACCGCAAGCCCTGCTTCTGCGCCGCCTTCTTCCATAAACCGACGATGTCCCTCTTCGGCCCCATGGCGACGGCGTTCCACCTTGGCTGGTACTTCGAATCCCAAAGGTCGAAGTTGTCGTGGTGGACGCCCATGCTCATGAAGTACTTTGCGCCCGCCTTCTTGTACAGCTCCATCAAGCGATCCGGATCGAACTTGTCGGC
>PMEV01000059.1:5932-13870 GCA_003154855.1 Bryobacterales bacterium
TCCCGGAACCATTCGGGAACCTGGTAAGCCTCCAGCCCCTCACGGGTCCCGTCGAAGGGGCCCTTCTCGATCGCCGGAACAACCCCCTTCGCGACCGACTTGCGCGGAAGAAGGAGTGCCGGAGCCCCGGCTAGGACTGCGATCGCATTTCGCCTGCTGATCTTCATGAACTCATCGCCTCCCAAAAAATGTCCGCCGGCCGCCGCGACTCCACCGCTGGCAACCGGCTCTCAAAGTAAACTGTATCACCCGAAGGCCGCCGGCGAGGCCAGGGTCGTCTCCGCCACGCCGACCGGTGACGCCCCGCCCCAATATATTTCCCCCGCCGCCACAGAGCCTTACCGCCTCCGCCGGCCTCAACCCATCTCACATGGCGTTACCCTAAGGCAGGGCGGGGACCCCGGTCGCCGCCCCCTCCGAGAGGGCCGCCGTGGCTTTCACAAAAAGATTCCTAGAAAGAACCCATGAATCCCCGTATGTTAAACAAAATGCACCAGAAACTAACTCAAAAACGAACCCAAAAACGAACCCACCGTGGCCCCTCGGGCTAGCCGGAGCGCCGCAGGATCAGGCACGTGAGGTCGTCGTGCCGCGGAGCGTCGCCCACGAACGCTCTCACCTCCGCCATCAGCTCCGCCAGAGTTTCCGCGGCCGGCCGCGCGCCGCTGCGTTGGCACAGCGCCAGCAACCGCGACTCATCGTACTCCTGGCCCTGCGCGTTCTCGGCGTCCACCACCCCGTCGGTGAACACTACCAGCAGATCGCCCGGCTCCAGCGTCGTCGCGCCGCATTCGTACGGGGCATCGGCGCGGATCCCCAACGGCAGCCCGCCCGCCTCCAGCCGCTCCAGCCCTCCGGACGCCCGCCGCAGGATGGGAACGTTGTGGCCGGCATTGATGTAGCGAATCTCTCCGCTCGCCGGAGCGATGTCCGCCAGAAACGCGGTCGTGAACCGGCGCCCTTCGAGGCTGTGGGCGCTAGCGTAGCGATTCAGCCCGGCGACCAGTTCGCTCAGCCCCGGCAGCGTATAGGCCAGCGTATGCAGGCTGGCCTCGAACGTGGCCATCAACAGGGCGGCCGGAACGCTTTTGCCGGCCACGTCGGCCACCACCACGTGGAGACGCGGGCTCTCCTCCCCAGCCACCTGGCGCGGGAACGCGTCGTAGTAGTCGCCCGAGACCGTATTGGCGGGCACCGTCGCAAACGCCATGTCGTAGCCCGGAATCTCCGGCGGCGTAGCCGGCACCAGCCAGCGCTGTATGTCGCGCGCGATCTCCAGGTCTCGCTTCATGACCACCCGGTCGGCCAGCTCCAGCGCCANNCAGCAGGATGCGGCGCGGCGGCGAGAGCTTCATGAGCATCGCCCAGAACCGCGAGCGCGCAATCCTGAGGAAGCGCTGGCCGGGCCGCTCCCCCGGCAACGGATTCCAGTCCACCTCGCGGTTGTAGAGGCTGTAGCTGGCGCGCGCGTCGGTGCGGAACCGGCGCCACAGCTCGCCGATCTCCAGGCCGTCGCTTACCCGTTGCCAGAAATCTCCCGGATGCATGGCCATATTCCAAATCAGTATCGCGCATCCGCGCCCCCCGGCGGTGTAGACTGGAACCCTATCCGCACTCGGGAGGTTTCGTATGAACCGCAGATCCTTCGTGGGCGCCCTGGGCGGTTTCGGAATGCTCGCCGGCGCGCCGGCCGAGAGCAAGAAGACCGCCTGCTACCTGCTCCAGGCCCATTATCTGAAAGCCGGCCCGCAACTCGCCGCTTTCCAGGAGTTCCTGAGCAAGTCCTTTCTGCCCGCGCTCGCCGAAGTGCATTCCGGCCCCCAGATCTATCTGGAAGCGCTCGTCGCTCCGCACATCCCGCAGTTGCTCGCCATCTACGGCTTCGAGTCGCTCGATCGGGTCCAGAGCGTCTCGCGCTCCCTGGCGCAGCATGCCGGATTGCGCAAGAAGCTGGCCGAGCTCGAAAGCGGCCCCGAGCCGCCCTACGAGCGCCTGGACTCGACGCTCCTGGAAGCCGCCGACTACTCCCCGGAGATCGCCGCCCCCGCGCCGCAGCACGCCGCCGGCCGCATCTTCGAGCTACGCGTTTACCACTCGCCGAGCTGGCGCCAGCTCCAGGCGCTGCACGAGCGCTTCGCCGGGCCGGAGATCAAGATCTTCCACCGCTCCGGCGTGCACCCGCTGTTCTATTCCTCCACCGTCGTCGGCGCCAACATGCCCAACCTCACCTACCTGATCCCCTTCGACAGCCTGGCCGCGCGCGAGCAAGCCTGGGCCGCCTTTGGAGCCGACCCGGAATGGGCCAAGGTGCGCCAGGAGTCGGTCGAGAAGTACGGGCAGATCTCCAACATCATCGGGATCTCGCTGTACCGGGCCACCGCCTGGTCGCCCGTTCGCTAGCCCGGCAGGATCATCTTGGAGATGTCGTTGTAGATCACGAAGGCCATCACGGCCATCAGGAACACGAACCCCAGCTTGAACACCGCTTCCTTCACTCGCACGCTGAGGTCGCGCCGCATCAGCATCTCGACCACCAGCAAAAGGATCACGCCGCCGTCCATAATCGGGATGGGCAGCAGGTTGAAAACCGCCAGGTTCAGGCTGACCACGGCCATCAGCGCCAGGAACGCCACCGCCCCCTCGCGGGCCGCATCGCCGGAAAGCCGCGCGATCCCGATGGGGCCTTCGATCGACTTCGCCGACATCCGTTGCTCGACGATTCCCCTCAGGAACCCGTAGATCAGCGTGGCGTTCTTCAGGTTCTGTCGCACGCTCTCCCGAAAAGCCTCCGGGAACGGGAGCTGCGTCATGATCATCCGCGGCTGCGCCAGCACGCCGATCATCCACCGGGCGGGCGTTTTCGGCGGGTCCTGCGCGAACACCGGCTGGATCGCGACCTTCAGTTCCTTCCCCTCGCGCAGGTACTCGACGCTCACCGGTTTGCCTCCGCTCGCGGCGATCGCCTCGTGCAAGCGCTGTATCGAGCGCAGCGGCTGGCCGTTGGCGCTCCGCAGCACATCTCCTATCTGCAAGCCCGCCTTCTCAGCCGGCATTCCGGGCGAGATGGCCGCCAGTTGCAGCTCGGCCTCCTCCTGCCAGCCGGCCGTGCCGATGCCGGTGTGCGGATCCAGCACCGGCGTCACCGTGGCCGGGAACTCCCGCCCGCCGCGCCGGATTCTCACCCCCAGCGGCCGGTTGGCGCCCGACAGCTCCCGCATGGCGATGTCTTCCCAGGTTGGGTTCTGTACGTTGTCGATGGCGATAATCCGGTCGCCTTCCCGAATGCCCGCCTTGGCTGCGGGCGAATCCGCAGTGACGTAGGCGACCATCCCCTGGACCTCCGAGGACGGCGCCTTCGGGAACCTCACCATGAACAGCCCGGTCAGCAGCCCCACCGCCAGAAGAAGGTTCATCGCGGGGCCGGCGAAGGCTATCGCCAGGCGCTGCCAGCGCGGCTTGGACAGGAACGCCCGGGGATCGTCGGCGTTCTCTTCGCCGGCTTGCTCGCCCGTCATCTTCACGTAGCCGCCGAAGGGAATCGCCGAGATGCGGAAATCGGTTTCCCCTCTCGTAAACCCGCACAGCCGCGGGCCGAATCCAAAGCTGAAGACGTCGATACGCACGTCGAACCGGCGCGCCATCCAGTAGTGACCGAATTCATGCACCAGGATCATGACCCCGATCAGTACCAGCAGCCCCAAAGTGTTCTCAAGCAAATGCATAGTCAGACTCTCGCCACCCAGGGGAGCCTCACGGAGGCGCCTAGACTGCCCACCAGCCCCCGCGCCACCGCACGGGACTCCTCATCGATCTCGAGCACTTCCGCCACCGAACCCGGCTGGCGCACCGGCACCTTCTCCAGCGTCCGCTCGACTACTTCGGAGATGCCCGGGAACGAGATCCGCTCTTCCAGAAACGCCTCTACGGCAACCTCATCGGCCGCATTCAGCGTGCAAGTAGCCGAACCGCCCGTTTCCTGCGCGCGATAGGCCAGCGCCAGCAGCCGGAACTTCTCCAGGTCGGGCGGCCCGAACTCCCAGTGCCGCACGGTCTGCCAATCCAGCCGGGGCACCGGCGCCGAGGCCCGGGCCGGGTAGGTCAGGGCGTATTGTATGGGCATGCGCATGTCCGTCGCCGAGATCTGCGCCATCACGCTGCCGTCCCTGAACTCCACCATCGCGTGCACGGAGGACTGCGGATGGATCACCACTTCGACCTCCGCGGGGCCGACTCCGAATAGCCAGCAGGCCTCGATGACCTCGAACCCCTTGTTCATCATGGTGGCCGAGTCGACGGTGATCCGTTTCCCCATCTTCCAGGTGGGATGATTCAACGCCTGCTCCGGCGTTACCGCGCCCAGCTCGCTCTGGGGCGTCTTGCGGAACGGGCCGCCCGAGGCGGTCAGGATGATGCGGGTCACGTCGCCCCGCTCGCCGGCCCGCAGGCATTGGTGTACGCCGTTGTGCTCACTGTCTACCGGGATCAGTTCGGCGCCCGCCTCCCGCGCCGCCTCCGTCACCAGCTTTCCGCTCGCCACCAGCACTTCCTTGTTGGCCAGTCCGATCCTCTTCCCCAACTTGGCGGCCGCGTACGTCGCTTCCAGGCCGGCCACCCCCACAATGGCCGACATCACGAAATCCACTTCCGGGGCCGAGGCCGCTTCGATCCGCGCCCGGGCGTCGCAGCGCAACTCCGGCCACGCGGAGACAGGCATCCCCGTTTCACCTAGCCTGCCGATTAGACTCTCCCGGACCGAATCGGTTGCAACCACCGCGAGGCGCGGTTTGAATTCCACGATCTGGGCGGCCAGCAGGCCGGCATTCCGCCCGGCCACCAGGGCGAACACTTCGAACTCGTCCCGCCGCCCGCGCAGGACGTCCAGGGTGCTGCACCCAATCGAGCCCGTGGAACCGAGTATGGCCAGTCTTCGCATGAGCTGTTCAGTGGCAGCCCTTCCAGTATAAAGCCAACCCGCCCATTCCCGCCCGCCAATTCGACTATCCGCCCGCCGCCGCGCCGGCCCACTCGATCGCTCTCACTCCAGGCCGAGCCTCCGCATGGCTTCTGCGTGCGGGACACCTTTGCCGCCACTGCGAGGGAGCCAGTCGCGGGCTTCGGCGACGGCCCGCCGTTCTTCCTCGGTCTCCGGCTCGTCGTCGATCGGCGCGTCGCGCAAAGCAGCCGCCAGATGTGAGCGCTGGCGGGCGTCGCTCATGAAGGTTCGCTTAACCTTGGATTCCCCCGCCGCTCCCTCAGCTTCACCAGCAGCAGGAGCAGCAGGAACAGGGCCGCCGAGAACCCGAGCAGTTGAAGACTGTGATGCTTGAGGTAGAAGAGCGGCTTGTCGCCCAGTTGCGTGCCCAGAAAAGCCAGCCCGAAGTAGCGCGGGGCGCGCGCCGCCAGGATCACCAGCGCGAAGCGCCAGGGGTTCATCCCCAGAGCCCCCGCCGAGAGCACGAAGACCTTTACCGGCAGCGGGACGGGGACCAGCGCCGGGATGAAGACCGTCAGCGTGCCGTAGCGCTGGAACCAGGCGCGGAACTTCCTGGCGCGGCCGGTGCGCAGTTTCCTGTCGAGATAGGCCTCGCCGCCCTTACGCGCCAGATAGAACAGGAACAGGTTGCCGGCGAGGGATCCGGCCACCGCCAGCGCCGCCGCCAGATATGCCATCCTCGGGTTCTTGGCGCCCATCAGCACTAGCAGCGCGTCCACGCCCCCCACCAGGGGAATCCCCGCCGAATCCAGAATCGCTAGCAGCAGGATTCCCCAGGGGCCCCACAACGCCAGCGTGCCGCCGATCGAACGCACCCACTTCACGGCTTTACGACCCGGTTTTCCAGGGCGCCGAGGCCCTCGATCTCGACGCGGACCACCGATCCCGCTTGCATCGGTCCAATGCCGGCGGGCGTGCCGGTGGCGATCAGGTCGCCCGGCTCCAGCGTCATGACTTCGGTCACGAACTCGATGATCCGGCTCACGGGGAAGATCATGTCGCGAACCGAGGCGTCCTGCCGCTTCTGGCCATCGAGAAACGTGCGCACGCGCAGCTCGTCGAAGCGCACCTCGTCCCGCGGGACCATCCAGGGCCCCACCGAACAGAAGGTATCGAACCCTTTGGCGCGCGTCCACTGCCCGTCCTTCTGTTGCAGGTCGCGCGCCGTGACGTCGTTGACGCAGGTGTAGCCGCGGACGTACTCCAGGGCGTCCTCGCGCTTCACGTGCCGTGCCCGGCGGCCGATGACCACGCCCAGCTCGCCCTCGTAATCCACGCGCGCGGAGATCGAAGGATACAGGATGGCGTCGCCGTGTGCCACCAGCGCAGAGACCGGTTTGAGGAAGATCAGCGGCTCGGTGGGTGGCGCGTTACCCAGCTCGGCGGCGTGCTCGCGATAGTTCCTGCCCACGCACACGATCTTCGTCGGCCAGCAGGGCGGGAGCAGCCGAAGCTCCGCTAAACGATGGGTCGCGCCGTTCGCCACGACGGCCTCCCCTTCGAGAATGCCGTAGCAAACGCCGGGAGCCCCGTCCGGAGTGGTGGGTTCCGCATCCCGGTTCAAGCTGAAGCGGATTCGCCGGGTCACTGCGCGATCACCTCGAGCGGGGCCGAGCGCGCGCTTTCGTTGCCGCTCTGATCGATCGCGGAAACCGCGTAGCGATAACGCTGGCCGCCTTCGATGGCGCGGTCCGTATAACTGGGGCTGTCGAGCAACTCGCCCAGGCGCGCAAACGGCTGGTCCCCGGCGGAACGGAACATATAGTAACCCTTCAAGTCGGGATCGGTGTCCGGGTTCCAGACCAACTGTATGCTGCCTACGCCCGCCACCGCCGTCAGCCCCGCGGGCACGGCCGGGGGAAAGCGGTCGATGTAAGCGACCGCCACCGGCTTGGACACCGCGCTCTCGGCTTCCGCGTCGCCGGCCTTCATCGCCGTTTGCACCGAATATTGGTAGGTCTTGCCGAACTGCGCGGTGGAATCGACGTATTCCGGCTTGGAGGACGGCCCGAGCAGTTCCGGCTTCTCCTGGTCCGGCGCGCCGCGGAGCACGCGCCAGGTGAGCCCGGGGCGACCCGGAGGCGCGGCCCAGGCGACCCGCACGCCGCTCGCGACGCCTTCCACCTTCACGTCCGCCGGCGGCTCGAGCGGCGCCAGCACGCTCAACCTCACCGGGTTCGACCATTCGCTGAAGCGTCCCTTGCGGCCGGCCGCGCGCGCTCTGAGCAGGACCGCCCGACCAACCCACTCGCCCGCCGGGATCGCCAGATGCACCGGACCGGGAACCAACGTGCCGGCCTCGATCCGGCGCGCCCCGGCGGCCCAATCGCCACCCTCCGGCCCGATGCGCAGCTCGGCGTCGACCAGCCGTTTTATGCCCTCGCCGTCGGTAGTCAGCGCGGGAAGCGAGAAGTCGACGATGAGCTTGTCCTCGCGCTGGAACGCGCGCAGATCCTCGATGCGCGAAGGGATGTGCAGGCTGGGAGGCCGCGGCTCGCCAACGTAGCCGCAGCCGGCCAGAGCCGCGCAGGCGATGGCCAGGGGGAAACACCGGGTGCGGGTGGGCATGCTCACAGAATATAGCGCGTCAGGTCCTGATCCTTGATGATCGCGCTCAGTTGTTCCCGCACGTAGCCGGCGTCGATCTTGACGTTCTTCTTCTTCAAATCCGGCCCCTCGAAGGAGATTACGTCCAGCACTTTCTCCATGATGGTGTGCAGGCGCCGCGCCCCGATGTTCTCGGTGGTCTGATTGACGTGCTCGGCCATGCTGGCCACCTCTTCGATGGCGTCCTCGGTGAAGCTGAGCTTGATGCCCTCGGTCTCGAGCAGCGCCGTGTACTGTTTGACCAGCGCGTTCTTCGGCTCCTTCAGAATGCGGATGAAATCTTCCCGGCTCAGCGATTTCAGTTCGACTCGAATGGGGAACCGGCCCTGCAATTCCGG
>PMEV01000097.1 GCA_003154855.1 Bryobacterales bacterium
TCCGCGCGGAGCGCTGCCGCGATGGCCTCGCGGTATCCAACAGGGCGGACCGTGAATTCGGCCAGAGCCGAGCGATCTCTCACGACGGTGGGATGGCGGATGCTGTCGATCAGCTTGCGGCCCACTCGAACGTACAGCGGCGTGATTAGTCCCAACCATAGGCTGGACAGCCGGGGAGTCAGAACGGGAACGGGGACAATGAACCTCTTGAGTCCGCGCTGGCGCGCGTATTCCAGCATCAGGCCGCCATAGGAGACCTGGTCCGCCCCGCCGATCTCGAAGATTCGGCTTTCCTCGCACGGCAAGTCCACCGCCGCGAGCAGATACTCGAGCAGATCCTGGATGGCGATCGGCTGCGCAGGGACCGCGACCCAGCGCGGCGCAATCATCACCGGCAAGCGTTCTACCAGAGCTCGAACCATTTCAAACGACAGACTGCCCGATCCGATCACTACCGAGGCACGGAACTCGATGACAGGGAGGCCCGATGAGCGCAATATCTCGCCGACCTCCTGGCGACTGCGCAAGTGCGGTGAGAGCGTTGGGGAACTCGCGCCCAGCCCACCCAGGTAGATGATGCGGCTCACCCCGAGATCGCGGGCGGCGTCGGCGAAGTTCCGAGCAGCCCGCCGGTCCTCTTCCTCGAATGAACCCGCCGAGCCCATCGAGTGAATCAGATAGAAGGCGGTGTGCACTCCCGCCATCGCCGTGCGCACCGAGGCACCGTCGAGAACGTCGCCAGCCATGATCTCCACGCTGGCCATCTCTGGGATTTGCAGCAACTCGGGCCGCCGCGCCAGACAACGAACTCGATGGCCGGCCGCCAGCAGGGCCTTCAGCAACTGCCCTCCGACGTACCCCGTTGCGCCCGTGACCAGAATGAGTGGTTTCATCTTCTTCTGATACTCGCCAGCGCCTCGAGCGCGCGATCGCGAGCCTCGGCGTGGTCGACGATCGGGTGTGGCGCAGGCGAGTTCTCCGACTCCGGAACCCAACGGCGACGGTACTCGCCCTCGGAATCGAACTTCTCAGCCTGAATCGAGGGGTTGAAGATTCGGAAATATGGGGCTGCATCCGCGCCACAGCCCGCGACCCATTGCCAGCCCAGCGTGTTGTTGGCCAGATCCGCATCCACCAGGGTGTCCCAGAACCAGGCCGCGCCATCCTGCCATCCGATCAGCAGGTGCTTGACCAGGAACGATGCGGCCACCATCCTCACTCGATTGTGCATCCATCCTGTGTGCCACAACTCGCGCATGCCCGCATCCACGAGCGAGTAACCAGTCCTGCCTCGTTTCCACGCCTTGAACCGTTTCGGGTCGATTCGCCAGGGGAAAGCGCCGAATTCGTGTCGCAGAGCCTCCCGCGGCGATTCCGGATGATGATGCAACAAGTAGTACGCGAACTCGCGCCAGCCAATCTGCCTGAGGTAGGCTTGGCAGCCCGCGGCGTTCTCGTTCATCGCTTCCAGAACTGTGCGCCAGACCTGTCCGGAACTGATCTCGCCGAAGTGCAGGTGCGGAGACAGCCGCGATGTGCCCACCATGCCAGGCCTATCCCGGTTCACCGGATACCCCGCCAGCGCTTCCGCGAGGAAGCGCTTCAGTTGGCGCGCTGCTCCGGATTCGCCGGGTTGCCAGACCTCACGGAACCCACTCGCCCAATCCACGGCCGGTTCGAGTCCGAGTTCCGAAATACCCAACGAGTGCGGCCAGTTCTCCGGTGAAAGCAGGCGTTTCGGCGCATCCTTCGAGACAGGCGTAGCGAGCTTGGTCAGACAGGCTCGCCAGAACGCCGTGAAGACCCGGAACGGCTGTCCGCTCCGGTTCAGAATCGTCTCCGGTTCCGACAGCAGGCTGCCGTTGAAGCTCTCGGCGAGCAGGCCGCGCTCGCGCAACTTCGATTTCACCTGGCTGTCACGCGCGACGGCCGCGGGCTCATAACGGCGATTCCAGAACACTGCGGTGGCGCCGGACTCCGCCACGAGACGGCTAATGCCCTCCGCGGTCGGTCCCCGGCGGATGATCAGCAGCGAGCCGCGATGCTCAAGTTCCTCACTGAGTCTCGCCAGCGAACGGCCCAGCCACCATCTGGAGGCTGCCCCGGGCGGCCAGGCGCCCTCTTCTTCAGGAGCCCAGACGAACACCGGAATCAACGGGGAACGCCGCTCCACCGCGGCCGCCACGGCCGGGTTGTCCGACAGACGCAGGTCCTGCCGGAACCAAACCAAGGATGGTGAAGCGCTCATGCCTGTCCGCTCTCCTCGGCCGGCCCGCCGTCGGCGTATCGGTGGTACTGGCGATGATGAGCCGCCCACCACAGGACGTCCTTCTGGCCGGAACTCTGGGCCAAGGCGGCCATCGCGAACTGGGCGCTGCGGTCCAGTTTGTAGCTGCGGTGGCTGAAATAGCGGTGATATCCCGCCGTGACTCCGAACATTCGGATCGCGTAGGTTGCCGCCGTCCACTGGCGCAGCCCGCGAGAGAAGGGCACGCAGAGGACCGCCAAGGCGCCTGCATGGATCAACACAAAGAGGAGAACCGTGCCGAACCGGTACTTTTGCAGGCTGCCACGCATCAGAATGCTCCCTGCGCCCCACCGCTGGGTAGCGTACTTCCTCTCCAGAATAGCCCACGTCCTGCCGATTGTCAATATATTGTCATGGACAATTGCTTGACAACATCCGATTCCTGAGTTATCCTTGGACCGTGAGTCCCGAGAGTTCGGTTCATTATCCCATTCGAGCAGCGGCCAAGCTGACCGGTCTCAGCATCGATACGCTCCGGGCCTGGGAGCGGCGCTACCAGGCGGTCACCCCTCTCAGGGCCGAACGAGGCCGCGCCTATGACGCAGGACACATCCGGCGGCTCGTCTTGCTGCGCGATGTGGTAGACCGCGGACACGCGATCGGGCAGGTGGCTTCGCTAGAGAATAGCGAGCTGGAGGAACTGCTGGCCGGACCCGCCGAAGTCCCGAGGACCCCGAAACCGGCCGGGGCCGGACAAGAAGTGAGCGATGGTCTGCAGCCCGTTGTGGCCGCCATCGAATCGTTCGACTACGCAACTGCCAATGCGCAGCTCGGCAGGCTGGCGGCGTTGCTGCCCGTTCGCGAGCTGGTTGGCGAAGTAGTGCTCCCGCTGATGAGACTGGTCGGCGACCGCTGGCGAGAAGGGACTCTGACCGTAGCGCAGGAACACATGACTTCCGCGATTCTGCGCAATCTCCTGGGTGGACTGGTCCGCCTCCGTGCGCCGTCCGGTCAGCCCCCGCGGCTTCTGTTTGCGACGCCCTCAGGGGAACTGCACGAGTTCGGAATCCTGGCGGCGGCCCTGCTGGCCCTGGCCAGCGGGTTTGACGCTCTTTACTTGGGCCCGAATCTGCCCGCTCGTGAGATCGTGGCCGCCGCCGAGCGGACCTCGCCGCAGGCGGTCGTCCTGGGAATCAAGACGAGCGAGCCAGACCCGGTAACCATCGAAGAACTGAGGTTGGTTGCCTCGAAACTCCCGAAACGTACCGAGCTATGGCTGGGCGGCAGCGAGGTCAGGAAAGCCCTGCCCTCCGTTCGCGGAGGGCGGGTGTTCATCTTGGAGGACTTTGGAGAGTTGGATGTGCATCTGGCCAGGCTGAAGACGGGGAGCCGATGAAGTGGTTTCTGAAGCTGTTGTTCGGCGGCATTTTTGTCTGGATGACCGTAGTGACGATCCGCACGGGGCTATCCGTCAGCCTCTGGGCAGCGTGGCCGAGCTACGCGGCGAGCCCGTGGGCCGTAGCCACGCTGTGGTCGCGTGTTCTGTGGTTCCTCCCCATCATGGGTCTGGGCAACATCTCGACGTCGCTCTATGTTTTCATCCAACTGTTCCGGCTCAGGCCGGACGAGCGAGCCGAGTCGATCCTGCGAAGGCAGCCGGCATGAGGGAGCCTCTCTGGCGCCGCAAAGTGGTTCGGCCGTTTCTGGAACTGCTCCGGCAGGGCCTCACGCCCGAGAAGATCGCCTTCACCATCGCGTTGGGGATCACGCTGGGCGTGACGCCGGTCGTGGGCTCGACTGTACTGCTGTGCACGCTGGCGGCCATCGTGTTTCAGCTCAACCTGCCGGCCATTCAGCTTGTGAACTGTCTGGTCTATCCGCTGCAACTGGCCCTGCTGGTTCCGTTCCTGCGCATAGGCGCGTGGTTATTCGGGCGCCAGCCGTCCGAGATCTCTCTGGCTCACATTTTTGAGTTGATCCGCACGGACGCCTTCCACGCCGTGGCCGTGCTCTGGACGGCGACGACGCATGCCCTGGCGGCGTGGCTCGCGCTCGGAAGCCTGGCTACGGCTCTGATCTACCTGCTGCTGGTCCCGGTGCTTCGCGGGCTCCAGAGCGAAGTGCGTCGGGCGGCTGGGGAGAAACCATGCTCTCGTTGATTCTGGCCGGGGCCGTGGCTGTGTGCGGGGTGATGCTGCTTCTGTGGTTGATTCATCTGCCGCTGCACAATGCGGCGATTGTCGACGTGGGCTGGGCCGGCGGCTTAGCCTTGCTGGGGGTGCTGTACGCCATCCTGGGAACCGGGTGGGCGCCACGCCGCACGATGTTCGCCGCCATGGCCCTGCTTTGGGGGCTGCGGCTGGCGCTCTACCTGCTCTTCACGCGCGTCATCGGCCAACCGGAAGAAGGGCGCTACGTCCAACTGCGCCGCGAGTGGCGCGGCCACGTCGCACTGAAGTTTCTGTCGTTCTTCCAGTTTCAGGCGGTGCTGTGCCTGGTCCTGGCGATCTACTTCCAGGAGTACCTCCGAATCCGGGATCACTGGCGGGTAAGCGACGTCCACTATCAGAAGACAGCCGAGGACTGGTTCCAGCGGTTCGATCGGCATCGAAAAGAGGTCCTCGGCATCTTCTCCTCCGTGTATGGCAGAGACGAGGCGCTGCGCTGGCTGGTCCGCTGGCGAGTCTTCTTCATGGCCTGCGCCGAGTTGTTCGGATATGCCGGAGGAAAGGAGTGGATGGTGTCCCACTATTTGTTCCAGAATCGCGCCAGCCAAGGTGCTGGAGGCCGCATCTGAACGGTATGCTGCCCATGATTCTGATGGCCTCTTCCGTAATCTCCGTTCTCTCCCCGGGCGAGCCGATGCCGCCTTTAAAGGGCGAGTTCCTCACAGGCCGGGAAGCCCGGCTGCCCGGTGTCGCTTCCGGTCGCGTCGCCCTGCTTGCGCTGGGCTTCACCTATGATTCGCGACTCGCCGTGGAGGCCTGGGTTGGCCGCTTCCGCAAGGACTTCGGAACCAATCCGCAAGTCGCGTTCTACGAGGTCCCGATGATCGGCGGCATGGCGCGCTTGGGGAAATGGTTCATCGACAGCGGGATGCGAAGGGGCACTCCCAGGAAGGACCACGAGAACGTGATCACAGTCTACGGCGGCGCCGGTCCCTGGAAACAGCGCCTGGGTTTTCAATCGCCAGATGCCGCCTACCTGATTCTCCTGGACAGGCGCGGCGTCGTACGTTGGCGCCACAACGGCGCGTTGGAGGAAGGGTCCTACAAGGCACTTACGATCCAGATGGCGGCACTGCTCAGCGAGCCGCAGTAATTGTGGTGTGATCCGGCATGGAGCGCTTCTCGCATCCGGCAGCGCTGCTGAGCATCTAAGAGAACATGAGAATGCCAGTTATCCTCTGCGGGCCCTTGCCTCTGTCGACATCGCTGCCTGCAGCTTCCACGGTTCACGAGTTCACCTTGAATTCCATAGACGGCCAGCCGACCTCTCTGGCGCAGTTCAAAGGCAAGGTGGTCTTGATCGTCAACGTGGCCAGCCGTTGCGGATTCACCCCTCAATATGCAGGCCTGGAAGCCCTCTACAACAAGTACAAGGACCGGGGGTTCGTCGTCCTGGGATTCCCCGCCAACAACTTCTTGTGGCAGGAGCCCGGAACCGACGAAGAGATCAAGGCGTTCTGCTCCATCAAGTACCACGTCACTTTCCCCATGTTCGCGAAGGTGTCGGTGAAGGGATCTGACAAGACGCCTCTATACCAGTTTCTGACCGAGAAGAGGGCCAATCCATCCACGGGGGGCGAGATTCGCTGGAACTTCACCAAGTTCCTGGCGGACGGGAACGGGAAGGTGATAGCCCGCTTCGGTTCCCGCGCGACCCCTGAATCCGCTGAGCTGAGCAACGCCGTTGAAGCAGCTTTACAGTAGCGCGGCGGCTGGTAGCCACTTCAGCGTTGCTTTGCTGGCCGTTATCGTCGGCGAGTAACTCGCGTGAATCATGATCGAATGACGATCATTCCGTAAACTATTGATAATAGAACCACTTATAAAGCGGTGAGGATCCGTACACCACCCGCACTACGGCTTGTTTATTCTCAATAGGATAGAGTTGTTGAAGATGGCACGAACCAACGGAGGAACATAGCTAAGTCGTTTATTTTTCATTAATATGGCGGTGAGGGTGGGATTCGAACCCACGGACCCCTCACGGGGTCAACGGTTTTCGAGACCGCCCGATTCAACCGCTCTCGCACCTCACCGCGACGGGGTTCTTGTTGCGGGCTGGACACCTCAATTCTAGCAAAACCGTGCCCGCCCGACCTTGGGAAGACGCTAGCCGCCCGAGGAGATGCGCGCTGTGAGGATTGGGCAGCCAGCGTCAATAGAGGCGCCAGAACGGCCCGCTCGCCGCAGTGCACCGGTACGCTGAGGCCGGACACAAGAAAGGGCACGTCGTCATCGTCGTCGAACAGGCCAGCCGGTAGGTTTGCCCCGGTTGTCCAGTCGCAGTTGCCGGCCGGGTTAGTCCGCCGCCCCGGTTGAAGATCCCAGCCGAACGCCCACCCCCTCTTTCTCGTATCCCCCTTTGTAAGAACTCGCGAAAAGCGGAGTCTCCATGGATGACGACAGAAAGCGGGTGGACGAGATGAGCGCCGGCACGACAGCGGTTTCCGCCCCGATCGGGGAACTGGAGCGGGTTTTCCAGGCTCACCACGGTCGGGTGTTTCGAGCGGCGTACCGAATCACGGGCAATGCCAGCGACGCCGAGGACGTGCTGCAAACGGTCTTCCTGAGGCTTTTGCGTCAGGGCTGGGCGGCGTCCTCGGCCAGCCATCTCGAGGGTTACCTTCGGCGTGCCTCCGTCAACGCCGCTCTCGACATCGTGCGAGCCCGCGGCCGCGCCTTGAAGGCGCCGCTCGAAGAGGCTGCCGCGGCGACGGACTCCCGCCTGCGGCCCGACCAGGGCCAGGACGCAAAGGAGCTGCGGGACTGCCTGCGCCAAGCCATCGCCCGGCTCGCGCCCAAGGCCGCCGAGATCTTCGTGCTGCGCTATTTCGAGGACCACGACAACCAGGAGATCGCCCGCCTGCTCGGCACTTCGGTCTCCGATGTCTCGGTCAGCCTGCACCGCAGCCGCACCCGTGTGCAACAAGACATTCTGCGCTTCTTAGGAGACAAGTATGAGCATCGATGAGCAAGCATCGGACCCCCTCCTGGACCGGGCCATTTCCGAGGTCCGTAACGAATCGGTCGACCCCGCCGCCGTGAGCGCGGCTGTGGACCGGGTTTGGGCCAGCCTCTCGGCGGACGCTCCCGGCCCGTTGTCCGAGCACGCGGGCGCCATGCGCACCTGCGCGGATTTCCAGGCGCTGATTCCCTCCTGGCGCGAGCACCGGCTTCCGAGCGCCCGCGCGCTACTGGTCGAAGATCATCTCCACGAGTGCCCAACTTGCCGCAAAGCGCTGGGCCGGTGCGGGCAGCCCGTACCGCTCTCCATCCGGAGGACCGCGAGTCCGGTCTGGAAGTGGGCCGTCGCCGCGGCCCTGATCCTCGCCGTCGGAGGCAGCGGGTATCTGGCCTATGACCGCTTCGCGGCGGTCGTTGGCGGGCCGCGGGCCACCATCCAGTCGCTCGACGGCGTCCTTTACACGACCGTCGCGGGCGCGAACACGCCGCTGAGGGTGGGCGACTCGCTCGGGGAGCGTGAGACCATACGCACCGCCAAAGGCTCCGGTGCGGTGGTCCGGCTCCGTGACGGCTCGCTGGTCGAAATGCGGGAGCGCACCGAGCTCGCGCTCACCGCCCGCCGGGATGGCGCGACGATCCAACTCGGCGGCGGAAGCATCATTGTCCAGGCCGCCAGGCAGCGTCATGGCCACCTCTACGTTTCCACGGCCGACTGCCTGGTTTCCGTCGTCGGCACCGTCTTCTCCGTCGACAGCGGCATGAAAGGCTCGCGGGTTGCGGTGATTGAAGGCGAAGTCAAGGTGGCCCAGGGCGAGCAGGCCAGCCTGCTGCATCCCGGCGACCAGCTCGCCACATCGAGCGCGCTCGCGCCGGTTCCGGTCAAGGACGAAATCGCCTGGAGCCGCGACTTCGACCGTTACCTGGTGCTGCTGAAGCAATTCTCGAAGCTCGAGAAGAAGATCGAAGCCCTGCCCGGCCCCGGTCCGCGCTATTCCAGCAAGCTGCTCCCGCTGGTCCCGGACGGCGCGGTGTTTTATGCCTCGATCCCCAACCTGGGCCCCACCGTGACCGAGACGAACCGGCTGTTCCACGAACAGCTCGAGCAAAGCGCGGTGTTGCGCCAGTGGTGGAGCGAGAAGATGAAGACCCCCGAGAGCCAGGCCAAGCTCGACGACGCACTCAACCGCATCCGGGCGCTCAGCGATTACCTGGGCCAGGAGATTGTCGTCGCGGTCCTGCCCGATGCCGGGGGCCGGCCCAAATCGCCGCTCGTGATGGCCGAAGTCAACCGTCCCGGTCTGCGGGCCTTTCTCGAGGGGCAGATCGCCAAGGTCAAGCTGGAGTCCGGCGGCCAGGCGGCCCTGCGCATCGTCGATGACCCGGCGCACGCGACATCCAAGGGCGGGGAAGGGCTGATCTATATCGGAGGCGGTATCGTGGCTGTATCGAACGAGCTGCCCCAAATCCAACAAGCCGCCGCTCTCGCCGCGCAGCCCGGCAGCGGTGGGTTCGCCAAGTCGGGCTTTCATGCGCGCCTGGCGGAGGCCTACGGCCAGGGAGTCACCTGGCTGCTGGGCGCCGACATGCAGTCGTTGATCCCGAAACACGCCCAGGACGACCCGAAGCTCCAGCGCAGCGGGTTCGGCGATCTTCGCTATCTCATCGTGGAGCGCAAGGACGTTGGTGGCCGCGCCGAGAACCACGCCATCCTGACCTTCGCCCAGCCCCGCCACGGCCTGGCTTCCTGGCTGGCCGCTCCGGCGCCCATGCGCGTGCTGGACTATGTCTCGCCCGACGCCACCTTGGCCGTAGCCGCGCTGGCCAAGAATCCCGCCAAGATGCTCGAGGACGTCTCGGGCCTAACCAACGCCAACCTGTGGGCCGAACTGGCCGGGTTCGAGGCCGGGGCCGGCGTCAACGTGCGCACCGATCTGATCGAGCCGCTCGGCGGCGAAGTGGCGTTCGCCCTCGACGGTCCGATCCTGCCGCAGCCTTCCTGGAAGGTGGTGCTCGAGGTCAACGATTCCGAGCGATTCGTGCGGACGCTGGGTAAGCTGGCGGCGGCGTCCCAGGGCGCAGCGAAGCTGGAAGAACAGACCGCGAATGGCCGCACGTTCTACACGCTGAGCGTAAGACAGCCCGGCTTCGAGGCGCACTTCGTCTTCGACAATGGACTGGCCATCGCGGCGCCCACCCATGACCTGCTGGTGCGCGCCCTACAGTACCGCTCGACCGGCTACACCCTGGCGCGCTCCCCCAAGTTCACCGCGCTGCTGCCCCACGACGGGCAGGTCAACCTCTCCGCGATGGTGTACCACAGCCTGGGATCGCTGGCCGCGCCGATTGCCGATCGGATGCAGTTCACGCCCCAGCAGCGCAAGTCGCTCGAAGCGGTGGCGTCGCAGAGCGAGCCGACCCTGGTGGTGACCTACGGGGGTCCCGACCGGATCGAGGTGGCCTCCGCCGGAAGCTTCTTCGGAGTGCGCCTCGACCAGATGCTGGGCCTGGGCCTGGTACAAGCTCACTGACGGAGTTCCGAGGCGCCGGCCAGCCGCCGGCCAGCCGGCCAGCCAGCCGGCCAGCCAGTTGCATCCGGCCCCGCCCTGGGATAGCATCCGTTCATGCGCTCCGTTCCCAGTTGGGATGAATACTACTTGCAGATCTGCCGGGTGGTCGCTGGCCGCAGCAAGGACCCGAACACCCAGATCGGCTGCGTGATCGTCGGCCCGCACCACGAGATCCGGTCGACTGGCTACAACTCGTTTCCGAGGGGGATTCGGGACGACGTTCCGGAGCGGCTGGAGCGTCCGGCCAAGTACTTGTGGATGGAGCACGCGGAGCGCAACGCGATCTGCAACGCCGCACGCGCTGGAACGGCCACCGAAAGTTGCACGCTGTACGTCGAGATCATGCCCTGCATGGACTGCGCNNTACTACAACCAGCACTTCGGGATGGTTGAGATTCTGTTTGGAGAAGCCCAGGTTCGGGTGCGCCGCGTCCTGGCTCCCTGACGGCCGCGGAGCTAGAAATTCCGCACGATGGTGGCTCCGAACGCGGCGTTGATGGGGTCCACCGCGGCGCCGGAGAGATTGCATACCCGCACCGTGATCGTATCCGCCGCGCTCACAAACATGATGCCCAGCAACCCCGGCTCGAAGGCGCTGGGCCAGGCCGGCGCCACACTATTCCCGGCCAGCGCACCCAGCAGCGTAAAGGTCTGGTCCGTGGCGCAGGCGCCGTTGGCGATGAGCGGAAAGTTCAAGACCGCTGTGCTCGCCAGATAGGTTGGCACCACCGAGGCATCCACTCCCACCACCGTCTGGCCGAATGATTCCACGGTCGCGATTCCGGTTCCCGCCGAAATGTTCTTCTGGCTGAGCCAGCCGCGGTAGTCTTTGCCGCCCGTCGCGTCCCACGTTCCGCTGGTGGCCGTCCAGTTGTACAGCGGGATGGCGTTGGATGGGAACGCCGTCACGCTCGACTGCGCGACGCACCCCGCCGACGCCGCCACCGTGAGATTGTGCCCGATGGTCAGCGTGCCGCCACCCGACACGTAGACGTAGGCCGTGCCGGTGCCCGTGCTCAGGGTAGCGGTGCAACTTTGTGTGAACGAGTAAACCGTGTTGCCGAAGCGCGCGTTGCAGGGAGTCGTGCTGGAACAATTGGCCCCGATGACCAGCACCGTCGAACTGCTGCGCGTCACCGCGAAATCGCCGAGTTGCGATCCCATGCCTCCGCCGCCGCCGGCCACTGTGCCCGGCTGCCAGGCGTTGGCCGCCGCGCTCCAGACGAGAGCCTGGCCGTTGGTGGGTGCGGCTGCCGAAACGGAGCGCGTCTGGATTCCCCTCACGGTGGCGCTTCCCAGCGGTCCGGAGAGATCCCCGCCTGTTGTGGGGTTAACCGGAGACTTGCCGTTGAGCTGCGCCTGCACATCCGAACTCAGATTCGCCAGGTACCCCCAAATGGTGTTCGTCACTGTGCCCGCGCCGATCTTGGCAGCGTCGATCCCCGCCCCCAGTTGCGTGTTCGTGGCCGTGCCGGTAAGTTGGGAGAATGCGTAGTCTCCAACCTGCGCGGAGACCGCGCCCGTCCGCCCGAACACGCTCGATACCGGCCCGCTTCCCCCGCTCCCGCTCATCTGCGTCCAGGTGTTGGAGGCCGTGCAGAAATACAGGTTCTGGCCCGCGCCGGCGCCGGTATTGAAGAACTGGTCGCCAGTCGTGCAGGTGGCGGGCAAAGTCGTGCCGGCCTGGTCGGGCGCGGTTCGGCTCGAGCCGGTGGCCACCAGCGCTCCCTGAAAGGTCTGTATTGTGCCAGTGGCAAAAACGTTGCTCGCATTGGGAGACAACCCCGTGCCCGTTCCGTTGATTACGCAGCGTCCGCTCTGCGGGTTCGCAAACGTGACCGTGACATTGAAGGTGGATGCATCGACCGTGATCGAGTTGGCTTCGATCATCTGGGCAGGCGCCGCGGAATTGTAACAGTCCACGATCAGGTTCGAGGTGCCCAGGTTGTGGACGCTTCCTGGTATGAGCACCGTGGTCTGCGAGGTGAACGCCTGGGAGAAGTTGGCGCCGCCCAGCGCCGCCACGGCTGCCGGCTGCCACAGGCCAAGGGCGCCGCTCCACTCCAGCGCCTGGCCGTCGGCGGGAGCCAGCCTGCCGATCGGATGCCCCTGGATGCCGGTCACCGTGACCGCTTGCGGTGCGCCGTTGAGGTCTCCCCCCAGGGCCTGCCATCCAGCCGTCGTCCCATTGTTCGACAATACCGTGTTCGCGTTGCCCGCCATCGCCGGAAGCCCGCTGGCCCCGCTCTCGAGAGTCCAGACGTTGGTCGCCGTGCAGGCGAACAGGTTCTGCCCCGCGGGCGCGTTCGTATTGAAGAATACGGCCCCCACCGAGCAGCTTGCCGGCAACAGCGTCCCCGTCTGGAAGGGCTTGGTCGAAGGGCCAGCGGAAAAGTCCACGTTTTTCCCCTGGGTTCGCAAGTCTACCTGGGTTTGCGCGCCGGCCGGAGCCGCCCATACCGCCGCGAGCAGGAATACCGCTAAAGAAATATCCTTCATGTCGCCCTTCTCGAATTCCTCACGCCCCAGTGTAGTCGGGAGAATGTCGGGGCCACCCGCGCACTTACATCGATCTGATTGAAAAGCACAGGGATATATTTCGGTGCACGCAGTGACTGAAAAAGGTTTGCTTGATTTCGCAGCTGCGGTCGCCCCGCCAGCCCATGCGGCCGTGCTCCCGGCTGTTCCGCCTTGCCCACTCCACCTGTCGCGAGGAGTAATCCGCCACGATCGCGCGCCAAAACCGGCCGTTAACGAGAAATGCCGGCTTGAGACTCGATTCCCGGCTGAGTGGATTTCCGAGGCGCGATTGGCGAACCGGCCGAATCGGAGCTGATTTCTGTTGCGAGACCGGCGGCGTGGGAATCGTCGAGATCGACGTAAGGTTTCCCAGGCAGGGGCGTTCGCCTGTCTCAAGTGCGATTCGTGGGGTGCGACCCACATCGTTTGCCGGTCGCTCACCAGGCGTTTCGACCACAGCCCAATCCTGGCCGCAGCCTGAAGGACGGACAACTCGCGCTGGTGCCCAACACTCCGTGCGCCGCTATGGGACGACCGCCACTTCCGTGCCGGTAGTCAAAACCGTCGTGCCATCCGCCCGCAGGTAGCTGACGCGATAGTAGACCACACGCTGCGGACGCGCCGGGATCGTGACCGTGCATCCCGACGTGCATGGCAAACCGGTGTATGCGCCCAGGTCGGAGGTCGCAAAGTAAAACGGCGTAGTCTCGTTCACCTGGGCCGGCGCGCTTCCGGGTGCCGAGCCGGTGACGGTGATGCAGACTTCCTGCCGTGTCGTGCACTGGAAGTTGGGAGTGTAGCCGAACTGCACCAGCACGTGATCGGTCCGCCAGGGTACCGCACCCAGTTGCAGCGGCAGCGGGACGAACGTCGACCGATTCGCCGAATCGTAGTTCGGCCAGGGCGGCAGCTTCGCCAGCAGCAGATCGCTCCGTTTGCCGTCCGGCCAGTAGCCCCGCAGAATCGCCCAGGAGCCGTCCGGAAGAGCGCGAGCATTGGCGTAGTCGTATTGCCTGCCCCAGCCCGCCAGGCCCATGCCCAACTTGCGGTAACGGGTGCCCAGCGGATCTGGCTGGCTGAGGTCCCACTGGACCACCTGCGAGGTCGGCGGCGATGCCATGAACACACATGGAGGGCGAATCGAGAAGCTGTTCACATAGCAGCCATCCAGCGGCCCGGCCTTCGGGACGTTCGTGTAGGCTGTGCCCGCCACCGATCCAGCCCGGCATTCTCCGGCCTTGTAGGCGTAGCAGTAGCTCCAGGCATTCGTGTCGCCGATGGAGGACGATGGCCCGCTGATGTCCTGGAGCAGGTAGGGTCCTGCGTATCCCAACAGCGGCGTGGTCTTGATGCTCACTGTGCCGATGCCGCTAGGGATCGGGGTCACATAGGTCTGGGTTAAGCCCGGAACCAAAGTGCTCGTTCCGCCCATCATCTTCTGCACCGCCTCGTCGCCAACCCCGCCACTCGGCAGAATGGCGCGAACGTCGAGAAACCAGACCTTTTCGCGAGCCGGAGCGTTCCACTGCTTCAGGCTCGGATAGCTCTGGATTCCCGAGGTAGTGCCAACTTGGTTGTTGGCGAAGTGGGTGTTGCCGAAGTTGATCTCCCAGTCGCCCGGCTGCCCGATGGAAGACGTGGGTTTGTTGAAGCGGATGCCGTAGCCGTAGTAAATGTCCCACGGATTGCCGGCTACCGTGATATTCCCCGCCGTGGGCGCAGTGCCGATGTCGTTGTGGCCTGCGACGAGAGTACCATTTTCCGCGACCCAGGTGTTCGTCACGTCCGATCCGCTGTTGAAGAAGGTGTTGATCCGACAGGTCCCGTTGTTGACGGCCATTGCCACCGTCCAGCCATTCGACTTCGCCACGTTGCCGGCGCAGGGACCGACGCCGCGCTCCAGGACGAAAGTGACCGTCCCGTCGCCGTTGTTCGTTTTGGACAGGATCTGCATCCGCTCACCGTTCGTGGAGAGCGTCGAGAGATCCACGAGCCAGTCTCCCACCGCAGTAGTCTGCCCCAGCAGCGTCGAATAGCTCGCGTTGTAAGGACAAGGATACGACGCCAATTCCGCCGCCGATGGCGTATGGCTGCACGGCTCGCCGGAGGTCATGATCGTGATGCACTGCGGGGTTGCATTCCACGGGCCAACGACTGATGCTCCACCGGGACAGGTATCGTAGTAGTTCGCCGCAACCGCCGTGTTGGTAGTCCAGGAGCCGTTCTGCATCACCTTAACTACAGGCATCTGCCACGGGCCGAGGAAGTTTGTCGCCGTGGTGGGATTGTCGGCCATCTGCTTCCCGCCGATCATGCCATAGTCGCCAAAGCCCGCTACGTCCGTGGTGTGGCACCCACTCCAACGCAGCGAAGCCGCGCTGAACGAGTCCGCAGACTTGACGAATGGAGCAGGCATTTGGGAGGTGTCGAAGTAGTAGTAGATGCAGGGCGCATCCTGCCCAGGCCCTGCCGACACGACGAAGTACTTCCCCGCCATTCCAAGACCGCTGTTGTTGTAGAACGTCCCCCAGAGCGTTGTGCTGTAGCTTGGGAACGCAGCTTGAATCTGGCTCAGAATGTCCATCCCTGTAGAGGCCGGAGTCAGGTTCGTATAAGTGACATGATCGGCGGGAACGGTTCCCGAGTACACTGGTGTCCAGGCGGCGAAGGTGCCGGTGTAATGTATCTTGAAGATGCTCTGCACATGGTTGCCGCCTATCCCGTTCACGAGTAAGGCGTAATACATAACCGTCGAGTCGGTCGAGTCGAAGTTTAACCCGCTCGGAATGATTAGATCGCTGGAGTAAATCTGATCCGCCGTGGGATCGCCGGTGTTCCGCGTTCCGATAAAGTTTGAGAGCAGCCTCGACTCTCCCGTGGATGGGATAATCAGATAGAGGGCGCCGCCATGCGAGTCCTGACCCCAGCGTGCAATGCAGAGATAACCCGTGACGCTCGGGGAGATCGCGTTTCCACCAGCGTCCACCGAGACCGTAACCGAGTTGTGGCCGCAGGAGTCGAACTCACCTCCCACATCCATCGTGAAATAGCCTCCGGTTGCCGTCGTAAAGCTGAAGCTCACATTGACTGTCCCCGGCGCGGTAGTTTTCCAAATCTTCAGGCCCGGAGCGGCATCAAAATACGTCGCATTGGTCAGGGTAGAATTGGATTCCACCGTGGTCAAGGCGCTGGTGCTCTGCATCGAAGCGATGGTGCAGTAGTTCGATGCACAGGCTGAAGCTCCGGCAATGTAGAACCGCGATCCGACCGCCAGGGCCGGATTGAAGTACGCTCCGCTTGCCCAGGTGACAGCCGTTCCGCTCACGTTCACTTTGCCGGTGCGTGGGAAGAACAGGCCCTTGCTCAGATAGGCTCCCCACTCCGACATGGTGCTTGATGGGAAACCCGTGGTTGAGACTGTCCCCGGCGTTGTCTGTGGCAGCACCACGGTCAATGTGTTCGTGGCGCACGTCACCCCATCGTCGGGCGTCCAGCACATTCCAATCGTCCGATTGGCCGAACTCGCATCGCTCCCGTCACCGTAGGCCGTGACTTGGAGATCGTCCACGCCGCCCGTAGCGAACCATCCGCCTGGAGTCGTATAGGTCGGGTTCCAGTTCGTAGGGAACGTGAGCACTAACGGATCGCTCGCCACTCCGGAGTAGGTAGCCAGCGTGCCTGGGTTTCCGCTAGAGGCGTTGTTCGGGTTCGTCCACGCCGAGTTCAGATCGAACACGGTTGGGGAGAACGCGGCCGCGTGGGTCCCTGCCGTGTTCTCGCCCGGCCCCGTCATGCGTTTTAGGAGCACTCCGGTCTGTGGATCGACGTAGGTCTTGGTCTTGTCGGTCAGGCTCACGCTCGGCCATGCGTAGTTGAATGGCGCGCCCGCATCGAAGGGCGGCTGCTCGACCGAACTGTCCCCAATCGGCAAATTGGCCGTGGTAAACGTCCCCGTCGCCGTATCCGTGCCGCAAGCGATCTGGAACCAGTGCTGCGTGTTGGCCTGGAGCGCACGGCTGTAGTAGTTCCCGTCCGCGCCCTGCGCCGCCAGCCGTTGCCCAACCACGAAGGTCCGTGCGAGTCCTGCTGTCGGGTTGCCGGCGCGGGAGTCGAGATTGGCTCCCGGGAACAGCGTGGCATCCACATCATGCACCACCGGGCTGTAGGTGGGCGACTCGCTGATCACCAAAGCACAGGCTGCGGAGGTGGAGGCCGTATAGGCCACAATGGCCTGCGTCGCGGTACTCCCGCCAATCCGTACGTTCGTGATCGCGGCGCCGGCCGGGAGCGCCGTCGCGGCAAACACGAGAACCGAGGTTGCCAGTTTCATCGTCTTACTCCTTTCCGGTTGGACACACAAGCGCGCCTTTGATTCCGGCGCGGAAGATCGGGAGCTGATCGCGCGGGGATGGCCGGGACATGGCCGCCATAACCTCTAAAATGAGCCCAACCAGCGCAGCAATCCATTGGCAAAGACCTTGCCTCCAGTGGCCGTGAAATGGATCTTGTCGGTATTGAACAGACCGCGCGCGTTGGACCCGGCGTACAACCCGAACCGCTTATCCATCGACATGAAGCCGATGCCCAGCGACTGCGCCAGGGCCTGTTGCGCCGCCGCATAAGCCGAGACGGTGTAAGTCCCCGTGACGCCGATGTCAACTGGTGGAATGAGGATGACATCGGCGTTAGGCGCAGCCGCCTGAATGTTTGCGATGATGGTGGCCAGACTCGACGCCTGAGCGGCGGGCGTGATGTTCTGCTGCAACTCGTTGGCGCCGAACATCAGAACCACCAGGCTGGGAGAGAGCGACGCTATTCCCGTTTCCCAGTTGGCCGCGTTGACGACGCTATAGTAGCTGGCTGTCGCGCCACTTGTGCCAATCTTTTGGAGCCGCACTCCGGCCGCGTCCAGATTGGCCTCCGCGCCCATGAGCGTCACCCCAGCGCTTCCCGCGGCAGTGACGGTCAGAACCACCGTGTGCGACGCGTTCGTGAGCCCGGAGAGAACCAGCCTGCTATAGGTGGGGACGGCCGAACTGGCATCCACATACGTCATGGGCGTGCTGCCGGGATTCGCCTGGCCGCCATAGACGTACATCCCCGACGTGCCGGTGCCCTGATAGGAAACGTTTGAGCCGGCGTCCATCAGGCGCAGGGTCGAGGTGTGCGAACCTCCAGGAGTGTCGGTGAAGGCAACCGAGCACCGGTACCAGCCGTTTCCAACCGGCTGCATGGCGCAGGTCAGGCCCGTTCGACAGGTGGTGATGGTCCCCAAGGCGAGATTGAATCGTCCAGAGCTCGAGCTCCCATCCTGCCCGTCGACGAACGATGCGATCGTGCGTTCCGCGGCCTTTAGGTAAATCGAAAAAGTGTACTTCCCTCCGGCGACTCGGGTCGAACTCTCCCAAAGGCGGTGATACCCATTGCTGGTGTCCTCGGTTACTTTCCAGGCGTTGTTCCCTCCGAATGGGTCCGTGGTGGCGGCCGTCGTCGCGGGCGTCAGCACGCCTGATTGAGTCCAGGAAGTGAAGGTATTACTGGTTCCCGACGGAAGCAGGTTGACGCCTGCCGGAGCGGTCGAGACGGTAATCGCCCCCGCCCCGTCTACGTTGTACGTGAAAGACCCACCGTTGGGCTGTGCATAGTAGTGCAGCACGAACGTGGTCATGGTCGCGGTGATGGTCTTGCTGGCGGGGGTGGCGGTGTCGGTGCTGACGGTGTGGGCGGCCTGGATCCCCAGAGCGCTCGAGGTGTCGATTGTGTCCGTCCAGGTGCCCGCGGAAGTCAGCCCGACCCCGGTCGGCGGCGTGTTGTACCAGGTGTCGAGCGTGAAGTAGCCCGGCCCCGCATTCCCGTAGGTCGTCTGTAGGTACGAGCGCACCTGCTCGGTGATCATGCCGTTATTCGTCCAGGAATCCCCGAGCCACAGCCAGTTACAGACTCCCGAGCCGTTCACCTGAAGCCCGGCAATGCAGGCGTCCCAATTGCGAAGGATGGCGCGTCCGTCGAGCAGTGTAGTGCCGACCGCCAGCGCCCTGTTCGTCACCGTCACATTCGCCGTGCCGTCGTCCGAGATGGCGGAAGGGCCCATGGCGCCTGCCGATGTCACCATGGGCAGCGCGCCTACGCTGGTCAGCCCGGAGGCGCCGAGCACGCTGTTGCCCGCGACGATCTGACCGGAAGCATTCGTGGCCAGCGAGGCTTGGGAGGCCGGAACCGCCCCTCCGTTCATTTTCACCACGCTGACACTGTTACTGCCGCTGGTGACGGCATCCCCGGTAAGCTCCCCCGCCGTCATTGCCGAGGAATTCCCGCGTACCAGCCCGGTTAGAGTGCTCATGGTTCCCGTTCCGCCCTGAGCCACCGGAAGGGCGGCCGCAAGATGTGTGGCCGTGACCTGATAGGACGAGTTAACATCCACGCCGGTGTGCGCAATGGAGGAGTCGGTATAGGCCGAGGTCAGCGTCGTGCAGGTCGGAACCGCCGAGGTACTCAGGCCGGTGACCGCCTTATTGGTGCAGCTTCCCCCAGGCGTATTCCCATTCACCTTCGCCACGGTCGGGCTCGGCAGAGAACCGGAGAGATCGCCCCCCGCGGTTTTTGTCGAGTACGTTCCCGACAGATCCGGTATCCATCCCGCCGCCAGCGTCCCTCCCGTCCCAGCCTTTGGGATTGCGTTCGCGGCCGGGGTCGCTGTCGATATTTCGTCGGTCCCGCCGTTCTGGTGCGTGGCCGCATGAGCCACCAGTTGGCTGGTGGTGATCTGACTTTCTCCCGCGCATGCGCCGCTGCCATTCACCATGATCTGGCCGCTGCTGCCGCACACGCCAGCGGCCATTTTCGTCCAGGTGTTAGTTGCTGTGCAGAAATAAAGGTTCTGCCCCGCTGTTTCATCCGACTTGAAGTACACGTCGCCCTGCGTGCAACTGGCGGGCAGTGTGGTGCCGGTCTTGATGGGAGCCGTGCGGTCCGATCCAGCCGCCACTAGGGCGCCCGCAAACGTCTGCGTCGTGCCGCTGGCGTAAGTGTTTGACACGCTAAGCCCGGGCACGGCCAGGTTGCTGCGCGCGCCCGCCGCCGCCGTCGCTCCGGTTCCTCCTTGGCCGACGCCGAGCGTCCCCCCCAGGTTGCTCAGCGTGAAGGCGGATTCCACCGCGTCCAGGCTGATCAGCTTGTTCACACCATCCAGCGAGACGCTGACCTTGCCGCTCCCTGGGGCGATGTTGCGGAACCCGAGATTCGCGCCCGTCAAGCCGTCAAACGGCCCCACTCCGNNTGCCCGGCGGTGGCGTCGGTCTTGAAGAACTGCTCTCCCACGCCGCAACTCGCCGGTAGAACTGCCCCGGACTTGGCCGGCTTGGTAGTCGAGGCCCCGGAGGCGTCCCATGTGCCGGATACCGCCCTCCCGCCATTGATCGTCGTCTGGCCTGGCAGCAAGGCTGCGGCGGCTAACGCCCAAACGAAAAGGTTGCTGGTTGTCTGCTTCATCTCCATCTCTCACTGGACCGGCGCGCCGGGCCGCTGGCATTCCCTCGCCGGCCGCCTGGCGCAATCGCTTCGCGCGCCCCGCGCCGCTCCGCCTCAAGTGTCCAACGGGTCCCCGCCGCACGCCGCCGCTCAATTTCGCGATGTCCTTGTAAAAGAGCCGGATATTTCGCCCGCTCCCGCGTGACCGAAAAAGGTTTGCCTCGGCATGCACTGGCCGATTAGATTCCGGTCGCGGGATCGCGCGACGGCGCGGCAGGCACTTTACGTCCAGGCGCGAAAGAGCCGCGCCGTCCAGCACCTTCCGGTCCTCGATCTCGGTGCCGCGCGACAACAGCCGATCTGAATACAGATATTCTTGTGCGGGAGTTGTTCCGTTCTCACACCGCGGCTTCCAGAGCGCGGCGATCGCGTGGGCGCCCGACGGGCATCAGCGCATAGGCTGCGGCCAGCAGCACCACCGGCTCTATCGGCGCCCGGTAGCGCGGGTCAGCTTGGATGAAGTAGTACAGAGCCGGGAAGGTCGCGAGGGTGCCCAGCAGCACGGGACCGACTATCCCCCCCGGAGCGCGCCTAATTGCGAGAACCGCTCCGACGATGCCAAGTGCGCCCATGAGCAGCGCTAGGATACGTCGATAGAGGGACGAGAACGGCGAAGCCCAGAAGTACCAGACGCGCCGCCCGGTCAACCGTAGGAAGCCTCCAGGGTTGGACCGAATCCACTGAAGCGCGCGGTGCAGCTGCTCATCCATGTAGGGCAGCTCTCCAACTCTCTGGAGCAGGGCACAGGCTTTCGGTCGTCCCGGGTGCAGATCGAATGATCCAGCCGGCCTCAAGTTATCAATAACATACGGCAAAGCCGCTGGGTTGTTCGAAAGTTCGAGCTCCAGTCCAAAGTTGCTCCGGATCCAGAACGCCCTGCCGAATTGCACGTAGTTGCGGCCAATCCATGGCGCGGTGGTGAGAATGGCTGTGGCAACCAGCGCCAGAGTCGTCGCTCGATACGGCTTGACCTTCACGAAGAGCCAAATCATAATCACGGCAAAAGGGGGCGCCAGCGCCGGCCCAAACAGGAAGGCGACGCCCCAGACGAAGCCAACCCCGACCGCAGCTCTGAGGCTGGGCTGGCGCCAATACCCCCCCGTGACGCCGAGAGCAACCACGAATAGCCAGGCCACCCACGCGGCTTCCCAGGCACCCCGAGCCTCCATGCCCGGAAGGAAAGGAAGAACAGCGCCGAATAGGCCCGCCGCAAAGCCTACCGGGAAGCTGAGTCCAAGATTCACTGCGAGCCACGGGAGCAGCGCGTACGTCATCGAGGCCACCGCCGACGTCGCGATCACAATGAGCACTTCCGGCCGGCCGGCGTAGCGGTATGCCAAAGCCAGGAACGCAGCATAACCGGGGGCGACGTGAGCGGTCGGGCCGGTGGGGCAAGTATAGGGATTCCCTAAAGTACCATTGGCGGCGAGGCTCCTCGCGGCACGGTGCATCTCATTGTCATATAGGTCCGCCGAGCGCCGGGTAGCGAATCCAATCCCCAGCCGAAGAACGAACGCGACGAGAAACAGGAGAGTGCACGCTCGCAGTCGCGGCAATCCTTCAGGGGGTCTTCGGAGGGAGTAAGCCGGATTATCCTGCTTGACCGATCTCAACCTAAGGTTCCCCTAACGGCGTTTCGAACAGCCCGAATTCCGATCCTGAGATCCCGAGCACCGAGTATTATACAACATGAGGTCTCGCGTAAGTCGCTCAGCAATTCGTCCGGATTCATTCGCACGTTCCCGCCGTTGTGGACCGTCCAGGACCACCGGGCGGCCGCGGTCTCTCGACGGATACCGATTGCCCGCCCTACGCGCCGCAGCAAGTCTTGGATGGGATACGCGGCTTGAGCCCTCGGCGGTTTCAAAGTTCTAGATGTTGGCCTCTTGGGCCGGTTTTCGGGTGACCACTGATGCGCGGTTATGGGTTACGCTCGAAACTGCGCCAGGTCCTGTGCTCTCCTAGAAAATGAGAGCAATCGTGCAAGGCGGGGAAGACGGTGTTCATCGAGCGTGCCGCCGTTCCGGTGCTGGCCTCAACGGGACCCCGGAACCGAGGCGCCTGCCATTGACATGATCCGGCGGGAGCTCGCGCCCATCGCCAGAATGACTTCAACCGCCATCACGCCTAGGTAGAATCGCCTTTCAAGTTGTGAGGACGCATTAGGGCGTAAGAGGTGCACGGGCCAACGGCGCCAGGATCGCCTGAGAACTGGTAGAATCGGAAGTGGATTCGCCAGGAATTGCCGGAATGCGAAGCATGCCGGCACAAATTGCGCTGCAACAACGGACGATTCGAACCCGCCCATGAGATCGCCGACCGGCCAACCTGTTAGCCCCGCGCAGGCTCCCACTACTGTGGCCACGGGAAGTCCGGGGGCGAAGTTGGCCGTAGGCCGCAGCGCTGCCACGGCTCCCCGTCTTTCCCCCCTCGCCCCGAGTCCTGTACAGCGGGTGGGGGTGTACATTCTCGGACTTTTCCTTTGGGCCAACTTTACCCTGCCAGACCAGTTCCTGCTGAACCACCTCGGGTGGACGCCCAGGATTAGGGCCATCAGCGCGGTCCTCACCCTGGCTTTCGGTCTTGTCAGCTTGGCGATGTTCCGCGGCCTGCAACTCCGTGCGGGCCGGTTCTGGCTGGCTTTCTGCCTGTGGATGGGTGTGACTGTTCCCTTCAGCTACTGGCGCGGCGGCAGCCTTGGGGTCTTTCTCCACACCGTCGAGTACGAGTCGTTGGTGTTCGCCGCCTGCGCGCTCGCGGTTTCCCTCAAACAAGTTCGCACGCTGATCTATTTCAGCGTCGCTGGGGCCCTCGCCGTCCCGCTCTACTGTTTCCGGTTCGGCTCCTCCGAGACCGGGCGCCTGGGGATTGAGAACAGTTCTCTCGCCAACCCCAACGACCTCGGCTTTCACCTCCTGATGTGCTTCAGTTTTCTGCTTTTCCTGGTGTTTCAGCGGCGGCTTTTGCTGCGCTTGCTAGGCGCCGCTGCGCTGGCGGCGGTCCTGGTCTGCATCCTGAGGACCGCCTCGCGCGGCACCTTTCTCTCGCTTTTCATCGTGGCCGCCGGCCTGTTCTTCGTCGTTCCGCGCATAGCGAAGTTCTGGCTCATCACCCTGTTCTGCTGCGCCATTCTGGTGGCCCTGCTGGCGACTCCGGCAGCGGCTCTCCACCGCCTCACCTTCATCTTCGTCGAGACCGAGGGTGTCGAGGTTTCCTCCCAGGATGACGCGCAATCTCTCGGTTCCCAGCTCAGCCGGGAGGAATTGCTCAAGAAGGCGATTGAGCTGACGCTGACACATCCCCTCTTCGGCGTGGGACCGGGGCAGTTTTCGGATTTCGTGCTCGCGGATGCCAAGAGCAGAGGCGAGCACATCGTCGATCTAAGGCAGCACAACACCTACACGCAGGTTTCCAGCGAGATGGGTCTGCCGGCGCTGTTCTTCTACTGTGCGGCGCTGTTGATGTGCCTACGCATGAACTACCAGGTCGCCAAGCGCGCCTGGAGGCTCCCCGGCCAGCAGGTGGTTGTGGCCCAGTCCCTGTGTTTGTTCGTCGTTTGTCTAGCCTTTGCCGCCAACACCCTGTTCGTCCATGCGGGCGATCTGTTTTACCACGTTCACCTGATCGGGCTTAGCTTGGCGAACTTCCTCGCAGCCGGGAACGAACTGGGCCCGTTTGCCCGCGCGCCCATCAAGGCGCCGTTAGCACCTGCAAAGTCCCCGGTTTGACCGAGCCCCATTCGGTCTTCTGGTCCACGGCGTAGTACAACACCCGCCCTGAACGAGCCGGCACCTCGATCAGGCAGCGGGTCCGGCACGAGGTCCACGCCGGACCCTCGCTCTCCCAGGCGAACGGATCGCCGCCCGTCGAGCAGGCCTCCTGCCGCGACGTGCAGAAGAACTGGTCGGCGGGGCCGTTTTCGGCGTATCCGAAGCGGATGCGGGCCGCCACGAAGCCGTCGTCCACCCTCACTCTCACCGGCACATTGACGAACGTGCTGCGGTCGGTCCCATCGTAGCCCGGCCAGGGCGGAAGCTTCGCCAGCAGCAGGTCGCCCCGCTTCCCATCCGGCCAGTAGCCCCGCAAAATCGCCCACGATCCATCCGGCAGACTGCGCGCGTTGGCGAACTGGTACTGCCGCCCCCAACCCGCCAGACCCATGGTCAGCCTGCGCCAGTGCGTTCCCTGGGGATCGGCCTGGCTGATGTCCCATTGCACCACCTGCGACGTCGCTGGTGACGCCATGAAGATGCAGGGAGCGCGAATCGAGAAACTGTTCGAGTAGCAGCCGTCCAGCGGCCCGGCCTTCGGCACGTTCGTGTAGGCGTCCCCGGCGTTCGCGTCGGCCCGGCACTCTCCGGCCCGGTAGGCGTAGCAGTAGGTCCAGGCGTCGGAGTCCGTGATCGATGAGGACGGCCCGCCGATGTCGCGCAGCAAATACGGCCCAGCGTAGCCCAGCAAGGGAGTCCGGTGTATGTCCACGGTCCCACCGCCCAGCACCGGGGTCTTGTAGACCTGGACGGTGCCCGCTACTAGCGAACTGTTTCCGGCCAGAATACGGCTAGGATTCTCGTCTCCTACGCCGCCGCTGGGGTTCAGTGCCCGGACGTCCAGGATCCAACCTTTCTCGCCGGGTGGGGCATACCATTGCTTGAGACTCGGGTAGCTCTGCAAACCCGGTTTTGTTCCTACGGCATTGTTGGCAAATGCGGTGTTCCCGAAGTTCACCTCGTAGTCCTCGGATTGCCCGATGGCCGACGTGGGCTTGTTGAAGCGGATGCCGTAACCGTAGTAGATGTGCGCTGGGTTGCCAGCTACAGTGACGTTCCCAGGAGTGGGTGCAGTGCCAATGTCGTTGTGGCCTGCTACTAGCGACGGATACTCCTCCAGCCAGGTGTTGGTTGGGTCCGAGCCGCTGTTGAAGTAGGTCGAAACTCGGCAAGCACCGGTCACAGCCATCGCGGCAACCCAGCCCTTCAGAGTTGCTACCGTCGAAACGCATGGCCCCACCCCACGCTGTAGCACCAGAGTCAGCGTCCCGTCCGCGTTGGTGGTCTTCTTCACCACGCGCATCCGCTCGCCATCCGTCGATAGATGGGCGCTATCCACAATCCAATCGCCCTCCGCCAGAGGCTGGAGCATCGAGTAGCTCGCGTTGTACGGGCAAGGAAACTTCGTGTTCTCTCCGGCCGCTGTATTCGGACTCTGGCTGCACGGCTCGCCCTGCGTCATGATGGAGATGCAATTCTGTCCGGTAGCGCCGTAGGAGTTAGCCGGACAGGTGTCGGCGTAGTTGGCTGCCATCGCCGTGTTCGAGGTCCACGCTCCGTTCTGCATGACTTGCAACACATTCATCAAGTGGGGCCCCAACAAGGTGCGCGTTGCGCTGGCGCTATCGGCCATCTGCTTAGCTAAGATCATCGCGTAGTCGCCGAAGCCCGCCGTGTTTGTCGTATGGCATCCTCCCCAGCGCAGCGAAGACGAACTGTAGGAGTCCGCCCTCTTGACGAAAGTTGCCGGGGTCGTCGAGGTGTCGAAGAAGAAGTAGGAACACGGCGTGTCCTGACCGGAACCGGGACCTCCCGAAATAACTAGGTACTTCCCCGCCATCCCCAAATCGTCGTTGGCCAGGAACGTGCCGAAGATCGTAGGGTCGTAGCCGGGAATTGCGGCCTCGACTTGGCTCAGGATATCCATTCCCGTCGAAGCCGGAGTCAGGTTCGTATAGCTCACGTGGTCTGTGGGCTGAGTGCCCGAGTACACCGGCTGCCACGCAGCGAAGTTGCCCGTGTACTGTATCTTGAAAATGCTCTGCGCATTCGAGCCGACTCCGTTAACCTTCGAGCTATGGTACAGGATCGTTGAATCGCTAGGATCGAACTCCAGCCCGCTGATCCAGCGGTCTCCGATCAGTTGGTCCGCGCGGGGATCGCCCGTATTGGCAGTTCCGTTGAAATCGGATAGCAGCCGCGACTCCCCA
>PMEV01000210.1 GCA_003154855.1 Bryobacterales bacterium
AGACGCTTGCGGGGCATTCAGGCTGGGTTCGGTCGGCCACCGTTAGTCCGGACGGCCGGCTATTGGCCTCAGGCGGCGACGACAGGACCATCAATCTATGGTCGCTGCCGGATGGATCGCTGTTGAAGACCCTCAGGGGGCATTCGGGCTGGGTGGACTCGGTCGCCATTCGCCCGGATGGGAGGCTGCTGGTTTCGGGCAGCGATGACGGTACGGTCAAGTTGTGGTCGCTGCCAGATGGGGCACTGCTGAAGACCCTTAATGGGCATTCGGACCAAGTGTGGTCGGTTGCTATCAGCCCGGACGGGAGGCTGCTGGCCTCGGGCAGTTCCGGCCGGACCATCATGTTGTGGTCGCTGCCCGATGGCCAGCCCTTGCCCACCTGCCTGATGGACGTCAATGCCAGCACGACTGCTGCAAAACCGATTCAGTACACCTGCGGTGGAGGCGGCCATTACCGGTATCCGAACTAGCCGGGTCCACGCCACGCTGCCGGCGTTCCGCCTCGAGCGCGGCGGCGCGCGCGTGTACTATGCGCCGGGATGCGTGGCTACGGGGCCTTCGGAGGAACTGCTGCGCTGCGCCGGCGAAGCTCAGGCCGCCTGGCAGCGGCTGGCCGAGGCGCCCTTCGCTCCCGAATGCCTCACCATCTACCTGAACAATCGATGCAACCTGGCTTGCGGATACTGCTACGCGGCGGCCGGCCGCGGCGACGGCGCTCCGGTGATTGACGAGAGCGCCGCGCTCGGGGCGGCGAAGCTGGTGGCCCGCTCCTGCGCGCGGAAAGGCAGACGGTTCCACCTGGTACTGCACGGAGGCGGGGAGCCCACGCTAGATTGGGAAGCGGTGGTTCGCCTGGTCGAAGGGACGCGGGCGATCGCGGCCGAAGCCGGGGTCGCCTGGTTCGGGTTCCTGGCGACCAATGGAGCGATCGCCCCGGAACGGGCCGCATGGCTGGGCCGCGAGCTCGACCTGGTCGAGATCTCCTGCGATGGGCCGCCGGATATCCAGGACCGGCAGCGCCCGCTCGCCGGCGGTGGACCCACGTCGCCGCACATCGAGCGCACCGCGCGGGTTCTGCGCGAAGCTGGCGGCCGGTTCCAGGTCCGGGCCACCATTACTCCCGAAACCGTCGAGCGGCAAAGCGAGATCGTCGGGTATCTCGACCAAGCGCTGGGAGCCGTGGAAATGCGCTTCGAGCCGGTGTACCGGGCCGGGGCGTTCCGGCCGGACCAGGCGGAGTGGTTCGTGGAGCACTTCCTGGAGGCCCAACGCCAAGCCCGTGCACGCGGCTGCGACCTCTCGATCTCCGGGGCGCGCCTGGACGAGATTCACGGCCCGTTCTGCGGCGTCTTGCGCGATACGCTGCACCTGCTGCCCGATGGCGCCGCCACGGCCTGCTTCTTCGCGACCGACGGCCGCCCGCCCGGCGCCGCCCCGTTCCTCGTCGGGAAATGGGAGGAGAGCCGCGGCGAGTACCTGCTGGATGCGGAGGCCATCGCCGCGCATCGCCGGAAGGCCCTGGCGCTTCCTCCGATGTGTCTCGACTGCATCAATGTCTGCCACTGCGCTCGGGAGTGCCCGGATCGTTGCGCCGTGATGGGTGCCGCTCCCGAGGTAGCCTCCTTTCGCTGCCTGGTGCAGCGCCGGCTGGCCGAGACCTGGATTCTCGAGGCGGCGCCCACGCCCTATCCGCTGGTCCCGCGCAGCTTGCCGCCGCCGGTGTGGGCCGAGCGCGGTTATGAGGACGATGGCGCCCAGGCTTGGCGCCACCTCTCCGAAATGCTCTCGAATTCGAAGGCCCGCGGGCCGATCTCGGTCTACGTCCACGTGCCCTTCTGCGACCGGCGGTGCGCCTTCTGCGATTGCTACTCGGTCGCGCTAGGGCCGCGCGGCCAGCTCCAGCAGGAGGAGTTCGCCAGGGCGCTCACGGCCGAGATCCAGGCCTGGTCGCGCCTGGGAACGCTCGCGAGCCGCCCCGTAACCACCGTTCACTTCGGCGGGGGAACTCCCAGTTGCCTCAGCCCGTCCGTGATGGCCCGGGTGCTGGAGGCGTGCCGGGGCTGCCTCCACACGACGAGGGAAACGGAGTGGGCGCTCGAATCCACGTCGAGCGCGCTGTCGCCGAAATTCCTCGGGCAATGGCGCGAGTGGGGGTTCACGCGGCTTCACGTCGGCGTGCAGACGCTCGAGGAGCGCGTGCGCCGGACGATCGGCAGGCGGGAGGCGGCGGGCGCGGTCGAAGAGAAGCTGGCGCGCGCGCTCCAGGGCGGATTCATCGTCTCGGTGGATGTGGTGTACGGCCTGCCGGGTCAGACGCTGGAGGGCCTGATCGGGAGCCTCGAACGCCTAGTGGCGCTGGGCGTCGACGGCTTCTCGCTCTATCAGTTGCAGATCTCGGACCGGAACCGGCGGTTTCTGGAGCGCCAGGGCATCGCCGCCCAGGACCCGGCGCGGGATTACGAGCTGTTTCAAGCGGCCGACCAGTACCTTACCGGCGGCGGCTATCGCAAGAACCACTTCGTGCATTACGCGCGCGAGCGAGATACTAACCTGTATTACACGCACTTAGTCCGCGGCGAAGACCTGCTGGCCCTGGGCCCGGCCGCGGACGGGGTGTTCGGCGCGTACCACTATCGCCATCCGGAGTTTCGCGAGTATGTTGCGGGCGGCGCTTGGCCGGCGCTCGAAGGCGGCGTCGAAGAGAACGCTCTGGAGCGGAAGATCCGGCCCGCAGTGGCGGCGCTGATGGCCGCTTCGATTCCGGAGAGCGCGCCGGTTCAACGGTGGCTGGAACGCGGCCTGATTGAGCGCAGCGAGCACGGCCTCGCGCTCTCCGCCAGCGGCTCCTGGTTTCTCGGCGAGATGCTGCGGGAGCTGAAAGCGGAAGCCGGGAGCCAGCTTTAGTATGATTGACTGATCGCGAGTATGGCATTTCGGAACTTGCTGGAGGACGGATGAGGCCTGAGAATCCCGTGGACCGCCGGCTCTACTTCAGGTACCTCGCCCGCGAGACCGTGACTTGGTTCGAAGAGTTTCGGGGGAAACCCAACCGCCAGCTCTCGGAGTTGCCCAAGCTTTCCGACGAGGCGATTGCGGCGCTGATCCCGCGGATTTGCCCCGGCGTCCAGATTGTGCCCGGTGACGGGCGCGTCTCGGCGCGGCTGGCGGGAGCGAGCCAGATGGTCGAGCTGTTCGAAACCAATGAGGCGAGCCTGCTGGTCTTCAACCACTTCAATGGAGAGAGTACCATCGGCCAGGTGGCGGACTCCCTCAGCGTGGCCATGGATTGGCCTCGGGAACGCAGCTTGGGGCAGGTGAAGGAGTTGTTTTTCCGGCTGGTCCGGCTGAGAGTTTGCGTCCCGGTGAACGTCTGAGATGCCAGAGCGCACCATCTACTCGCTGCTTCAACAGACCGCCGCGCGATGCGGCGACGCNNCGGAGAGATTGCCGCGGGCTTGCGGGAGTTGGGCATCCGGAAGGGCGACGTGGTGGGGCTGGACTCGGAAACCCGCGCCGAATTCTACCTGGCCGATATCGGCGCGATGACGGCCGGCGCCATCGCCGCGGCGCTCTATCCGAGCTATCCGCCCTCGGAGCTGGGCCGCATGTTGCGGGATTGCGACTCCAAGGCGGTCTTCGTCGAGGATGCCGAAACGCTCACGCGCCTGCGCGAGGCCGCGCTTACGCCGGCGGTGCAATGGATCCTGCTCACCGGCGAGGCCGAAGGCGCGCTGTCCCTGGAGGACTTGCGAAGCCTGGGGCGCGAGGCGCTGGCGGCCGATCCCGGCCTGCTCGCGCGCCTCCAACGACAGGTCGGCCCGGCCGATGCCGCCATCCTGTATCCGACTTCCGGGGCCACCGGCGAGCCCAAGATGGCGCTGGTCACGCACGGAGCGCTGCTCGCCAACCTCGCAATGGCGCCTCCGGTGCTCGATCTCGGGCCGGGCGATTCCACGCTCGCTTTCCTTTCTTCGGCCCACATCATGCAGCGGGTGGTGATTGAGTTGCTCCCCCTGGCCTGCGGCTTGCCGGTGTGGTTCTCCGAGAGCCTGCTCAGGCTGCCCCAGGAACTGAAGCGCATCCGGCCGACCTTTTTCGTTGCGCCACCCCGGTTGTGGGAGCGTGTGCACTCCAGCATTCGCGCGGAACTGCGGAAACGCTCCCGCCTGACGCAGAGGTTATTCGAGGCGGCGCTGGAACTCAGGCTCGAGGCCATTCGGCCGCGGGAGGACGGCCAGCGCCGGAGCCTAGCCGGACGGATTCTGCCGCAGCTCGCCGGCCGGCTCCTGTTTGCCCGCCTGCGCCGGCGATTCGGAGGACGCCTGCGGGTGTGCGCCTCCGGCTCCGCGCCATTGGGCAAGGAACTCAACGAGTTCTTTCTGGCGATCGGGCTGCCGCTCATCCAGGGTTATGGACTCACCGAGGGCGGCATCGTGATCCTCACTCGGCCGGGGAGCCCCAGAGCGGGCAGCGTCGGGAAGCCCTTGCCCGGCGTCGAGGTGCGGCTGGCTGAGGACGGCGAACTGCTCGTGTACAGCCCCACGCTGTTCGCAGGTTATTACAAGGACCCGGAGGCGACCGCGCGGGTGCTGCGCGACGGCTGGCTCTGGACCGGCGACATCGCCGCAATGGATGCGGGCGGCTACCTCTACATCAAGGGCCGCAAGAAGGAGCTGATCGTCCTCTCCAACGGCAAGAAGATCTACCCTTCGCGCATCGAGGAGTTGTTTCGCCTGGAGCCCATCGTCGGCCACGTGGTTCCGGTCGGCGACGGCAAGCCCTACCTGGCTGCGCTGGTCACCGTCAGCGCCGCCGCGGCCGAAGCTCTCGAGGGACCGGATGCGGTAGCCCACGAGGTGTACCAGGCCATCGCGCGCGTTAACCGCAACCTCGCCTCCTTCGAGCAGATCCGCAGGTTCCGCATGGTGGACCGCGACTTTACCGTAGCCAGCGGCGAACTCACGCCCACGCTCAAGGTGCGCCGCGCGCGAGTGCTCGAAAACTTCCGCGACGCGGTGGCCCAGATGTACCGCGATTAGTGTCGCCGGTAGTATAGTAGACTGAATCCGACGCCATGGACCGGGACGACGATATCTGGGCACAGGCCGGCCGCTATCTCTCGCTGGGCATGATGCTGCCCGCGGGCACGTTTGCCGGCTACTTCGCCGGATACCTGCTGGACCGGCTCTTTCACACCAGCTTCCTGGCGGTGACCTTTCTGGTGCTGGGGTCGGTGGCAGGTTTCATCGCCCTGCTCCGGGAGCTGAAGACCAAGACGCACCAAGATGGAAAGTGAAGCCGGGGTCTACAGACCCGCCGTGCGGCGCATCCACCGCGGCATAGCCGGACTGGCTTGCGCGGGAGCGTTGGCGGGGCTTTGCTTCCAGGGTTGGCGCTGGGGACTGGCCTTCCTGCTGGGTGCACTGGCCTCCGGTTTGAACTTCTCCTGGCTCGAGCAGGCAGTGTCGGCACTGGGTCCGGGCGCGCGTCCTCCCCGCAAACGCCTGTTCGTGTTTCTAGTGTTTCGATACCTGCTTCTGGGCGGCGCCGGCTATGTTATAGTGAAGGTCTTTGGGATGAACGTTGTAGCGCTCGTGAGCGGCCTTTTCGTCACAGTGGGCGCGCTTTTTCTGGAGATGTTCTACGAGTTAGCCCATGCCCGAACATGAACTCTGGGTTACCGCTCTTTTCAACGCTTTTCTAGCCGGGCCGACCACGGCGGCGTTGCGTTGGCTGCATGTTCCGCCCGAGAATCCCGCCCACCCCTGGACGAACTTCGTGGCCATGGAAGTTCTGGTGGCGCTCATTATCATCCTGCTGTTCGCGCTGTTGCGCCCGCGGCTCTCGATGGATCGCCCCGGCAAAGGGCAGCATCTCGCGGAGATGGTTTACGGTTTCGTCGGCGGACAGACGGACAGTGTAATCGGCCACCGCGGCCGCCCCTACGTGCCGTTTTTCGGCGCCATTTTCGTGTTCATTCTGTGCGCGAACTTGATTGGCGCCATCCCCACGCTGGAATCGCCGACCATGTCGCCGGCAGTTACGCTGGGCTGCGCGCTGGCGGCGTTCTGCTTCTACAATTCCGTTGGCGTGAGGACGCAGGGCCCGTTCCGGTATCTGAAACATTTTCTTGGACCGGTATGGTGGCTGTCGTTCATCATGTTTCCGATCGAGGTGATCAGTAACCTGGCGCGCCTGCTCTCGCTCACGGTCCGTCTTTTCGCCAACATGTTTGCCGGTGAACTGGTGATCTTCGCATTTATATCCATGGTTCCGTTGGTGCTGCCGTTGCCATTCATGGCGCTGCACATCTTTGTGGCGTTTCTTCAGGCGTATATTTTCATGCTGTTGACTATGGTGTATGTGGGCGAGGCGCTCCCGCACGAGGCCGCGCATTCATAACGGCTTTATCCGCTCCAGTGTGAGCCCGGCTGCAGGAGATTGGCCGGGAACCACCAACTGGGAGCGAGATTCATCCAAGGAGAAACGGAAATGAAATCGAGATTGTGGCTGTTCCCGCTGGCAATGTTCGTGCTTGCCAGCCCCGTCTTCGCCCAAACCCCCGCCCCCGCCGAGGCCTCCAATGCCCATTGGATGTGGATCAGCGCGGCGTTTGCCATGGCCATCGCATCGGCGGTCTGCGGCCTGGCGCAGGGCAGAGCCGTAGCCGCGGCTTGCGAGAGCGCGGCGCGCAACCCGGGCGCTGGAGATCGCATCCAGTTCTTCCTCATTTTGGGCTTGGCGCTGATCGAGTCTCTCTCTCTCTACACGCTGGCCATCATTATTCTCAAGGTCAAGTAACAGGCCGTTTCCGGGGCAGGGGATCGCCCTGCCCCGCCCCAAGTTATGCAGCTCCAGGGAATCTTCCCCCCGATCGCGACTCCCTTCACTCGCGAAGGCGAACTGTATAAGGCCAAGGTCCGGCACAACGTCGAGAAGTGGAACCTGGCGGCGCTAGCCGGCTATGTGGTGTGCGGGTCCACCGGCGAAAGCGTCCTGCTCACTTCCGACGAGAAGCGCCAGATGTGGGAGTGGGTGGCCGAGTACGCGGCGCCGGGGAAACTGCTGATCGCGGGCACGGGCGTCGAGAGCGTGCGGGAGACCGTGGCGCTCACCAGGCGCGCCTCCGAAATGGGCTATCGCGCCGCCATGGTGCGCACGCCGCACTACTACAAGAACCTGCTGAACAACGCCGCGGCCCAGGCGCTGTATTTCCGCTCCGTCGCCGACCAGGCGCCCATCCCCATCCTGATCTACAACTGGCCGCAGACCACCGGCCTGGATATTCCGGCCGAGGCCGTCGCCGCGCTCTCCGAGCATCCCAACATCGTCGCCATCAAGGAGAGCTCGGGCAACCTGGAGAAGGTCATGCAGATGATCCGGGAGGTGAAGCCCGGCTTCCAGGTGCTGGTGGGCTCGGCCACGACGCTTTACCCGTCCTTCCTGGTGGGGGCAGTGGGCGCGGTGCTGGCCTTCGCCAACGCGGCGCCCTATGCGGCCATCGCCATCTGGGAAGCTTGCCGCGCGCGCGAATACGAGGCCGCCCAGGACTGGCAGAACCGCATCGCCCGCGCCGCCGTGCTGGTCACCACGCGCTACGGAATCCCCGGCCTGAAACACGCCATGGATCTGAACGGATACTATGGCGGCCCGCCTCGTCTCCCGCTCATCCCCGCCAGCCCGGAAGCGCGGCGCGAAATCGAAGAGGCCTTCCGCGACTTGAAGGGTTAGCCGCCGCCGCTGAATCGCTCCCGCAGCCCCGCGGACACCTGGCCGAGATCCTGGATCTGGTAGCGCGGGTCGCTGCAATGGACCGCCAGCACGCCGGATGGGACGCTTACCGGCTTGCCTCGCACGCGCCATGGCGGTCGCGGCCGCGCATTCTGTCGAGGACGCTCAGTCCCAGCCCGCACACCACGCACTGCTGGAGCGACCGGCGCTGCGATTCCAGCTTGGTTCGTTCGGCGTCTTCGGCTCGCCGATTGGCTTCCTCTTCCGTCTGCCGCCGCTCCTGCTCCTCGGCTTCCTGCCTCAGCGCGGCCTGCACGCGCTCCAGGCGCTCCCATATTCTGGTCCATAGCAAAGCCGGCGGAGTGCGGCGCTCGGCGGGTGGAATCTCCGATCTCGAAATCTCCTCGCCCTTGCAGAAGTTGATCTGGTATCTTCCCCGTATCCCCGCCAGTTTGGGAAGAACGTTGGCATACTCGGGCGCCGTACGCCAGGCCGCACCGATCCGGCGGGCGTCCGCGGACGACGCAAACGGAAACAGGCCGTTGAATTCAATCGGCCACGTGCCCGGGGGATGCTTCTCGAACAGGCTTACGGTGCACATCTCTTGCGAGGCGGCGCAGGCGTACTCGCGCAACTCCACCACCATCAGGCCCGCGTACGCCTCCACGATGTCGCAGAGTTCTTCCGGCGTCACCCAGTACATGACTCCGCCCTCCCGAGGAAACTGCCGGGGAGTGAAAGTCGCCAGGAGTTTCCGCAGGTCCTCGAAGGAGCCGAGCTTCGGCAGCAGGCGAGTCCGCTCCGAGGCGGGTTTTTGCCGCGGAGGGCCGGAAGCCGCCGCCCCTGGCTCCGGGGTGGCGCGCCCCTGGCGCTCCTCTTGCACGGCGGCCAGGGCCAGGTGGCAGGCGCGGCCGCGGCCTATGATGTCTCCGTACGCATCCACTTTGCCCGCGTCCGGCAGCCGCTCTCGCACGCACAATTGCCCTTCGGCGAACATCGGGGAAGCGCAAACCGCCGTAAACTCGCCACTTGCCGCCAGAGCCGTTCTCACCCGGTCGACGATGCTCGAGTTAGCACCCTGGATCGCGAGGCAGCAGACGTTCTCCTCTCCGGCCAGAGTCGCGGCCGAGCTTCCCTCGTATAGGTTCGCATCCACCAGAGATTCCGGGTCGATGGCGCGCCAAAAGATCTTCCAGCAAGCCAACTCGGGGTTGCCGCTCGCAACCCGATTGAGGTCGAATCGAACGCCGATGGCGGGCATTCCCAAAAGCATCGCGTCTCCTCCCCGTTTTGGTGATAATAGCTCGCCCGGACCCGCCAGCACAAGAACCGCGCCCCAAATACCTGTTAAAGCGATCGTTTTCCGGACCGATAAGCGCTAGGGGGGAGTTCCGTCGTGGAAGACAGCCAAGGCATTCTGGCGCGATTCAACCGTCTGATGCGCGATCTCGAAAGGGGCGTTAGCACCCGAAATTGCTTCCGGCCCTGGGAAGTCGAGCTACTCCTGGACATCCAGGGCAGCGATCTTGGCACAGCCAACCGGCGGCGTGTCCTGAGCCGCTATCGCCGGGCGGTCGAGCGCCGTCTCGAAGAGGGCGCCTCCCAACCTCTGAAGCTCTCCGAGTACCTGGCCGGCAGCCGAGCCGTTGCGTTGCAGCGCACCGCCCGGTGCGTGCCCGGCGCCGCCTGAGGCGCACTCTGCGCTATCCTGACCATTTGGAGGAGAGCATGGGTAGCGAACAACAGCCGGCCCCCCACATGGTGTTCTGCGTGAAGTTCCAGCGGGAAATGCCCGGCCTGGAGGAAGTGCCCTTCGAGGGCCATCCTCTGGGGCAGCGCATTTACGACAACGTCTCCAAGGAGGCCTGGAAGATCTGGGTCGAGCGCATGAAGATGATCATGAACGAGTACCGGCTCAACCTGGGCACGCCGGAGGCGCAGGAGTTCCTGCTGAAGCAGATGGAGGAGTTCTTCTTCGGCGAAGGCGCGGCGTTTCCACCGGATTATCAGCCTCCGCACTAGACTGCACTGGTAAGATGCGCGGACGAATCGGTATCGCGATGGCGCTGGCCCTGGCGCTCCTGGCGGCTGCCTGTCAGAGGCATCCGCCCCGGGTGGACACGCTCGAGGGCGAGAACCTGCCCCCGCTCAGCGACGTCGCGGCGAACGATGCCCGCGGAGCGGCGCAATTGCTGAGCGGTTTCTACGAACCCGAGCGGTCTGCGTGGCGCTGGACGGCGGGCAAGTTCGCGGTAATCCTCCAGCCGCCCCCAGGCGCGGCGCGCAGGGGCGCGCGGCTGGTTCTGGATCTCACGGTCCCCGAGCCGGTGATCTCCCGCCGCCGCTCGATCGCGCTCTCGGCCTCGGTCGAGGGCCTGCCGCTGGCGCCGCAAACCTACACCCAGGCGGGACAGTACACCTA
>PMEV01000200.1 GCA_003154855.1 Bryobacterales bacterium
AGAGGCACAGAGGGCACAGAGAACTTACAGAACTCAAAGGAGGTTTCTCTGAGAGTCTCTGTGATCTCTGTGCCTCTGTGGTGAAGGTTCTCCGCTCCCTCTGCGAGGAAAGCGCCGCCTACTCTTCGTAAATGTACTTGATGTCGTGCTTGTAGACGAAGAGATTCGGCTCGTTGAGGCGGGTCAGGCGGATGAACGAGTGATCGTAGTACTCGATGGTCCCGCCGACTTCCGAATTGTCGCGCAGTTTCACCCGGACGGGGATCTCGTTCTCGATGAGGTGTTTCAAATAGCGGACTTCCTCGAAGGTCTGCTCGGGCGCCCGCGCTTTGCTGCCCTGGCTCGGAGGGCCGCCGCCGCCCAGCCTCCGCTTGGGATCGCCTTTGTCGTTGCCGTTCTTGAAATTGCCCTTGCCGTTCACTCGGGACTCCTCACCGCGCGGGTTTCCAGCCTCCCGCCGCCTGCTCCGCATCCCCATAATAGCCGCTTCGCGAAAGCACCCGCAAATCCGGACGGCGCAGCTTGACTTCCAGGCGGTGGAAGCGGTCTTTCGCGGGCGGCAGGTTTTTCGGATAATAGGCCAGCAGATACTGCGTCCGCAACTCGCGCAAAATGTCCGTGAAGGCCTGGTCGAGCGCCTCGCCAAGCGTGGGCTCGAAGACGCGCCCGGCCGTGCCCTGGGCCAGGGTCACCAGAGCGTGCTCGCCCCCGGTATTGCGCCCCGGATCGTTGGTGACCGGCACCACCAAAACCGGATAAATGACGGCGTCCGCCATCTGCGCGGCCTCCAGCGCCTGGCGGTAGGTCTTGGCGCTGGTGGTGTCGCCGCCGTCGGTAACCACCACCACCACGTGCCGGCCCTCGCGGCCCTCCAGGCTCTCGGAGGCGAACGACAGCGCGTCGTACAGGCTGGTGCCCCCATCCGAGTGCAGACCCTTCAGGGCGCGTTCCAGCAGATCCGTCCGGCGGGTGAAGCCGGTCAGCTCGCTGGTGTCGTAATTGAAGCTGTAGAGGTGTACCGCGTCCTGTGGATTGCCCTCCTTGAACAGCGCCCGCAGGAACTTGTTGACCGAATCCGTCTCGTAGCGCAGATCGATGCCCGTCGAGGCGCTGGTGTCGATCATCAGCGAGATCGAAAGCGGCTGCTCGGTGTGGTGCTCGAAGACCGCCAGCTCTTGCGGAACTCCGTTGTCGAAGACCTGGAAATCGCTCTTCCCGAGGTCGCCCACGAGCTGGCCGGCCGTGTTCTTCACCGTGGCCAGAATGCGCACCAGCCGCACATTCACGCGGAACACGTTGTCCTGCGCGGCCAGCGCGCCCACGCCCGCCGCCACCAGCATCGCCGCCGTCAAGCCGCGCCGCAGCCTCACCGTCCCCCCACCGCTTTGTCCCATTCGCCTTCCGCCCAAAGCTCCCCGTCCGCGAAGTACTCCTTCTTCCAGATCGGCACGCTCCGCTTCAAGCGGTCGATGCCTTCCCGCGCCGCCGCGAAGGCCGCCTCGCGGTGCGCCGCCCCCGCCATCACCACCACGCTCGTCTCGCCGATCTCCATCCTCCCCAGCCGGTGAACCATGGCCAAACGTCCAATCGGATGCGCCCGCGCGATCTGGCCGCCGATCTCGGCCATCACCTTCACCGCCATCGGCTCATAGCACTCGTAGTCCAAATACAGCACGGCGCGCCCGTCGGTATGGTTGCGCACCACGCCTTCGAAGGTGGCGAGCGCCCCGTCCGCGGGCCGCTTCACCCTGCCGGGGAGTTCGCGCGCGTCGATCGGCTCCCGCGTCAGCGCGAAGATGCCAGCCTCCGTCTCGATGCAATGGGAATAGCCGCAGGCGCCCCCGCTCACCGGCGGCAGCAGCGCGATCTCGTCCCCGTCGCCGATCTCCTCCGCGCCCGCCGCGAAGCGCTGGTTCCGCGCCAGCAGGATGCTGGCCTCCATCTCGCGCAGCCTCGGAAACTGGCGCGCATAGTGCTCCAGCACGCTCCCCACACGCGCGCCCGGACCGAGTTCCAGAGCCTCCTCCGTCCGGCCGGCAACGTCCTTTAACATCCCAAAAAACAGTACTCTGACGCGCACAATGGCAGTCGCAGCCCTCGACACTCCTAGCCTATCAGACGGGTTCGCCGCAAATCCGGTTGCGGAAAGTGCTGCTGCGTGGGCGGTTCGCCGGCTGCCCCCTAGCCGCGCTTGCCCGGCAGCAGGCGCAACACGACGATGCGCAAGGCAGTGCCTAGCGATCCGCGGGCTGGCGGAGCTTCCGACGGTGGCTCCGGAATCGTCGAACCGTAGCAGGCGAGCAGCTCCCATTCGTCGTAGTCGATGGCGCGCGCGTACTGCCGGATATAGCTGGTATTGAACAACCCGCCCGGCAACTCCTCGAATTGCGACGATTCGATGGCCTTCAGGTAGCGGACGCCGATCTTGGTCGCCTCGGAGATCTGCTCCAGGGAAATCCCTTTCGCCTCCCGGATCGCGGCCAGATCCGTCAGCAGGCGGCGTTTCCGCGGGCTGGGACGCCTGGAACCCATCTGCGCCATGGCTATGCTGCTATCGGCAATCTTCATGTAAAGGATTAGGTAAACGCCCTGAAATCATGGCGCTGTTTGTCGATCATACCCGATTTCCACCCCGGCTGGCTAGCGCTCTTTTAAGGGTGTGGGCAGGACCATTCCGCGGGCCGGGGCCCAGAGGTCCGCCAAGCTCGCCAAAAGGGTTACCCTGGAAGATGTGACCAGCCAGCCTAACCCTTTGCTCGATATCGACTTCCCCATTCCCTTCGGCCACATTTCCGCGGCTCATGTCGCCCCCGGCATCCGAGACCTGCTGGCCCAGGCCAGGGCCGGGCTGGATGGCCTGGCGGACGGACATCCCCAGCCCACCTTCGAGAATACACTGGCCCGCCTGGACCTGCTCACCGAACCGCTGGACCGCGCCATGGGCGTGGTCAAGCACCTGGAAGCCGTGGCCACCTACCCGGAATTGCGCGCCGCCCACAACGCCGTCGAGCCCGAGGTCAGCCAGTTCCACTCCACCATCCCGCTCCACGAGGGCCTCTGGAAGGCGCTCCAGCGCTATGCAGCCACCGGCGAAGCCAGCCAGTTAAGCGGCGCCCGCCATCGCTTTCTCACCAAGACTATGGACGATTTCCGCCGCCACGGCGCCGAACTCGACCCCGCCGGCAAAGTGCGCCTGGAGGAGATCGATGTCGAGCTGAGCAAGCTGACCACCCGCTTTTCGGAAAATGTCCTGGACTCCACCAACGCCTTTGAACTGCTGGTGAGCGAGCCGGGCAAGCTGGCCGGGCTGCCGCCCAGCGCCGTCGCCGCCGCCCTCCAGAGCGCCGAGCGAAAGGGCCTCGAAGGCTGGCGGTTCACTTTGCAGGGGCCCAGCCTCACCGCCCTGCTCACCTACCTCGACGACTCCAGCCTCCGCGAGAACGTCTACCGCGCACACTCCATCCGCGCAACCAGCGGCGAATTCGACAACCGCCCCCTGCTCGGCCGCATCCTCGAGTTGCGCCTCGAAAAAGCCCGCCTGCTCGGTTACCACGATTTCGCCGACCTGGTGCTCGAGGACCGCATGGCCCACAGCGGTGCCCGCGCCCTGGCCTTCCTGGAGGGCCTGAAGCAAGAGACGCAGGCCCGCTTCGCCGAAGAGAACCGGGAATTGCTCGAATTCCGCCGCTCCCTCGAGGGACCCGCCGCGCCCGAGCTGGAGCCCTGGGACGTCGCCTACTACGCCGAGAAGCAGCGCGTCGCGCTCTACGATTTCGACCAAGAGGCGCTGCGCCCATTCTTCCCACTCGAGCGCGTGATCGAGGGTCTTTTCGAGATCGTCCACCGGCTGTACGGCATCCGGATCGAGCGGGAAGCGGGCGTTCCGGTCTGGGATCAGGAAACCAGGTGTTACGCCATCCGCGACCAGGACGGCACGCGGTTGGGCGCCTTCTACGCCGACTGGTTTCCCCGCGAGAACAAGCGCGGCGGCGCCTGGATGGACCCTTTCCTCACCGGCGGCCCCGCTCCCGGCGGCTTCCGGCCGCACCTCGGCGCCATATGCGGGAATCTCACGCCCCCGCTGGGCGACAAGCCCGCGCTGCTCACACACCGCGAGGTCGAGACCATCTTTCACGAGTTCGGCCACCTGCTCCACCACTGTCTCAGTACCGTGGAACTGCGCAGCCAGGCGGGAACCAACGTCGCCTGGGACTTCGTCGAGCTGCCTTCGCAGATCATGGAAAACTGGTGCTGGGAGCGCCCCGCGCTGGATCTGTTCGCCCGCCATTACCAGACCGGCGAGCCGATCCCCGAGGAACTGTTCGCCAAGCTGAAACGCGCGCGCACCTTCCGCGCCG
>PMEV01000153.1 GCA_003154855.1 Bryobacterales bacterium
GCCATGCGGGCCACGCCGCCTTCCTTGCGGATGTCGGCCGGCACGCGCTCGAGCGCCATGACCGCCGCCGCGCCGGCCTTCTCGGCGATGAGCGCCTGATCGGCGTTGGTGACGTCCATGATGACGCCGCCCTTAAGCATCTCGGCCAAGCCGACCTTCACGCGAAATGTGTCGTCTAGAAACACGGGAACCTCCAATTGTTCAGACCATCGCCGGCGCGGATTCGAAGCGCTCGAGCCGCGCGCGCGCCAGCTCGCTCGAAAAAACCTCTCCCAAAATCGCCAGACCCGCGCGGATTTGCTCCGGCGCGAGACCGGCAAAGCTCAGTCGCAGGGCGCCGGGATCGTGGCGCGACACGGCGAAATACTTGCCCGGCAGGTAGGCTGCTCCGGCGCGCTGGGCGCGGCCTAGCAATTCCGCGGCGTCCAGCGGCTCGGGCAGACGGACCCACAGATTCATGCCGCCCTCCGGGCGGGTGAAGGTGGTCCCCGGAGGCAGGCAGCGCCGGCAGGCTTCGAGCACGGCACGGGGCCGCTCGGCCCCCGCCGCACGAATCCGCGCGCGATGGGAGTCCAGGCGGCCGGAAACGGCAAAGCGCAGCAAAAGCGCCTGCGAGAGCTGGTCGGTGTGCAGGTCGGCAAGCTGCTTGGCGTCGGCCAGCCGGCTGGCGAGCGCCTGGGGCGCGGTAACCCACCCCACGCGCAGGCCGGGAAACGTGAGCTTCGAGAAACTGCGCACTAGCACCGTGTCGCCGGTCTCGTCGAGCTGCTTGAGGGAAACCAGCGGAGTGCCTTCGTAGCGCAGCTCGCCGTAAGCGTCGTTCTCGACGACCACCAGGCCGGCCGAACGGGCCAGCCTCAGGACGGAGCGGCGGGCGGCGGCGGGCAGCGTGGCCCCGGTGGGGTTCTGGAAATTCGGCGTCACGACGAGCAGGCGAGCTGGGCCGCGTTCGAGCAGGCGCTCGAGTGCCTCCAGGTCGATTCCGTCAGGGCCCACCGGAACGCCGGCCAATTGCGCGCCCGCGCGGAGGAAAAGATTCTTCAGCCCCGGATAGACGGGGTCCTCGACGAGCACGGTATCGCCGGGGCGCACCAGCACCCGCTGGAGCAGGTCCAGGGCCTGCTGGCAGCCGTTGGTGATCACCACATCGTCGCCGGAACGCGCCACGCCTTCGCGGCGGGCCTCCTCGAGCAGATAGTGGCGCAGCGGTGGGTAGCCGCCGGGAGAGCCTAGCTGCAGGATGGAGGCCGCATTCGGCCCGGCCAGGACCTCCTGGCAACTGAGCCGCACGTCGCCCATGGGGAACAGTTCCTCGCTGGGGCGGGAGGTGGCAAAGCTGAGTGCGCCGGAAGGAGCGGGCGCGGGGGCCGAGAGCGCATCGGAGGCGGGCAGCAACCGATCCCAACGCAGACCGGAAACGGAGGTGCGGGGCTCGCTCAGAACGAAGCTGCCGCGGCCCACGTGGCCCAGCACCAGCCCCTCGGCCTCGAGTAGGGCGTAGGCGGCGGACACGGTGGTCCGGTTCAGTCCAAGTTGGCCAGCCAAGTCGCGAGTGGCGGGCAGCCGTTCGCCCTTGCGCAGAGCGCCGGAGCCGATGAGTTTGCGAATACACTCGTGGAGTTGGCGGTAGATCGGGCGGTCGGACTGGGCTTCGAGCTCGAGCTTCGGGAACATGCCAATTGAGCCTACCGTACCATATTGGACTGGGGGTGGCAAGCCAATTGGGGTGACGCCGGGCAGAAGCCCGGCGGCAGCCCGGAAGGGCTGACCCCACACAGGAGGTGTCGCGGCAAAACAGAAAGTTCCGGTTTTGGCAGGCTCCGCTCTGGCAGCGACATGGGGCGGAGCTTTCTACTTTGCTCCGACAATGTCGCACCCAGCCAATTGCGATCCCGTTGATCTGATACAATCAGCGAGTCGTGATGAGCCGTTGGGCGTCACTCCTCGGCGCGGTTGCCCTCACCGGGCTGCTGGCCTGGCCGGCGCAGAGGAAGAGCAAACCAGAGGAAAGCCAGACGCTGGAACTTCCCAAAGAGCTGCCGGCCGCGGTGGTGGCGGAGGCGGGGCGGCTGAGGTTTTGCGTGACGCCCTTGTCGGCGCGGGGCCTGCTCACGCAACAGGTGCGCGACGGGTTGAGGTGGCTGCTGAGCCAGGACCGCGGGGCCCGCATCGTCAAGCTGCGGGCGTTTGTGGCCGGTTCTGGGGACACACGGCGGGTGCAAACCATCGTGAGCGAGACCTTCACCGAGAGGCGGCTGCCGCTGCCCGCGCTGAGCGTGGTGCAGATCGGCCCGCTGCCGCTGGAAGGGGCGCAGGTGGAACTGGAGGCGGTGGCCGAAGAGAAGAAAGTGCTGAACCCGCACGGCCTGGCGTTCCTCTCGGGGCAGGGCGCCGAGGTGGAGCAGTCGCTGGCCGGGCTGGGCGCGGCGGCCGGGGCGGCGGGGATCGATCCCGGCGACGTGCTGCTGGCTACGTGCTATCTCAACTCGCTGGAGGATGTGGCGGGGGTGCGCGCGCGCGCCAACGCGGAGTTTCCGGGAGCGGCCATCGATATCGTGCAGCGCATGCGCGAGCCCATGCAGAGCCTGGCGCAGTGCGAGGCCGTGGCGCGGCTGCGACAGGCGCCGGCCCAGCCGCTCGTGTTCCTCGACCCGCCCGGATTGACCGGCTCGCCCGGCCGCTCCGGGATCGCGCTGGTGGGCGGTCGCCGGGTGGCGCTTACCGGCGCCCAGTTGGCTTTCGGATTCAACGAACCGGCCGCGCGGCTGGCCTTCCAGCGGCTGGCCAAAGCGCTGGATGGAGTGGGGGCCTCCTATAGCCGGGTGGCGGTAGCGGAGGTGTATCCGCTTTCCCGATCCATCGCCGAACTGGTGCGCAAGGTCGAGCCGGAGTTCTTCGACCGCACACGCCCTCCGGCCGGCGTCATGCCGCCTTTCGAGGGATTACCGTCGCTGGATGCCTCGTTCGCCCTGGATGCCATCGCGGTGTTGCCGGATTCCCCATAGGAGATTGAAATGTCCACCACAGTAGTGACCTTCGGAGAGATCATGCTGCGCCTGGCCCCGCCGGGATTCGAGCGCTTTCTGCAATCGCCGCAATTCGTGGCGACCTTTGGCGGAGGGGAGGCCAATGTGGCCGTCTCCCTGGCTGGGTTTGGCGTGCCGGCGCGCTTCGTGACGGTGCTGCCCTCGAACCCCATCGCGGACGCCTGCGTGGCCGAGTTGCGCGGCTTTGGCGTGGACACCTCGCAGATCGCGCGGGGCCCGGGCCGGATGGGCATTTACTTCCTGGAGGCCGGCGCCAACCAGCGGCCTTCCAAGGTGGTCTACGACCGCGCGGGGAGCGCCATCGCGCAGGCCCAGCCGGGCGACATCGACTGGGAGGCCGCGTTCCAGGGCGCGGGGTGGTTCCACGTGACGGGCATTACGCCGGCCCTTAGCCGGGGCGCCGCCGACCTGGCCCTGGAAGCCGCCGCGAAAGCGCGCGCCCGCGGCTTGACCGTATCCTGCGACTTGAACTACCGCAAGAACCTCTGGAAGTACGGCAAGACGGCGCCGGAGGTGATGCGCGAGCTGGTGAAGCTGGTGGACATCGCCATTGCTAACGAGGAGGACTGCCAGATGGCGCTGGGCATACAGTCCGGCGCGGATGTACACTCCGGCCAGTTGGACGTCTCCCAGTATGCGACTCTGGCCGGGAAGGTGCTCGCCGAATTCCCGAACCTGAAGCAGATTGCCATCACGCTGCGGGAGTCCAAGAGCGCCTCGCACAACGGCTGGTCGGCCTGCCTGCACGACGGNNCGCGGGAAGCGCTGGAGTTCGCGGTGGCGGCCTCGTGCCTGAAGCACTCGATCCTGGGCGATTTCAATCGCTGCAGCGCGGCGGAAGTGAACCAACTGCTGAAGAGCGGGGGATCGGGGAGAGTGCAGAGGTGAGGCGCGAAGCAGGCTGCGATCTCCTATAATCGATGTATATGCGGGGTCTCCTCATCTCGGCGGTCTGGCTTGCGGTGGCGCTGGCCCAACCGCCTCAACAGCCCGCTCCGGCGAAGCCGTCCGAAGAGAAGGTGGAAGCGGCGCCCATACAGGTGCAGGTGAACGAGGTGATCGTTCCGGTCAGCGTGACGGACGAGAAAGGCCGTTACGTGTCCGATCTGGACGTGGGCGATTTCCGCGTCCTGGAGGATGGCCGCGAACAGAAGATCGCCTACTTCAACCGCGAGCGGAACCAGCCGGTGGTGGTGGGTTTCCTGCTGGACCTGAGCAACGGGAGCCGCGTGCACTGGGAGCAGTTCAAGGAGTCGGCGAAGCAGTTGGTGTATAACCTGCTGACCGCCGAGCGGGAGAACCGGTACAGCGGGTTTCTGGTCACCTTCACCCACGAAGCGGAGCTGGCGGTGAACACCACCAAGGACCCCGACAAGATCGTGGAGAAGATAGACAAGGCGAAACCGGGCGGGGGCTCGGCGCTCTACGACGCCATCTACCTGGCCATTACACAGCACAAAATGGTGCGGGGCGAGCCGATCGAGCCGCGGCGCGTGCTGGTGGTGGTCGGGGACGGGAACGATAACGCGAGCAAGCACAGCTTGGACCAGGTGATCGAGATCGCGCAGCGCAACCTGGTGACGATCTACGGCTTGAGCACGGTGGCGTTCGGGTTTTTCCGGGAGGGCGACGCGAACATGGTCCGGCTGACCCAGGAAACCGGCGGGCGGGTCGCGTACCCGCTGGAAGGATTGTACTCGGACATCTCGGGATACCTGTCCAACCCCACCGACGAAGGCAACTATGCGATCCAGCCGGGGACGGGCGGGTACACAGCGGAGCTGGCCAACGGGATGTTCAACGCGATCGCCAACGTGGTGGGGGATATCACGACCCAGTACATCCTGCGCTACGTCCCCGCCAAGAACGACACTCCGAAGCGGTTCCGAACGATCAAGGTGCAGGTGCCGTCCCTGCCGAATGTGTACGTGCGTTACCGGACGGGGTACTACCCTTACGCTCCGTAAGGAAGCCGGCCGTTCTGGGAAATCTGCTATAAAGCTGTGGAAGTTGGCGTCCGATGAGTTAAGCTGATAGCTGACGGCCGCTGGCTGCCGGCGGCTAGCTCGCTATGGCTCTCCTGGCGACGGAAACGCACCCCGCCCAGTATTCGATGGTCGAACTGGCTCTGCCGGGGCGGCGGCCCATCCCCTTCGGCGTCCTGCTCTACGACCCGGCCAGCGACCGGCTCTACCATCGGTTTCGGGACGATGTGGCGGACCTGGCCGACCCGGAAGACGCCGAGGTCCTGGCGCTGGTTAGCGAGGATCTGACGGCCCGGATTGGGGAGCTGGGTGGGCGGCAGGTTTTGGAGTGGCTGGAAGACCGCCTGTCCAACGTGCTGCGGATCGCGGATCGCCGGCCGGCGGCGGTGCGGAATTTCCCCTTCGCACTGGAACGGCTGTATAGAGACAACGTGCTGGGGCTGGCTCGCGAGCCGGCCAAGGTTCTGCCGTTTGTGACGCACTTGCCCGTCTACTCCCTTCGGGCTGCGGCTGGCCGCTTCGGCCAGGACATGGAAGCCGAGGCCCAGGACTGGGTGGCGGCGCCGGCGGGGCTGCGCCTGACACCCGACATGTTTGTGGTTCACGTAACGGGCCACTCGATGGAGCCGGCCATTCCGGACGGCAGCCGGGCGGTGTTCCGCTACCATCCGGTCGGATCGCGGCAGGGAAAGCGCGTGCTGGTGTGGCGGCGCGGCGCCTCCGAGGGCGGCGGCGAGTTCACCGTTAAGGTTTACGAGAGCCGAAAACGGATCACGGAAGAGGGCTGGGAGCACACCCAGATCCTGTTGAAGCCGCTGAATCCGGAATACGATGTTCTGGAGCTGGACGAGTCGGGCCAGTACCAGATTCTGGGCGAGTTGGTTTGCGTGCTCGCGGACGAAGAGGCGTAGCTCGCTTCCCACACCCAGCTCTGGCGGTTGAAGTCGCTCCAAGCCAGCCTCTATCATGGTGGGTCGCATGCTTTTTGACACGCCGGCCTACCTGATCTTCCTGCCGCTGGTCGTGCTGGTCTACTGGCGGCTGGCGCGGCGGGAACAAAACCTCTTTCTGCTGGCCGCCAGCTATTTCTTCTACGGCTGGTGGGACTGGCGCTTTTTGTTCCTGATTGCGACCTCCACGGTGGTGGACTTCTACTGCGCGCGGTTCATTGCCGGCGCCAAGTCCGGGGTGCGGCGCCGGGCGCTGCTCACCATCTCTCTGCTGCTGAATTTCGGTTTTCTGGGATTTTTCAAATACTTCAACTTCTTCGTCGACTCGGCGGAGCACGTGCTGCATGCCCTGGGGATGTAGAGCGTCCCGGTTCCCCTCTTGCGCATCCTGCTGCCGCCGGGAATCTCGTTCTACACTTTCCAGGCGGTCGCCTACATCGTCGATGTGTACCACGACCGGCTGCCGCCCGCCGAATCCCTGGCCGACTATGCGCTCTTCATCAGCCTGTTTCCGCACCTGATTGCGGGGCCGATCCAGCGTCCGTTTCACCTACTGCCCCAGGTGCAGAAGGCGCGGCGCTTCGAGAACGAGCGGTTCTTCGGCGGCCTGATGCTGATCCTGACCGGCCTGTTCCGGAAATGCGTGATCGCGGACAATTGCGCACTGCTAGCTAATGCGGCCTTCGGCGGACAGTTCGGTCCGCCCAGCCTGCTGGTGCTGGCGATCGGCGTCTATGCGTTTGCCTGGCAGATCTACGGCGACTTCAGCGGCTACAGCGACATCGCCCGGGGAAGCGCGCAACTGATGGGGTTTCATTTCATGGTCAACTTCCGCCAGCCGTATTTGTCGGCGAGCCTGCAGGAGTTCTGGCGGCGGTGGCACATCTCGCTGTCGGAGTGGCTGAGAGACTATGTGTATTTCTCGATCGGCGGCCTGCGCAAGCGGGAGCTTAACAAGTACCGCAACGTGGTGCTGACGATGCTGATCGGCGGACTCTGGCACGGCGCCAACTGGACTTTCGCGATCTGGGGAGGCCTGCACGGGATGGGCCTGGCCGTGGAACGGTTTCTATCCACCCTGATTCCACGCTTCCCCGCCCCGAATTCCCGGTGCGGGATCGCGTGGAAATGGATCTCGCGAATTGCGGTGTTTCATCTGGTGTGCCTGAGCTGGGCGTTCTTCCGGGCCAAGTCGGTGGCCGACGCCTGGCGCTTCCTGGGAGGCGTCACCACGTTTGCGTGGCGCCCCGAGTACCTGGTGGCCTTGAAGTACTTGGGGCTGTTCAGCCTGCCCATGCTGTGGATCGACCTCATGCTGGAGCGCCGGCAGGAAGAGTAGCTTTGGGAAAAGGGATCTTACGGAGCCCGCATTGCCGCCGGCCTCGGTCTGCTGTTGGCGACGGAGCTGTTTGCGGCGAATCAAGCCAATGCCTTCATCTACTTTCGGTTCTGAGCCGGAGCGGCGCCCCCGGGCGGCTCGGGCGATCTGGGTTCTGCTGCTGGCCATCGCGTCGATACTGGGGGCGACGGAGCTGCTGTTTCGCCTGGAGTTCGACCGGACCAGCAAGATTCAGCGGCGGACCGTGAGCGAATACCGCGGCGCGGTAGGGATACGGCGCGGCAGCTCGCCGGGGAAGCTGCAGTTGCTCATGCTGGGCAACTCCCTGTTGCTCGAGGGCGTGGAGTTCCCCGGTCTGTCCCGCGACCTGCGCCCCGAAATCGAAGCCCGCAGGTTCGTGGTGGACAACACGTCCTACCTGGACTGGTACTACGGCATCCGCAGCCTGCTGCGGCGTGGCGCGCGGCCGGATGTCGTCGCACTGGCGCTCAGTCCGCTTCAACTGGTCGTTACCGCCAGCCGCGGAGACTACGTGGCGCGCTACCTGTACGACGCCCGCGACGTGATCCCGGCGGCCCGCGCTCAGAACGCCAGTCCCACGGTGACGGCCAATCTGGTCTTCGCGCATTTCAGCGAATACTATGCCGTCCGCAGCGAGTTTCGCAAGTGGTTCCTGGTACAGATCGTGCCGGATCTCTCGAGTCTGGGATCGCTTCTGGTGGAGAGGGACACGGCGCCTTTGGAACCGCGAATCCGGGAGAAGGCGGCCGAACGGCTGCGGGCGCTGCGCGGGCTGACCGAGAAGTATGGGGTGGGTTTCGTGCTGGTCGTGATGCCGCGGCCAGGCGCCCCCGAGGGTATCGCGACTTTGCAGGTGCGCGCCGAGGCGGCGGGGGCGAGGGTGTTGGTCCCCCCGGGCGAGTACGCGGCCACGGACTTCAAGGATGGGTTCCACCTGAACGCGCAGGGCGCCGCTCGATTCACGCGCCAACTCGCCACCAGCTTGCGGCAGGAACTCCTGGGCGGGACGAATGTCGTCCAGCCTTCCAGATGAGCTACGCGGGGCGGGCCGCCAACTGGCGCAGCACGTAGGGAAGAATCCCGCCGCTGCGGTAGTATTCGGCTTCCTGGGGCGTATCCACGCGGACCAGCGCTGCAAAGCTGCGCTCGGCGCCGTCTTCGCCGCTAGCGTGCACGCGGGCCCGGCGCGAGCCCGCCAGGGCCTCGCCGATGCCCTGGATGGAGAACACTTCACGGCCCGTCAGTCCCAGACTGGCGGCGCTTTCACCCGGCGGAAACTCGAGCGGCAGCACGCCCATCCCGACCAGGTTGGAGCGGTGTATGCGCTCGAAGCTCTCGGCAATCACGGCGCGCACGCCGAGGAGATTCACACCCTTGGCGGCCCAATCGCGCGAGGAGCCGGAGCCATATTCCTTGCCCGCCAGGATGAGCAGCGGCACGCCCTCGGCGCGGTATCTCACCGAGGCGTCGTAGATCCACATGGGGTCGCCCTCCGGCAGATGCTGGGTCCAGCCGCCCTCTGTGCCCGGCGCAAGCTGGTTGCGCAGGCGGATGTTGGCTAGCGTTCCGCGAACCATCACCTCGTGGTTGCCACGGCGCGACCCGTAGGAGTTGAAGTCCATAGGCTGGACGCCCTGGGCAATCAAATAACGGCCGGCCGGGCTCTCAGCCGGGATATTTCCGGCGGGCGAAATGTGGTCGGTCGTCACGCTGTCGCCNNGGCGAAATGTGGTCGGTGGTGATGGAATCGCCCAGCAGCGCGAGCACGCGCATTCCAACCAGATCGACGACCGGCGCCGAGGGATCCGCCAGGGCTTCGAAATAGGGCGGCCGTTTGATGTAGGTGGAGTCGCCCGTCCAATCGTAGATGTCGCCGGGCGGGATGCGGATGGAGTTCCACTGGGCGTCGCCCTCGAAGACCGTCGCATACTCTTTGCGGAACATCTCGGCGCGGACGGAGGCGCCCACCACTTCGCGAACCTCTTCGGGCGATGGCCAGATGTCGCGAAGATAAACCGGGTTGCCGGCGGTGTCGAG
>PMEV01000312.1 GCA_003154855.1 Bryobacterales bacterium
CTGGGAACGCGCAACAGGCTAGAATCAAGAGGTGGTGATTGCCGTATATCCGGGATCGTTCGACCCCATCACGAACGGGCACTTGGATCTCGTCGAGCGGGGCGCCAGGCTGTGCGACCGTCTGATTGTGGCGGTGTTGGAGAACGAGAGCAAGCAGCCGCTGTTCACGGTGGCGGAGCGCATGGAGATGCTGCGCGAGGCGGTGCGGGATTACGCGAACGTGGAAGTGGGTTCCTTCGACGGCCTGCTGGTGGACTACGCGCGGCAGAAGGGCGCCACGGCGATCGTGCGCGGAATCCGGGCCATCTCGGACTACGAGCACGAATTGCAGATGGCGCTGATGAACCGGCGGCTGTGCCCGTCGGTGGAGACGGTGTTCCTGATGTCGAGCGAGGCGTACTCGTTCATCAGCTCGCGCATCGTGAAAGAACTGATCCGGCTGGGCGGAAATCTGACGGGGCTGGTGCCGCCTTCGGTCGAAGTGCGGTTGAGGAATCGCGTATTGAAGGGCGTCTGACGAGCGCATGAGACGGACCGGCGAGCTGGCCCAGAGGATTTCGCGCATCACGGTATCGACCACCATGCGGGCGGCGGCGGCCGCCGAGCGCTTGCGGCAGGCCGGAGAGGACGTGGTGGATCTGGCGCCCGGGGAGCCCGACTTTCCCACGCCGGAGAACATCAAGCAGGCCGCCATCCGGGCCATTGAGGGCAATTTCACGCGCTACACGGCGGCGGGCGGCACGCCGGAGTTGAAAGCGGCCATCTGCGAGCGGCACGCGGCGGATTTTGGCACGGCATATTCGCCGGCGGAGTGCGTGGTGTCGGTGGGCGGCAAACACGCGATCTTCAACGTGACCCAGGCGCTGGTGGACGCCGGGGACGAAGTGATTATTCCGGTGCCGTACTGGGTGACTTTCCGCGACGTGGTGCATTACGCGGGCGGGAAGTGCGTGCTGGTAGAGACCGACGAGCGGGACGGGTTCCGGCTGACGGCGGCGATGATCGAGGGCGCGCTGAGCGGGCGCACCAAGATGGTGATCGTCAACTCGCCGTCGAATCCGTGCGGGGCCATGGTGGAGCGCGAGGAGTTCGAGCGGATACTCGAGCTGACCGCGCGGCACGGCGTCTATCTGCTCACGGACGAGTGTTACGCGCACTTCGTGTACGACAGCGCGCCGTGGTCGATCGCCTCGGTCGCGGGCGCCAAGGCCAACGTCATCGTGGTGGGGTCGCTCTCGAAGACCTATTCGATGACCGGCTGGCGGATCGGATTCGGGCTGGGGCCGGAGGCAATCGTGCAGGCGTGCACGAAACTGCAGAGCCACTCGACGTCGAATCCGACCTCGATCGCGCAGAAGGCGGGAGTGGAGGCGCTGCGGGGACCGCAGGAATCCGTGGCCATCATGCTGCGCGAATACCGCAGGCGGCGCGAGTTCGTGATGCGGCGGCTGCGCGAGATTCCGGGCGTGACGTGCAGCGAGCCGCAGGGTTCCTTCTACGTCTATCCGAACATTGGCGCGGTGCTGGGCCGGGATGGCATCGAGGACACGCTGCAATTCGCGGAGCGCCTGCTGGAGGAGCAGAAGGTGGCCGTGGTGGCGGGCGCGGCGTTCGGGACGGACCGGCACGTGCGCATCTCCTACGCCGCCTCGATGGAGGAACTGGCGCGCGGCCTGGATCGCCTGGGACGATTCGTGGCGAGCCATCTGGGCTGATAGACTGACGGGTGAGTGGAGTGTCCGTAACCGGGGTTGGAGTATTGCGTCCGCGCCTGCTGCCGCTGGCCTTGTGCCTGCTGGTTCTGGGGGGCTGTTCGTCCCGGCCGGAGCGGGAGCGCGAAATCGGGGAAGCCTACGTGGGACCGGCGACGCTAAAGCTGCGCCGGGAGATGGACCTGCGCTCGGCCGAGGCGGCGACGGTGGTACACGGCGAGCGGCTGGCCATCGTGCGGCGGCGGCGGCGGTTCGTCAAGGTGCGCACGGAGAAGGGCGTGGAAGGCTGGACGGACACGCACCTGCTGCTGAGCTCGGAGCAGATGGAGCAGCTCAACCAGCTCGCGGAGCGGGCCCGCAGCCTGCCCTCGCAAGGCGCGGCGACGGTGTACGAAGCGCTGAACGTGCATACCGAGCCGAATCGCATGTCGCCCAGCTTCTACCGGGTGAAAGAGCGCGAACCGGTGGACGTGGTGGAGCGGGATCTCATTCCGCGCGTGCCGTTCGAGCCCAAGAGCATCCTGCCGCCTCCCAAGCCTCCCGCTCTGCGCAAGCCCAAGCCCGAACCGCCGGCGGGCCGCATCCCGCCTCCGCCGATGCCGCCGCCGCCCAAGGTGCCGGCGGATTGGCTGGAGATGTCCGAGACCGCCGAGCCGGAATCCGACACACAAGCGCCGGCCACGCACAAGGCCGAAAAGGAGGCTCCGAAACCCGTTCCCTTGGACGACTGGACGCTGGTCCGGCTGGCTAACGGCCGCGCGGGCTGGGTGCTGACGGGGATGCTGCGCATGAACATCCCGGACGAGGTGGCGCAGTATTCGGAGGGGCATCGGATCACGGCCTACCTGGCCATGGAGGACGTGAAGGACGGGGGGCAGATCAAGCACAACTGGCTGTGGACGACGCTGGCGGACACGCGCCAATCCTACGACTTCGACAGCTTCCGTTGCTTTGTCTGGAACGTGAAGCGGCACCGCTACGAGACGGCCCATATCGAGAAGAACCTGCGCGGCTACTACCCGGTGGAGGCTCATCCGGTGAAGATGATGGCGGGCAAGCGCGAGGAGAGCTCCCCGGGGTTCTCGTTGATCGTGGAAGACGAGGACGGGGTGCGCTGGCGCAAGTTGTACGGGTTCCATACCTACCACGTGGTGCTGCTGAGGAAGGAGCGGTGGGCGCCGGCGCCCAGCCCGCCACCCGGTCAGAAGCGCGCCGCTGCGCCGCCCAAGGCTGCGCCATCTGTGCAGCCCGGGTTGCTGGCCCGGGTGGCCGGGTGGTGGCGGAAGCTGTTCGGCAAGTAGCAGGCCGCCCAAAAAGTCCCTGGGCAAGCTGAAACTTACCCCACGTGGGACTGCTCATGTAGGACATGCTTTAGCTTGT
>PMEV01000289.1 GCA_003154855.1 Bryobacterales bacterium
TCGCCAAAGGACGGCACGGGCCGGCCCCAATACTGCCAGTCGCGGAAGGCCCGCTTCCTGGCTTGGGCGATGCTGCTGCAATGGGCGATCAGGCGCGGGCAGCGCGTGCATGCGATGACCTCCTGGTGGAGGATTTCCAAGGCGGCTGAATGGACCGGCATGGGGCTGTGCCTTCCCTATTGTCGCCCAGAGGGCGTCAGGCATTCAGCGCTTGCCGCATGTTTTCGAGCGATTGCAGGACGGCTCCGGAGGGCGGCCAGGCGACCAGCACCGGCCACGCCGCGCTGTTAACCGGGGACTCGAAGAGCTTGTGCAGCAGGGCGACCAAGCGCGGCTCGCGCCAGCCGCGGCGGGCCTCGCTATCGAGGACGTCGAGGGCCTCGGCGCAAGAGAGCGCGGGCTTATAGGGGCGGACCGAGGTCAGGGCGTCGAAGACGTCCGCGATTTGCAAGATGCGGGCCAGCANNGCCGTCCCAGCGCTCGTGGTGGCTGCGGATGATGGGCAGCACCGGGGCTAGCGTGCGGATGTGGCGGCAGATTTCTTCGCCTCTGGTGGTGTGGGTGCGCATCACCGCCCACTCATCGTCGGAGAGCGGGCCGGGTTTGAAGAGGATGGAATCGGGGATGGCGATTTTGCCGATGTCGTGCAGGAAACCACCGCGATGGAGGGCCAGCAGTTGCGGGCGCGTCAGGCCCAGCGACGAGCCGAGGAGCATGCTGGTGACCGACAATCGCTCGCAATGGCCGCCGGTACACTTGTCGCGCTGCTCGATGGCCTGGGCGAGCGCAAACAGGATCGATTCGGCCTCCTCGAGCGAATCGATGGCGGCCTTGTGGCGCAGCATCGAGCGGATGCGCGCGCGCACGATGGCCGGATGCACGGGCCGCACCAGGAATTCGTCGGCCCCCGAGGCGATGCCGGCGATCTCGTTGTCGGCGCCCTGAACGCTGGTGAGGATCAGCACGGGGATGAGGCGGGTGCGGTGCTCGCGCTTGATCTGGCGGCAGAAGTCCAGGCCGCCGATCTCGGGCAACATCAAATCCAGGATGATCAGGTCCACTTGCTCGCGGCCCAGCAGGTCGAAAGCTTCCGAGGCCCCCGCCGCCTCCAGGATGCGGCAGCCCTCGGATTGCAGGGTGGCCCGCAACAGGCGGAGGTTGATATCCTCTCGTTCCAGAACCAGAATGGTGGCGGGCTGTACGGCTTCCTCGAGCGCCCCCTGGACGAAGAGCTCCCACGGCCGCGACGGGCTGGGCTCCAGGAGTTTCTCATCCCGGGTGTCGAGTGCTTGATCCGCTAACACGTCACGGTTCACGCGAGTTGACCCTGGTGGCGCGAGGCGCCGCCCTTTGTGTTATCGGCGGAAAGCGGAGAAAACTTAACTCATCATTCCGGCGCGGTGTATACTGATCCGGAAGCCGGGAGGCCAAAATGGAAACACCCTCTGAGAAGCTGGATGCATTTATCGAGGCTGCCAAGAGCAAAGGGGCGTCGGATGGGAGCCTAGCGGGCTTGCTGCGCGACCGGGGCTGGGCGGCCAAAGAGATTTCCGCCGCGTTCGGCCGGTACTACGAAAGACTGACTGGGGTGGCGGCGCCGGTCCGCAACGCCAGAACCGGCGAATCGGCACGGGATGCATTCCTCTACCTGTTGGCTTTTTCCACTCTGGCCACTTGGGCCACGGCGCTGGGAGCTCTGCTGTTCATCTACTACGACCGTTGGTTCCCGGACCCTCTGGCGAGGGAAGGCTACATCGGCTCGCGCTGGGTGATCTCCTCGCACCTAGCATGCATCATCGTGGCGTTTCCCATTTACGTGCTGGTGACGCGAGCCATCCTGCGAGGCCTTGAACAGGAGCCGCAGAAGACGGAATCGGGAGTGCGCAAGTGGCTCACCTACACGGCGCTGCTGATTACGATAGGCATTCTTGTCGGGGATCTGGTCACTTTCTTGACCGGCTTCCTCAACGGGGAACTGACCATGCGCTTCGTCTTGAAGGTGCTGACGGTAATCGCGATTGGCGGGAGCATCTTCTGGTATTACATGAGCACGCTGAAGGAAGGGGGCGGGCATGTCGAGGCGTAGAGACATTCTGGCCGCCAGCGGCACGTTGCTAGTGATCCTCGTTGTGCTGGTCTTGGGATTCCTGCGGCTCGGGTCGCCGCAGCGCCAGAGGGGGATCACCGCCGACCAACGCCGGGCACGGGACCTCTATGGCATTGCGAACGACATTCACGAGAATCACGCCTTCCAGCTCCCAGAGCGTTTGGAAGAGCTAAAGCCGGAGAGGTGGGGCGAAAGCCTGAAGGACCCAGTGACGGGAGTGTCCTACGAGTACCATCCGAAGGGCGGCAGAGCCTATGAATTGTGCGCCACCTTCTCCGGGGAGGGTCTCACCCTCGCGGAGTGGGACTCCCGTGAAGGTGAGCCTATGGGGCGTTTTCAGAAGCACCCAGGGGGACGATACTGTTACCAACTGGACGCCTCCCAGCCGCTGTATTATTAGAGACCGCCGCTCAGAGGGTTTCGTCGAGCCAGTTGTAGATGCAGTAGTCGCGGTAGCCGGGCGCGGCGAC
>PMEV01000169.1:0-10714 GCA_003154855.1 Bryobacterales bacterium
TTCGACCGTGCCGCCGGGCTTCGGCCCGGCGTCCGGGACTTGCGCGATCTCCGCGTGGCGCAGGGATGCGGGGCCGTTGCGGCTCACCGCCTTAGCGGAATTTGTTCGTCAGTGCCGTGCCCGGCTTCCAGACACCCCTCCATCTCGAATCCGGAAACGAGCAGCACCCATTGGCTCATCCTTCCGGCCACTGCGAGGAAACGCCGAATTCCCGCTCCTCGACGCCGCCTCCTCGCAGCCACATCCTCCCCGTCGAGACCTCCAGTTTCAAAGTCCGCGAGATCGTCCCGCCCACCTGCTCGCCGTGAATCATGATGCCCGCTTTCCGCAGGGTTTCGCGCAGCGCCAGGTAGTTCTGGCGGCCGATGTCGAACACGCCGTGGTCGTCGATCACCTGGGCGCCGCCCGCCACCCGCACCATGATCCGTTCCTTCTCCGCGCCCCGCTGGTAGGCGGCCCGGAACAGCCTCGGGATGCCCGTGTCGGCAAACATGTAGGGACGCTCCCGCGCCCGATCCGGGTCGATGCTGGACTCCGGCAGCATGAAATGCAGCATGCCCGCCACCCCCGCGACCGCATCGTAAATCGCCACTGCGATGCAGGACCCCAGGGCATAGGTCACCAGCACGCTGCCTGGGTCGGTGCTGATCCGGCAATCGGCGATTCCCACAATTACCGGGCGCATGACCCGCCCTTCGTCCGCCCGCCCGCGGCCTTGCCATCCAGCGGCTTCCTGTACACCGCCGGCTGGACGTACTCCAGCGGCCAACCTTCGCCCACCAGCCCCTCCGAGTGGCCCACCACCAGGTAACCACCCGGTTCCAGGCAGCCCGCCAGCCGGCCCACCAACTCCCGCTGCGTGGCCTTGTCGAAGTAGAGCATGACGTTGCGGCAGAAGATGATCGGGAAACGCGGCATGTTCCCCAATGGCTCCATCAGGTTGATTGGCCGGAAATCCACCAGCCGTCGCAGCGCCGCCTTGACCCGGTACCAGCCCAGGCGTTGCTTCTCCCCGCGCAGGAAGTACCTGGACATCCAAGCCGCGGGGAAGCCCTCGAACCGCTCGGCGGCGTACACCCCGTGCTTCGCCGTCTCCAGCACGCGCGAGGAAACGTCGGAGGCCACAATACGAATCCGGGACGCCGCCTCGGCGCCCAGTTCCTCCAGCAGGCAGATGGCGATCGAGTAGGGCTCCTCGCCGGTGGAGCAGGCCGCGCTCCAGATCTCCAGCGGGCTTCTCTTGCGGAGTTCGGCGCGCACCACCTGCCGCAGAAAGACAAAGTGCGCCGGCTCGCGCAGGAACATGGTGTGGTTGGTGGTCAGCGCATCGATCATCCCGGTGAGCAGGTCGCCGCTCGCGTCCGCCTGCACCTGGTCCAGGTATTCCCGGTAGGTCCGCAAGCCTAGCTGCCCCAGCTTCTTTCCCAGCCGCGCCGCCACTAGCGGCTCGTTTCCGTCCCGCAGGTCCAGGCCGAACTTCTCGTACGCCAGGCGGCGGGCCCGCTCGAACTCCCGGGAAGTCGGCGGACGAATCTGGGCGACACCCTCGGGTTTGCATTCCACGATCTTAACCATGGTCGTGCTCGAAGACGCCGTCCACCCAGGCCAGATGCTCGGCGGATTGCCCGCCCGTCCTCCCAAGGCTGGAGTTTGCGGGCGGGTTCTCCAGCGTCACCTGCAACCGCGCCATTTCCTTCCAGCCCGCCTCCAGGGCCGCCGGCGCCGCCTGCATCGCCATCGTCATGGCCAGGTCCTCCACCTGGCGGCGCAGTTCCTCCGTGGCTGGACCGCTCTTCGACATAACCGTTCCCGACAAGACCCTCGGCCGGATGCCGCGAGATCCGAGGGGGGCGTCCTCTTTCCTCGACCGGCCCGGCAGTCTTCTTATCGTCGCCGCCACGGCAGTCCGTGACTGGTGTAGGCGGTTCTGCGGACTGTTGCCGGGAAAGGAGGGGATCTATCTTAGCCGGGCTTACAGCGGCCCTTGGGCCACACTAGGTGGTTCCCCCGATTCTCGACCTGCCCGCGCAACCCGATGGTACTGCTCAGGGAGCAGTGCGCGTCCGCCGGCCCACCCCCGCCCGGCGCCCCGCCCTCCCGCCCGAACCATGATCCTCAACGCCCAAACCGGCCCCGAACCTCTCACCGGTGGTCAGAAAGCGGCCATTCTTCTGGTCTCTCTGGGAGACCAGGTCGCCGCCGAGATCCTCAAGCAGCTCGAGGAAGAGGAGGTGCAGAAAGTCAGCCGCGAAGTGGCCCGCGTGAGCTCCATCAGCGCGGAACAGGCCGACATCGTGCTGCAAGAGTTCTACGACATGACAGTGGCCCACGAGTACGTGCTCAAGGGCGGAATGGAATACGCCCGCAAGCTCCTGGTGGGCGCCTTTGGACCGGAAACGGCCACCCGCATGCTCGACCACCTGGTCAAGGCGCTGGGCAGCGAATTCGCCAGTTTCGATGCCTTGCAGAAGGCCGACCCGCAGCAGCTCGCCCGCTTCATCCACAGCGAGCACCCGCAAATGGTGGCGCTCATCCTCTCGCACCTCAATCCTTCCCAGGCCGCCGCCCTGCTGATCTCGCTGCCCCTCGAGATGCGCGCCGACGTCGCCTTCCGCATGGCCCGCCTGGACCGCATCTCACCCGAGATCATCTCCAAAGTCGCCAACATCATCGGGCAAAAGCTGAATGCCCTGGGCGAGGTCAGCCGGGAGTCTTACGGCGGCGTGCGGGCGGTCTCGGAGATGTTCAATCGTATGGACTCCGCGCTCAGCAAGGAGATCCTGATCGCCATCGAGCAGCGGGATTCGTCGCTGGTGGAAACCGTGCGCCAGCTCATGTTCGTCTTCGAGGACATGGTGCTGATCGATCAGAGCGGCATCAAGGAAGTGCTCAGCCGGGTCGATCGCAAGCTGCTGACCGTGGCTCTCAAGGGCACCAGCGAAGATCTGAAGAAGCACTTCACGGAATGCATGTCCCAGCGCGGCGCTGAAATCCTGCGCGAAGACATGGACGCGCTGGGCCCCACCAAGATCAAGGACGTCGAGGCCGCACAACAGCAGATCATCGCCCTCATCCGCCAGCTCGAAAGCGAGGGCGTGGTGAGTCTCAAGGGAACCGCCGGGGAGCGCTACGTGGTGTAGCCCGCTTTCCGTTTGCCCTGCGCCCTAAACTCTTTCGCCTCCTCACCCGATATGTTCCTTGACGATGATCGACCTTCTTATCGTCGATGATTCTGCCGCCATCCGAAAGATCCTCCAACGGGTGCTGAGGCAGGCCGACGTCCCGCTGGGAGAAGTCTATGAGGCGGCCGACGGCCTGGAAGCCCTCCAGGTGGTGGAAACGCAGAAGGTCAGCCTGATCCTGGCGGACATCAACATGCCCAACATGGACGGGCTGCAGTTCCTGCGCAAGCTCAAGGAGGACAGCCGGTGGAAGAGTCTGCCCGTCATTATGGTGACCACCGAGGGTGGCCAGGCCAAAGTGATGGCCGCCGCCGAACTCGGGGCCGCGGGTTACATCCGCAAGCCGTTCACCGCCGATCAGATCCGGCACACGCTGGCGGCCTTCCTATGAATGCCGGAAGGGGAACTTTGTGCAACCCATAGACCAAGCCACCCTTGTCAACTCCATTCTGGCCGCCACCTCCGAGGTCTTCGAGGTGATGCTGAATCTGCCGGTCACGCCTGGGCCGGCCTACCGCACCCCCCCCAACTCCGATCCCACCGAAGGTGTCGTCGCGCTGGTCGGGCTGGCCGGGCAGTGGGTGGGTACGGGCATCCTTCAATGCGATACCGGTATGGCGCGCGTGCTTTTCGCGCATCTGCTGGGCGTCGAAGAGGCGCCGGGCGGCGAAGGCGTGGACGGAGAGGTCCTGGATGCCGTGGCCGAGATCGCCAACATGATCATCGGCAACGTCAAGAACACCCTGGAAGAACACCTGGGACCTATGGGCATGAGCATTCCCACCGTGGTGTTCGGCCGCAATTTCACCACCCGCGGCGGCGGAAGCGAACCCTGGACCATCGTCCCGTTCACCTGTGCGGGTTCCCGCTTGCTGGTCAAGGTTTGTCTTACGCACTGCCCGGAGGCCGCCGAATCCCGCCGCGGAGCGGCCGTACTGCGCGGATTCACGATCTAGTACGGTGCGGCCGGGCCAATCCACGTGGGGCAGGCAATCTTGCCTGCAGCCGGCCTTCCGGCCGGCGGCACCGCAGCCTGTAAAGCGCAAAGCCCCCCCACTATCCATGCGCACAATCGTCAATCTGAGTGCCGCAGGCCGCTAGCCTCTTCCGCCGCCCAGCGCCTTCCGGACCGCCTGCACCAGATCCCGAGGCGCCACCGGTTTCTCCAGCGTTTCCCGCACGCCCAGCAGCGCGGCCATTCGCGCGCGGTCGCCTCCCAGTGCTGCGATCGCCACCACCTGCACCTCGGCGAACTGCCTCCGAATCGTGGCCAGCGTCTCCATCCTGTCCGGTCCCGGCATCGCCAGGTCCAGGATCACGACATCCGCCCCGCGACGCCGCAGCCAGGCGATCGCCTCCTTGCCGTCGCGGGCCTCGATGACCTCATAGCCCACCCCGCTCAGAATCTGGCCCAGCAGGGCCCGCAACAGGTCTTCGCCGTTCACCACCAGCACCGAGCCCCGCCCGCTCCCTTCATCCAGGATCTCGCGCACCCTCCCGGCCAGGACCGTCGCGCCGAACGGCTTTCGCAGGCACTGCGCGCCGGGTGGCATTCCGCCTGGCCCGTCGGCTTCCCGCTCCGCGTAGCCGGTGATGTACAGCACCCGGATTCCGGGCCGCTGAATCTTCAGCCGTTCGGCCAGTTCGATTCCGCTCATCCCCGGCATCGCGACGTCGGTCACCAGCAGCGGAATCTCGCCCTGGCAGGCCCCGCTGACGCCTTGCGCCTCTTCGCCGCCGGCCGCCTCCAGCACGCTGTATCCGTAACGCTTCAGGAAATCCGCCACCAGCTCTCGCACCTGCGGGTCGTCCTCCGCCAGCAGGATGGTTTCGGTTCCGCGCTCCGCGGTCTGCTCGGCCGGTGCGGTGGCCGCCTCCGCGGCCAGCCCTCGAAGCTGCGGCAGGAAGACGTGAAAGGCCGTGCCCGCGCCCGGCGCGCTTTCCACCCGCACGTGCCCTCCGTTCTGACAGACGATCCCATAGACCGTCGACAGACCCAGCCCGGTGCCTCGTCCCGCTTCCTTGGTGGTAAAGAAGGGTTCGAACAGATGGGCCTTCACTTCGTCGCTCATCCCGCAGCCCGTGTCCGTAACCGAGACTCGCGAATAGGTCCCGGCGGGAACGCCGCCGCTCGCGCCGGCCAGTTCCTCATTGGCGGATTCGAGAATCAGCCTGCCCCCTTGCGGCATGGCGTCCCGGGCGTTCACCGCCAGGTTCATGAGCAACTGGTGCATCTGCCCCGAGTCGGCGCGCACCGGGCCGAGCGCCGGCTCCAGCCGGGCGATGAGTTCGATCTCCTCCCCGATCATGCGCTGCAACATCTGCTGCGCCTCGAGCAGCACCGCATTCAGGTCCAGCACCGCCGGTTGCAGTAACTGCCGCCGGCTGAAGGACAGCAGTTGCCTGGTGAGCGATGCGGCGCGTGCGCCCGCGGCGCAAATCGCAAGCACGCCCACCCGCGCCGGCTCCTGCTCCCCGAGTGTCGCCAGCAGCAGTTCGCCGTAGCCGTTGATCACCGTGAGCAGGTTGTTGAAGTCGTGGGCCACCCCGCCCGCCAGTTGGCCGATACTCTCCAGCTTCTGCGCCTGCCGGTACTTGGCCTCCAGCGCGCGGCGCTCGGTGATGTCGCGGCCCAGGCTGGCCGTAGCGGCAATCGCGCCCGCCACGTCCCGCACCGGGATGCTATCCCACTCCACCGGGTGCCCGGCCCCGTCGCGCCCCAGGATGGCGATTTCATATTGCGCCGGAGCGCCGGCTCCGGCCGCGCTCAAGACCTCGTTCATCCGCTCCCGCTCGCCGGCCGGAACGAAGTTCGCCGTCCAGTTCTTGCCCAGGGCCTCCGCGGCCGTCCAGCCGGTCAGCCGCATCAGGTAGTCGTTGCCGAAGGTGATGTTGCCATCCCCATCCAGCACGACCGCCAGCAGTGGCGCCGTCCTCAGCAGCTCTCGCAGCCGCCACTCGGACTCCCGCACGGACTGCTCCGCCCGTCCGCGTTCGCTCAGGCCCCGGTTCAACCTCACCTGCACGTCGCCGGGCGGGACCCGGTCGCGGTCGACTTCGATGCGCACGCGGCGGCCATCCTGGCCGGTCATTTCGATTTCGTAGGCCAACGGTTCGCCAAGTCCCGTGCCTTGCCCCAGCTCCCCGCTTTCCTCCAGGCGATCCAGCAGCTTCCCGATCTGCTGTGCCCACTCCGCGGCTGCCTCGAAGCCTATCATCGCCTGTCGCGCCCCTCCTTCTATCGGCGGATTCGGTGTCCGACCCATCCACCCGGGCCCCGAAAACTTGCGTGCCCCGCGCGCCTGTCGGCGGTCTTCACTTTGCGCTGAAAAGTACTTGACAGAAACGCGCCACCGCTCTATACTGGCTCTGTGTCTTCCGTCCAGCCCATCCGCCCTGTCCCCCCGGAGCCTGCCGCCCTGCATACCCATGCCATGGACAACCTGCGGTTCATCCGCGAAACCATGGAGCGGGCGACGGCTTTTACGGCGGTGTCCGGCTGGGGGCTGGTCATGGTCGGGGCCACCGCCATTGGGGCGGCCTTCCTGGCGCGCCAAGTCTCCAGCCCCAGCGGATGGCTCACCATTTGGCTGGCCGAGGCCCTGCTGGCGCTAGCCATCGCCGGCGGCGGCACCCTGCGCAAGGCGCGCGCCTCCAAAATGCCGCTCTTCTCGATGCCGGGCAAGCGCTTCGCGCTCAGCTTCTCACCTCCCATGGTGGTCGGCGCGCTGCTGACGGCGGTGCTCTACCGCGCCGGGCTGGCCAGCGCGCTCCCCGGCGTCTGGATGCTGCTTTACGGTACGGGAATCGTGACCGGCGGGGCCTTCTCCGTCCGGATTGTCCCGGTCATGGGACTGTGTTTCATGGCGCAAGGCGCCGCGGCCCTGTTTCTGCCCGTCTCCTGGGGGGCCGGGCTGATGGTGGCGGGCTTTGGCGGCCTGCACGTCCTTTTCGGCATTGTGATTGCGAGGAAATACGGTGGCTAAACAAAGCGCACTTTCACGCTCCGCCTCCGCCAACGCGTCCGCTGCGGCCGGCCCGCTTCGCGAGGTTGGCGGCCACGGGGCGGACGCCGGAGCGCCGGCGCTCGACCGGCTGATCCACGAGCGTATGCGGCTGGGCATCGTCAGCGCCCTGGCGGTGAACCAGACGCTCACCTTTAACGACCTGAAGAAGCTGCTCGGAACGACCGACGGGAATCTGAGCGTTCACGCCCGGAAATTGGAAGAGGCCGGCTACATCGCCTGCACTAAATACTTTGACGGCCGGCTGCCCAAGACCGAATACCGTCTGAGCGCGCAAGGACGCTCCGCCCTGGAACGCTATCTGGACCACATGGAAGCGTTGATCCGCGCTATGCGGGAGCACTGAGGGCGCTTTTTTTTGGCGCTGGAACTTTATGCAAAAAAGTGATTTACGCAATCTTAGCCTGGCCCGGAGGGAGCCCGCCCCAGCCCCTCTCCACGTGGCCATCATTATGGATGGCAACGGCCGCTGGGCCACCGCGCGCGGCCTGGCGCGGGTGGCTGGCCACCGCCGGGGCGCCGCGTCCGTCCGCCGCGCCGTCGAGGCCGCCCTCAAGCTGGGTGTGGGCACGCTGACTCTCTACGCTTTTTCGAGCGACAACTGGCAGCGTCCCGCGCCGGAAGTCTCCGCCCTGATGCGCCTGTTTCACGACTATCTGCGCAAAGAGACCGCCGAGTGCGCCGCCCGTGGCATCCGAATCGCGGTGATCGGCCGCCGCGACCGCCTGGCCCCCGCCCTGCGCCACGAGATCGAAGCGGCCGAACGGGCGACCGCCCATGGCCGGGCGCTCGTCGTGCGCATCGCCGTCGATTACTCCGCTCGGGACGCCATCCTGCGCGCCGCGGCCCGCCTCAAGCCGGCTCGCGAGGCCACCCGTGAGGAGTTCTCCCGCCAACTGGCCAGCGCCATCCATTCGCCCGCCTGCCCGGATGTCGATCTGCTGATCCGCACCGGAGGCGAACAGCGGCTCAGCGACTTCCTGCTCTGGGAAAGCGCCTACGCCGAGCTCTACTTCTCCCCGCGCATGTGGCCCGATTTCGAAGCCGCCGACCTCGAGGCCGCCCTCGACGCCTTCCACTCCCGCCAGCGCCGTTTCGGCACGGTCCTGGAAGCCGCCGCCGGATAGGCCCGATGCATCGTTACATCGAGGTCAGCCATCCCATCCAGCCGGGCATGCGGACCTATCCCGGCCTCCCCGAGCCGAAGGCCGAAGTCCTGCTGGACTACGACGCTTCGCGGGAGCATTACCGGGACCAGGCGGAATTCCTGAGCGCCTCGCTCCATCTATGCGGCAACACCGGCACCTACGTGGACTCCCCCCGGCACCGTTACCGCCAGGGGGCCGATCTGGCCCAACTCCCGCTCGAGAGCGTGGCCCACGTCCCTGTAGTCAGGATCGACGCGCGCGCTTGTCCCCACCGGGGCGTCGGCGCGGGAGCCTTCCATGGTGTGGGGATCGCCGGAAAAGCCGTCCTCGTCAACACCGGTTGGAGCCGGCACTGGGGCGCCGATCGCTACTTCGACCCGCATCCGTTTCTCACCGCTGCGGCCTGCGGTTTGCTCGTGAATTCCGGCGCTCGCCTCGTGGGCATCGACTCGCTGAATATCGACGACACTGCAGACCTCTCGCGGCCCGCGCACACGCTCCTGCTGGGGGCGGGCATCCCGGTCTGCGAGCACCTGACCAATCTCGATCGACTGGCCCCGGAAGGCGGGTTTCTCCACGCCGTTCCCATCGCCTGGGTCGGCGGCGCCAGCTTTCCGGTTCGGGCCTACGTGGTCTACCCGGCCGCGTGACGGCCGCAGCCCGCCGCTCAGCTCTGAGGCGAGCGATGCTTGGCCTGCTCCATCGCGATCTGGTTGATGTGGGCCAGGGTCTTCGAGCCTGAAGCGCCTTCGATGGCCTTGATGGCGATGTCCTGCACTTGCTGCTTGGCTTCGTCGAGCTGCTTCTGCAACGCGACAGTCTGCGCCGTCTGCTGAGCCAGCGTCTCCTCCAGCGTCTTGATGCGCAGCTCCGCCAGCCGCTTCTCCGACTCGGCGTCTTTGCGCAGCAGCAGCGTCTGCTGCTCGAAGCGCGCTTCGGTCTGTTTGGTGGCTTCCGCCGCCACCCGTTGCACTTCCTTCTCCAGCCGCTTGGGGAACTGCTCGACCTCTTGGCGCAGCCTCGCCAGTTCCTCTTCGCGCTCGCGAAGCGCCGCTTCCCGCTGCTGCCAGCTTTTCTCCAGCGCCTCTTGCTTCTCCTGGTTCTTCTTCTCCAGGAGCCGCAGCTCCTCTTCGTACTTGTCCTGGGCCTTCTTGCGCTCCAGCGCCTTCTTGTACTCGTAGTCCTCGATCTCGCGCTGGCGCTGCTTCTTCAGGCCCTCCTCCAGTTCCTTGCGCTCCCGGTCGGTTGTGCGCGTCTCTTCTTCCCAGGCGTTCCGCTGGGCCGAAATCTCCTCCTCCAGCTCCTGCTTCCGCCGCGCGTAATCCTGCACCAGTTGGTCCAGCGCGGTGGCCGCCACGTCCATCTGGTGAAGCCGTGCCAGGTCGCGCTTCTCCAACTCGACCGCCTCCCGCACCTCGACCAGCCGGCTCACCTCCCCGGTCAGTTGTTCGGAGAGGCCGTCCAGCGCCTTCGAGACCTCGCGGTTCAGCCCGGAGAATCGTTGCGCCACGCTCTCCACCGTCACCCCTTCCACCGACTGGCGGACCTCCGCCTCGCCCAGCCTGGTCAGTTCGTCCAGCTTCGCGCTCGAATCCTGCCGCGCCTCCTCGACCTCCGCCCGGACCTGCGTGAACTCCTTCTCGACCTCGGCTTTGGTGCGCTTCGCGGGCCGCGCGGCCGCCTTCTTCGGTGGAATGGGCATGTTTGCGTCTCCTTGCTTCCTGCCAGCCTACCAGATTTCCGCCAGCGGCGCGATGCGCGCGGTTCAAACCGGGCGCCGGAACGACTGGCTACTCCAGGGCTCCGGCTGGCAGCGAGGGGCGCACTTCCCCCCGGACTCGTTCCGCTAGGTCCAGCGACCGGCGCGCATCCTCCATTCGCGGTTCACGCCAATCGTTCGCATAGCGCACGTCGACCGCGTAAGGAGCCATCCCTACCAGTTCGCTGAGCGGCACGGAGAGCGCCCGCCCGGGAGGCAGCAGCGCCGCCAGTTCTTCCAGGTCGTGCTCCGCCTTGCGCACCCACTGCCGCACTACCTCCACCACCTCACGCGGCGCGTTCATAGAGGATCTTGCCCGCGCGCGCGGCTGGCCAGTACACCGTGTTGACGACGTTTCGGTATCGTTCGAATCGCGCCGTGGTAGACACCACAATGTCCTTGGGCAGGCGGCAACCGATCAGGGCGGAGTACATCTCGGCAGCGCGCTGGTGGGGCTCTTCCACCTCGCGGAACAGGTCCAGCAGGTCCATGTCGCTATCCTCGGCGGCTTCGCCGCGGGCGTGGGAACCGAACAGAATGATCCTCTCCGGCGCGAAACGCTCCGCGATCCGGCGGACCATCTCCTCAATCGCCGCTGCC
>PMEV01000169.1:10738-14687 GCA_003154855.1 Bryobacterales bacterium
GGTCGAAGTGCTCGGTCGTAGGCACCGCCAGATCCGGGCGTGGCGCGCGGCTTCGATAGGCGAGCAGCGAGTCCGTGTCGCCCACGGCCAGCCGGGTGTTGGTATAATACCAATAGCAGCGGGACCCGGACCGTGGCCGCGCCTGGGGCGAATCTCTCATTGACAGGGTCTTCCATTGTTGGTAATTTACCAATAGGTGGCGGTCCCCTTTCGAACAGCCCGGGAAGCGGTGGACCTTCTGCATCGTTGTCTGGAAGACGGAGCCGTCGTATACGGCACGCACTTCCGGGAGGAACTGGCGAACGAGCGCCTTTCGATCGGGGACGCGTGGGCCGTCCTTCGGCGGGGCCGCATTTACGATCCGCCGGAGCGGGACATCAAGACAGGCGAATGGAAGTACCGGGTTGAGGGGCGCGTGCCAGACGGAACATGGATCGCCATTGTGCTTTGTTTCAAGAGCCTCGAGAAGGCATTCTTGATCACGGTGTTTTCGATGGAACCTAGGGGGAAGGGAACGCGATGAAGAAGGCTGAGTGCACGGTCTGCGGAGCGCTGGCCAGAGTGGTGCGAGGGAACTACAAGTTCGCCGAGTGTGGTCTTCGGCGTGTCGTGCTGCAGGGGGTGGAAACTGTTCATTGTGCCAAATGCGGAAACGAGGAGGTCGCCATCCCGCGCCTTAACGAACTGATGCGAGCACTGGCCTTGGCGGTTGTGAAGCAGCCATTCCGGCTCCAGGGAGAGGACGTGAAGTTCCTCAGGAAGTACCTGAACATGACGCAGGCGGAGTTCGCGGGGCTGCTCGATATTCACAAGACCAACCTGTCCAAGTGGGAAAACAACGAAGACCGGATCGGGGACCAAAGCGACCGTCTCATTCGGACGGTGGTCCTGGCCCTCGGGGATGGGCTGAAAGGGAAGATGGAGGAGGTGGTTCGCTCGTTTCCGAACATCCATAAGTCCAAGCGGCGCGGAAGCATCGACATGGACCCCCAGAGCCTCTCCTACACCTACGCATAGGCCGGGCTGGGAATCTGCCCGCGGCAGGCTTCCTCAGCGGGCCGAGAACAGGAAGCTCCGCATCGAGAGGTTCCCGTAGCGGAATCCTTCGTAGATCCCGGTCGCGCGCTCGCCGTCGAAGGCTGCGCCGGCGGCGCAAAACAGCGGGTCGAAGTGCTCGGTCGTAGGAACGGCCAAATCCGGGCGTGGCGCGAGGCTTCGATAGCCCAGCAGCGAGTCCGTGTCGCCCGCGGCCAGCCGTTGCTCGACCCATTGATCGAAAGCGGCGGCCCAGTCGTCAACGGGAGCGCTCTCGTCCTGGAACCTGACTAGCCCGAGATTGTGTACTACGCCGCCGCTCCCCACAATCAGGATCTCCCTGGTTCGCAGAGGCCGTAGCGCGCGGCCCAGTTGGAATAGCCGCTCGGGAGTAGCGGGAACGGGGAGCGAGACCTGGAGAACCGGGATGCCGGCCGCCGGCCAAGCCAGCCGCAGAGGCACCCAGGCGCCGTGGTCCAGGCCGCGCCGCGGTTCCAGGACGGCATCCAGCCCTTCGCCCGCCAGGAGCCCGGCGACTTCCCGCGCCAGCTCGGGATCGCCTGGAGCCGGATAGTCGAGCGCATAAAGCTCCGCCGGAAAACCTCCAAAGTCGTGAAGAATGGCCGCCTGCCTCCACGCCGTGACGCGGATCGGCCAACGGTTCTGCCAGTGCGCCGAGACGACCACCATCGCCCGGGGATTGGGGACCCGCCGGCCGAGCGCGCCGAGCGCCGCGGTGTAGTCGTCGTCCTCCAAGGCCACGCTCGGCGAACCATGTGAGATGAATACCGCCGGAAGCGGAGACCCCTCGTTGGTTGGCATCGCTGGTTCCAGTGTAGGCCTGTTTAGCGTCTTCATGCAGGCTGCTAGAATAGATACGCAACTCCATGAGACAACGAATGCGGTCCACCACCGTGCTGTGTGTGCGCCGGAACGGCAAACTGGTCGTGGCCGGCGACGCCGGCTCGAGGGCGGATGCCTGCGCGCCGTTCTCGCCGAGGCGCGCCTGGACGTCGGATTCTGCGTTGTCGGCTCAAAACGGGGCTCCACCTTGCGATATCCTGGACACTAGCAATGGTTGCGCACTTACAGTTTGAGGGAATCCGCTGTTTCTTTACGCCTCAGGATGCGATCATCCGCCCCGTGACGCTCCTGGTGGGCGAGAACAGCTCGGGCAAGACTACCTTCCTGGCTTTGTGTCAAATCGCTTCCTCGCTTACCCGCGGCTTCGCTCAGGAGTTCCCCTTCAACGAACCTCCGTTCCTGCTCGGAGCGTACGATCAAATTGCCTCCTATCGCGGAGGCCGTGCGGGGCGTGCCAAGTGGTTCTCCATAACTGTTAGCGTGGACGACGGATCGCAGGAAGCCTCGATTCGAGCGGAATTCGTATCACGAAACGGTCAGCCTTCTCTCCGGGTGTGGCGTTTAACCGTGGGAAGCCTGCTGATGGAGGCGGCGCGCGACGAAAGCCAGAATACCATCTCGGTTGTCTTCGCGAGCTCCCGGGCGAGACGGGAGATTTCTGAAGTCGACCAGTTCTTTGCTATGCGGCTGGTCAGCATCCCATTCGGGCTCATGCCCATGTACCCACAGCTCAAAGACATGACGGCTGTCTTTTCCGAGTCTGATATGGAGGCTCTGGATAAAGCGGTGGGGTCAATCCGTGCCGCATTTGGGCGGCGCACCTACGCCTTTGCCCCGATCCGTACGTTCCCGGAACGAACCTATAATCCAGTTAGCGCGGAGCCCACGCCCGGGGGCTCACATGTGCCCATGCTCCTGGCCGCCCTGTCGCACTCGGGCACGAAGGGGCAGTGGGCGAGAGTGAGCTCTGCCCTAGAGGAATTCGGTTCTAAGTCAGCGCTCTTCGAAGAGATCAAGGTCATCCGGAAGGGGAAGAAGGAGAGCGATCCGTTCCAAATTGGAGCCAAGATCGGTGGATTGACCTTCAACCTGGTGGATGTTGGCTACGGAGTCAGCCAAGCCCTTCCGATCCTGGTCGACACGCTTCAGCGTGCCTCCACTGACGAGGTTTTTTTGCTCCAGCAACCTGAGGTGCACCTCCATCCCCGTGCACAGGCTGAACTGGGCACCTTTTTTGCGCGCCGGGCCGGCAGGAAAAGCGACTTTGTGATCGAGACACACAGCGACTACTTGATCGACCGGATTCGCATGGAAGTACGTGGAGGGAACCTCCGGCCCGAGGACGTCTCCCTCCTCTACTTCGAGCGACACGAGAAGCACGGAGCGACGATCCACAACCTGGAGTTGGCTAAGGACGGGAGCATCACCAATCCGCCACCGGGCTACCGCCAGTTCTTTCTGGACGAAGAGCGCAGTCTGCTTGGTGTCTAACCGTGTGCCTCATCGTCGACGCAAACGCTTGCAGCGAGTTCCTCGCGAAACCGAGTGCGGTGACAGACTGGCTTCTTGGAGGAAGAGGGAATCCACGTCTGGTCGCGGCTGGCAAACTCAGGGAGGAACTTGCGCGGGTCGGTGTTGTCCAACGGCTGCTGCTGACGTTGGAGCGGGCCGGAAGACTGAGATCCGCGGACGCGGCCCAGCTTCGGAAACAGGAGGAGAGCCTGCGCCGGGAGGCGCGTTGCCAGTCGAACGACAGGCACGTATTGGCCCTGGCGATCATCACCGGCGCTCGCACGCTCGCCACCTTCGATCATGACCTGGCCGGCGACTTCAGAAACAAGGAGATCATTAGCGGTCCCCGAGGCAGCGTCTATCAAGATCCTGCGACGCACGCACATCTGCTTCGCCACACGTCGTCTTGTGGGGTGCGGTCGGGGCCAGATCGCCGTGGATCGCGCAGCAGGTGACGTGTTTGCCGTCGCTCGGGCTCGGGCAACCGCCATAGTGGGGACGGGCTGCTATCATAGGTACGCAACTCCATGAGACAACG
>PMEV01000376.1 GCA_003154855.1 Bryobacterales bacterium
CCGGCCAGGGGCGCATCGCCGGCGTAGACCGGCACCAGCTTCATGCCGCAATCGGGCGCGATGCCGGGCTTATCCGATTTGTACGCCGGGTGCATGGGATCGACCCAGTAAAGGACCTTGCGCTCGGGCGCGCGCGGCGCTCGGGACGAATACCAGCGGCCCGCGAGAAACGCCGCCGCGACCACCACGACAACGACCAGGCTTCGCAGGATTCTCATACGTTCCTCACTTGAGCAGATCCACTCCGGTCATCTCTTCCAGCCGCGCCAGGGCCAGGAAGTAACTCAGCGATTCGTCCTGGTAATTGAGCTCGTAGTCGAGCATGGAGGTGAAGTTCATCAGGACGGAAAGGAAATCCACCGCGCCGGTTTCGTAGGAAGCGAGCGACGACTGCATCGCCAGGCTGGCCTGGGGCACCACGGTGGTCGAGTACATGTTCATCAGGCGAAAGGAGGTCTCGGCCATGAGATACTCGTCTTTGACACGAAAGCTGAGGGCCTGGTTGGCGGCCTGGTAGTCCTGGCGCGCGCCGGCGACGGTGGCGGCCTGCTCGGCCACGGCGGGCCGCTGCTTGCGCCAGAAGTAAGCCGGTAACTTGAAATCGACGCGCGCCATGTACATGGGCGGCATGCTGCCCATGTAGTAGTAACCGCCGGAGACTGTGTAATCGGGGTAATAGTCCTTGCGGGCCAGGTTGAGAGCCAGCTCGGTGCGCTCGACCAGCTTCTGCTCGCGGCGCAACAGGGGCGCGCTGTCGCGGACCTGGGCCATGAGATCGTCGAGTGTTACGCCGAGAGGCTCGGGAGTTAGATCCACGGGGCGGGCGAGCGGCGAATCCACGGCGCGGCTTAGTAAGCTGTTGATTTCGGCCTGGCGACTGGGAATCTCCTGGCGCAGGCGCTCGAGGCGCGTCTCCATCACGGAGAGCTGGGTCTGGGCTTTGAAGATGTCCTGTTGCGCGGCTTTGCCCGCCGAGTAGCGCGCCTCGCCGATGCGCAGGAACTGCTGCATCAGGTGGTGCTCGCGCGTCAGGGTCTCGACGGCGCCGTGCAGGTAGGCCAGCCGGTAGTAGGCCTGCTTGAGCCGCGAAACGACGCTGAGGCGGGTCATGAGGTATTGGTCGAACTCGGCGCCGGCTTCGCTGGAGGCGATCTCGCCGCGGAGCTTGCGCTTGCCCGGGAACGGCAGCTCTTGCGACACCATGACGCCGGCGTTCGCGTTCGGCTCCTTGCCCAGGCCCTGGAAGGGCAGCGGGTTGCCGCTCGAGTTGTAGCTCAGCGACAAGGTGGGATCGGGCAGGCTGCTGGCCTGGGACGGGCGCTGGCGCAGCGCTTCATAGCGTTTCTGAGCCGCCAGGATTTCGGGATTGCGCGCCAGCGCTTCCCGAACCAGATCTTCAAGCCGCAGCCGGATCTCCTGGCAGGGAGCAAGCGGCACGACGGCAAGAAATAACGAAAGAATTCGCAGATTCACACGACCCTCCTCGAACGAGAGACACGGGTACACCTGGGACAAAGGTGCGAGGAGGGTGGATCAGACCAACAGGACGGAGTTCAACAGGTACAGACCGGGCGGCGATGGATCCAGTTTGACGGATGACTCCCGGGCCAGCGGCACATCCGCGGGCGTGGGGGCCTGGGCTACCGTCACCTGGAGCGCCGGTGAAGCGACCTGAGGGACGCTGACCTTGTGATAGGTGGCCGGCGCGAGAGCCAGGTTAGGGCAGACTTTGGCAGCCGGCTGGTTCGGCGCGGGCATCCGGCAGTTGCTCGGATGGCAGCACTCGTGGCCCGAAGCCTTNNGATCGCAGTATACTTTGAAAAGCGCATGACCAGAGTGCAATTGCGGTACGGCCTGGCGAGGCCGCTGGATGAGACGTTGCGGGACCGCCTGGCCGCGCTGCATGGCGTTTACGGTTTTCTGCGCCTCGAACCGGAGGGGGCGGGCCTGGTGGTGGAATACGACGCCACGCGGCTGAGCGAACGGGACGTGGAAGCCCAATTGCGGGGCGCGGGAATCCCGATACAGCTCAGCGCCTGACGGGCGCGTACAATAGAAGGGTCATGCCCATGGACGAGCGCGCGTTCTTCAACGAATCGGAGACCACCAGGCCGACGCAGCTCTACTGCCCGTCGTGCCGGAGCGCGGCGAGCTACGATTTGCGCTGGCTGCTGCGGAAGAGGAAGGACCAGTTGCCGAGGGGCGCCGACGAGCGGGACCGCGCGCGGTTCCAGAAGGCGCAGAGCTACATGGTTCTGCTGGACGACAAGGTGGCTTGCAAGAACCTGCGCTGCCGCAAGCGGTTCGATATCTCGGGCGTCAAGACAATGGCCTTCTTGAGCACCGAGGGAGGCTTGCCGAAAGACGATTGAAGCCGCTCGCGCCGGGGATCGTTCCCAGAGAGGCGCGGGTTGTGCCAGAATGGATGTTCGCCGCACCATGAGTCCCGAATCCCTACCCATAGAATCAGCGCCGAGCGCGTCTGCCGACGACTCGACGTTTGGAGAGATCCTCTCCGAGTTTGAAGAATCGCGCCGCCACAGGCCGGAAGGCCACAAGGAGAGCCGCCAAGGAACGGTGATCGCCATCGGCCCGGAGTCGGTCTTCGTCGATATCGGCTTCAAGACCGAGGGCACCATTCCCGTCGCGGAGTTTCAGGATGCCGCGGGCAAACTGGAGATCAAGCCGGGCGATCAGTTGATTGTCTCGATCAAGGGGCGGGGGCCGGAGGGGTATTACCTGCTCTCGAAGATCAAGGTCGAGCGGCCGAAGGACTGGGGCGCGCTGGAGCGGGCGTTCGCGGAGAAGCGGCCCATCGCCGGGATCGTCACCGAGGTGGTGAAGGGCGGCCTTGCCGTGGACGTGGGCGTGCGGGCGTTCCTGCCGGCGTCGCGGAGCGGGGTGCGGGAGATCGCCGAGCTGGAGCAGATCGTCGGGCAGGAGATCGTCTGCAAGATTATCAAGCTGGACGTGGCCGACGAAGACGTGGTGGTGGACCGCAGGGTGGTTCTGGAAGAGGAAGAGGCCAAGGCGCGGGACCAGCTCTATGCCGGACTGGCGGAGGGCGCGGCAATCCGCGGCACGGTGCGGACGCTGACCGATTTCGGGGCCTTCGTCGACCTGGGCGGCGTGGACGGGCTGTTGCACGTGAGCGACATGTCCTGGGGGCGAGTGGCCAAGCCCGCGGACGTGCTGAGCGTTGGCGATTCCGTCGAGGTGAAGATCCTCAAGGTGGACCGCGAAGGCCGGCGCATCTCGCTGGGCCTCAAGCAGCTCTTGCCGGATCCGTGGTCGCTGGCGGAAGAGAAATACAAGATCGGCGAGCGCGTGCGGGGCAAAGTGACGCGGGTGGCCGACTTCGGGGCGTTCGTGGAACTGGAGCCCGGCGTCGAAGGGCTGATCCGGCTGTTCGATCTGACGTGGTCGAGAAAAGCCGTGAAGGCGAAGGATGTGGTCAAGCCCGGGGAACTGGTTGAAGCGGTGATTTTGAACGTCAGCGGGACGGAGCGGCGAATCGGCCTGGGACTCAAGCAGGCGCTGGGGGATCCCTGGGACGAGGCGGCGAAGAAGTTCCCGGTGGGGAGCGTGGTGGAAGGCCGCGTGGCCAATCTGGCCAACTTCGGGGCGTTCGTGGAACTGGGCGAGGGCATCGAGGGGATGATTCACGTCGGGGACATCACGGCGGAGAAGCGCATCGAGCACCCGCAGGAGATGCTGAAGACCGGGCAGACGGTGCGGGCGCTGGTGCTGGAGTGCGACCGGGAGAAACGGCGCATCCGGCTGGGGATGAAGCAGCTTCAGCCGACCTCGGTGGACGAGTACATCGCGGAGCACAAGGTGGGGGACGCGGTGAGCGGGCGCGTGGTGGATGTGCGCAAGCAGGAAGCCAGCGTGGAGCTGGGCGAGGGCCTGCTGGTCGCCTGCACGCTGCCCAAGGAAGCGAAGAAGACGCAGGAGAGCGCCGGGCCGGCCGCAGCCGACGTGTCGTCGCTATCCGCGATGCTGGCCGCGAAGTGGAAGCAGGGCAAAGCGGCGAACGCCGAGAGTTCCCGCGAGCCGGTGCACGCCGGGCAGATCCGCAGCTTCCGCATCACGGGGCTGGACGCGGCGCAGAAGCGGATCGAGCTGGAACTGGTCTGAGGGGCGGGGCTA
>PMEV01000266.1:0-6538 GCA_003154855.1 Bryobacterales bacterium
CGCCGCGCAGGCCGCCGCACCGATCGCCGCCGCCGCCGCGAACAGCGTGGAAGCCTCGAGGGGCCAGGAGAATTTGAGGATCGATCGCGCCACAACGATCCCCAGAAGGGCCACCGCCGGCTGGACCAGGGCGACGGCGTAGCCCGCGCCCATCAATCCGAAGCGCCGGATCAGGAGGTAGTCGATGAGCAGGCCCGGCGCCGTGGTGAGCAGCACCAGCCAGAGCAGGACCTTTTGATGGGCGCTGGCGTACAGGCTGATCGACAACGGGCTGACCACGAACAGGAGAACGCGGCCCAGGCACAGGTAGGGGACGAGGGGAATGGCTTGGGCGTAATCGTGCTTATAGACGGAGATGAACGCCGGGAGGGCGGCGCAGCCGGTGAAATAGAGGGGCGCGGCCGTGGCCGCCGAGATGGTGAGCAGCGCGGAGCTGGCCTGGGAGAACTGGCGGGGATGGTGCGCGCTCATGGAAGCCAGCGTCGGGAAGACCGCCTGAATCGCCGCCGTGGGAAACATCACCAGCATGAAGACGAGCTGAGCGGCCAGTCCGAAATAGCCCGCGGCGGCGAAGCCGCACATACCCTTGAGAAACCCAACCTCGACGCGCTGGCAGATTAGCATATCGAAGAGGCCGATGCTCCAGATGGTGACGGCGTAGGAAAGCAGGGGCCGGACGATCGACCAAGGCAGCGGACGAGAAGGCGCCCCGAAGCGGCCGGCCGGCGCGGCCAGTAGCAGGGCGCGCACCGCCTGGGTGACCAGATCGGCCAGCAGAAACAGCAGGATGCCCGCATGGCGCCGGAGCGCGAGCAAGAGAGCCACGCCCGCGATTCTTACCGCCAGCGCCCGGCTCTCGATGTGAGTGACGCGCCCGAAGCGACCGTAACCCTGGCAGACCGCCGTGCGGATGTTGCCGTATGTGGTGGCGGCCACGATCAGAACACCAGCCGCCGAAACCGCCCCCGGCAAGGGGCTGCGGGGCTGCAACCAATGCGACAGCGCGAGCAGCAAACCGAAGACTACGGCCGAGGCGAGCGTCGCGGTTTTGGCCAGAAAGGCCGCCACCGTTCCGTCCTGGCCCTGGGCCTCGAGCAGCGGGATGTACCTCTGCGCGGAATGCGTCAGTCCGCATTGTCCGGCTTGCATGGCAATGCTCATCAGCCAGAGGGAATAGGCGTAGACTCCGTAGTCGCCGGGGGCCAGGAAAGCCGGGGCGACCAGGGCCAGCGCGCCGCGCCCAACGAACTGCAGCAGCGCGGTGGCCACGCTGTTGGCGGCGTTTCCGGCCGGCACGCGCAGCGAAAAGGGGCGCGGCGGGGGCGTTTCCGCGGGTCCGGCCGGGGAGGGGGCGGAGACGGGCGTGGGAGCGGTGAGCATGCAGTCTCGCATCCGGAAGCGGCTAGGCGTCGCTGCTGGCGGAATGCTGCAACGCGAGCCGCCCGGCGGCCACCGCCTGAGGCCGGCTCTTGAGATCGCGGCGGACCAGTTCCGCGAAGGAAGTCAGCGTCATGGCTTGTACGGGCGCCTGGAAGGGGACCAGGAACTGCGCGTAATCGGCTCCTTCGAGGGGGATGCGGAGTTCCCAGCACTGGCTCGCGGCAGCCGGGTCGGATTGGCATTCGCGGATGCTCCCGTCCAGCCGGAGCAGGGAGTTGGTAAAGCCCAATTCGGCGCCGGCGGAGCGAATGAGGTCCCAGCTTTCCTCGAGGCTGCCGGCCTTGGCCAGCCGCTCCTCGAACTGCCGCATCGAAACCCGCGCGCTGAGCAGGTGGCGGAACAGGCCGCCGAAGAGCATCCGGCGCGCCTCCTCGAACTCGACGTAGCCGAGGTGCTGAATGCCGGCCCAGGCCAGCCCGCAAAACAGCAGGATGACGATGCCGCTGTACTGGTGGTGGAGCAGGCTCAGAAGCACCGCCAGCGTGGCGCCGACTCCGGCCCCCGCATACAAGATCAGCGTGGCGCGCCGCGGCGTAAGCCCGCGATCCAGGAGCCGATGGTGAATGTGGCCGCGGTCCGCGCGGAAGATCGGACGGCCGCCGAGCAGGCGGCGGGCCACGCTGAGCGCGGTGTCGAGCAGCGGGATCGACAACGCCATCACGGGCGCGGTCATGCCCAGCAGGGTGGTGGCTTTCTGGCTCCAGAGGACCCCGTAGCAGCCCAGCAGAAAGCCGACCGTCTGGCTTCCACAATCGCCCAGGAATATGGTGGCGGGGCTAAAGTTATAGCGCAGGAAGCCCAGCAGGGCGCCGGAGAGCGGCACGGTGGCGATGGCCAGTTCGAAGTTCTGTTGCAGCAGGGCCGCGGCAAAGGTGGTGAGCGTGGCGAACAGGCCCAGACCGGCGGCCAGGCCGTCCAGACCGTCGATGAGGTTGAAGGCGTTGACGCAAGCCACCAGCCACAGGGCGGTAAGCGGCAGCGTGGACCAACTCGGGAGCGGATAGCCTCCCAGAGCCTGGATTCGGATGCCCGCCCAGCAGGCCAGGCCGGCTCCAGCGGCTTGACCCAGCAGCTTCTGCCAGGGCCGCAGGCCGAACAGATCGTCGAGCAGACCGGCGGCGAAGATCAGAGCGGGCGCCGGCAGCAGCCGCCAGACCAGGGGAAAGCCTTGCTTCACGACGGCTCCGCCGGTTAGCGGCGAGGCGATCAGCAGCGAGAGCGCCACCGCAAAGGAGAGCATGATCGCCACTCCGCCCGTGCGCGGCGCGGCGCGCTGATGGGTTTTGCGGTTGCCGTCGGGGTGGTCGACCCAGCCATGCCGGAGGCAGAGGTCGCGGCACAGGGGAGTCGCCACCCAGGAGATCAGAAACGAGACGGCCAATACTAGCAGTATGGAGAACATGAATAGCGCCCGGTTGGGGGATCTGGCCGCAGTGGCGCTGGCGGCAGGGACACGTCGGATGGCGGGAGGGTGGCGCCGGAGCGCCGGCCATATGCGGCGCGTCCGGGCCAAGCTCACGCTTGGGGAGTCCCAATGCCGAACTCCGCGATGCGACTAGCTTCGAGGGATGTATCGGCAAGGGCAGACTCGGACTGTAGGCCAAGTTCCCCGCGGAAGGGGCGAGGGATCGCGGGATAGCGCCGATAAGAACTGAGNNTGTGCTCCGTGGCGCTGGCCTCCGCCGGGGCGGGCGGGCCGCCTTCCCGAGTGGTTTCCGTCGCGGCGCTGAGAGACCGGAGCCGGTTTCCTCCGGGCACTCCGCTATGCGTGCGCGGAACGGTCACCTATTCCGACGAGGTCAACGGATTCCTCTATGTGCAGCAGGGCGCCGCCGGTGTGCGGGTGGACATTCGAGACGTCGCGCTGGGGCTGGTGGCAGGCCAGGAGGTGGAAGTATGCGCCTTGGCGGGGCCCGGAGAGCAGGCGCCGACGCTGGTGCAGCCCCAAGTGACCGTTTCGGGAACTCGGGGGATGCCCCAGGCGGTTCGAGCGACCGCGGCGGACCTGGCCAGCGGGCGCCTGGATGGCGTGTGGACGGAAGTGCGAGGCGTGGTGCGCTGGATGGCGATCGACCGCGCCACGCGCCTGAGCATGGACATCGACGCGGGCGGCGGCCTGCTGTTGCGGGGGCACATCGCCAACTTCAACGGCTTTGCTTACCACCGTCTGGTCGACGCCGAAGTCCGGCTCAGGGGCGTGCTTACGGCCGACTCGGAGCTAGGCGGCCGGCGGGTCGCCACCAACCTCTGGATGCAGGTGTGCAGCTTTGTCGAGATAGAGAAGCCGGCCCCTAAGGCGGAGAGTCTCCCGCCGACGAGCTTGGCCGCGCTGCGGAGGGCGACCTCCGGCGGAGCATGGCGCCACCGCGTGCTGCTGCGCGGGCAAGTGGCGGTGCCGGAACAGGGGCGCGGACTTCGCTTTACCGACGCGACCGGAGAGGTTCCCGTTCGCCTGGCGCCGGGCGAGGCCGCCTACCTGGGACCCGAGGCCGTAGTGATCGGATTCCCGGCCATCGACTCGGGCGCCCTGGTCATCGAGGATGCCTTGGTCCGGCCGGGTGCGGCGCCGCAGCCGCGGAAGCTGCGCTTGCTCACCACCGCCGCCCAGGTCCATGCTCTCTCCCCCCAGGAGGCCGCCGAGGGGTATCCGTTGCGCCTGCGGGCCACGGTCACCTATCACTCTCGGGTCAATTGGCTGCTGTTCGTGCAGGACTCTAGCGACGGCATCTTCGTCGATCTGCGCGGCCAGCCGCGCACGTCTCTGAAGTTCGGCGAGGAAGTCCTTATCGAGGGCGTGAGCGAGGCGGGCGACTTCGCGCCGGTGGTCAGGGCCTCGAGTATCACGAGGCTAGGGGCCGGCTCGCCGCCGCCCCCCGAAACACCCGGCATGGACGGTCTGCTATCGGGGCGCTATGACAGCCGGTGGGTGGAAGCCGAGGGCGTAGTGCAGTCGATCACCCCGGAGGAAGACCACGGGGTGCTCGAAACCGTCGAGGGCGCGCACCGGTTTAGGGTCAACGTGGTGGGGGGCTCCGGCGCGCTGGCGGGTCTGGTGGACAGCCGGGTTCGCGTCCACGGAGTGTGCGCCGCGATTTTCGATTCCCGGCGGCAACTCTCCGGGATTCAGTTGTATGTCCCGAGCCGCGACCAGGTGACGGTACTCGAGCCGGGCGCGAAGGACCCCTTCGCCCTGCCGCTGGTGAGCGCCGACGCGCTCCTGCAGTACGCTCCGGAATCGGCCGGGCACCGGGTCCACATTCGAGGCGTGGTGACGCTGCGGCAGATGACCGGCTCGCTCTACGTCCAGGATGGCAGCGGCGCCGTGCATGTTCGGTCGAGTGGGGCCCAGCCGGCCGAGGCCGGGGATTTGGTGGATGCCGTGGGGTTTGCCGCGAGTGGCCAGCTCACTCCCATGTTGGACCGTGCGGAGGTGCGGATCGTGCACTCGGGGGCAGTCGTCGAGCCGATCCGGGTGACGGCGGCTCAGGCCCTGGACGGCCAATACGACTCGCATTTGGTCGAGATCGACGCGCTGATCGTGGACCACATGACGACCTCCACCGAGCAGATCCTCATTCTCCAGGCCGGAAGCACCATGTTCCACGCCTACCTGGATCACGCGCTGGGACACCTGAAGTGGCCCCGCAACGGCGCGACGGCGCGCGTCCGGGGCGTGTGCGGCATACAGCTCGAAGAGGGGCGCGTGTTGGCGCTGCCGGAGGCCTTTCGGCTATACATGCGGTCGCCGGCCGACCTGACGATCCTCCAGGACGCGGCTTGGTGGACCACGCGGACGGGATCGCAAGTCATAGGAGTCATGGCGGTTTCCTCCCTGGCGACCTCGCTGTGGGTGTTCCTGCTGCGGCGCCGCGTTCGCCGGCAGACTCTGGTGATCGGAAAGAAGCTCCAGGAGGGCGAGATTCTCAAGGAGAAGGCGGAGGCCGCCAACCGCGCCAAGAGCGAGTTNNAACATGAGCCACGAGATCCGCACGCCCATGAATGGCGTCATCGGAATGGTGTCTCTGGCGCTGGCGGCGGACTCTCCGGCGGAGCAGCGGGAATACCTGGGCGACGCCCTGGCCTCGGCGAGTTCGCTGCTGAGCCTGCTCAACGATGTGCTGGACCTCTCGCGGGTGGAAGCCGGCCGCATGGATCTGGAGCAGGTTCCGTTCTCGCTCGGCGGGGTTCTGGAGGAAGCGGCCCGGACCATTGCGCCCAAAGCGGAGGAGAAGAAGCTGGCTCTGCGGGTCCGCGTGGAGCCCGGCTCTCCGGAATGGGTGAAGGGAGATCCGGTCCGCCTGCGGCAGATCCTCATCAACCTGCTGGGGAATGCGGTGAAGTTCACGGCACAGGGCGAAGTGGCGGTGAGCGTCGCGCCAATGACCGAGTGGCTGCAGGGGATAGGCGTTCGGTTTTCGGTGAGCGACAGCGGGATCGGCATTCCGCCGGAAAAGCAGCGGCTCATCTTCGAGCCCTTCCGGCAGGCCGATGGCTCGACCACCCGCAAGTACGGGGGCACCGGGCTAGGGTTGGCCATTTCCGCCCAGCTCGTCCGCATGATGGGCGGGCGGATCTGGGTGGAGAGCGAACCTGGCCGGGGCAGCGTCTTCCACTTTACCGCGCAATTCGCGCCGGTTGAGGCCGGGGAGATTCCGCGGATTTCCGATTCGACCGGGGATTCCGCCGTCCAGGACCAGCCCGCATCCAGCCTGAGGATTCTGCTGGCGGAGGACAACCTCATCAACCGGAAGATCGCGATCCGGATGCTGGAGAGCCAGGGACATCGCGTCACCACGGCCGAGAACGGCAGGGAGTGCGTGGAACGGTTCCGCGAGGGCGGCTACGACGCGATTCTCATGGACGTGCAGATGCCGGAGATGGATGGCTTCGAGGCCACCCAGGCCATCCGCGAGCTCGAGGCCGCGACGGGGNNGGAGTCCGGCCGGGCTGAGAGGCCGCCGCCTTCCGGTCCATGCGATCATACTGGTTTGGAGAGAAACGCTGTTCCAGGAGGCATAACCTTGTTCCATCAAACCGGCGGTTTGAGAAGATTCCTGCGCTGGCCGGCCCTCGTCGTTTTCGGTTTGGCGGGACTGGG
>PMEV01000266.1:6573-12106 GCA_003154855.1 Bryobacterales bacterium
ATGAAGGCGGGTTCCAGACCGTGCGGGTGAACCTGCAGGCCTTCGCGCACATGAACGCGGACCACAAGCTCGATCCCGCCTGGCTGAAGACGCTGGACTGGGTGGTCGAGAACGCACTGGCCAACAATTTGACGGTCATCCTCGACGAACACGACTTCCTGCCCTGCGCCAAGGACGCCGCCGGCTGCCGGTCCAAACTGCTGGCCTTCTGGGAGCAGATCGCGCCGCGCTACCAGGACGCGCCGGCCAACGTTCTGTTCGAGCTCTTGAACGAGCCGCACGGACAGTTGACTGCCCAGCTCTGGAACGCTCTCTTGAAGGATTCGTTGGCCGTCGTCCGCCAGACCAATCCGACGCGCAACGTGGTGGTCGGGCCAGCCGTGTGGAACACCATCGGCGCGCTCGGCAGCCTGGAGTTGCCGGCCGACGACCGCCACATCATCGTGACCGTGCATTACTACGAGCCCATGCCGTTCACCCATCAGGGCGCCGCCTGGAGCCCGGAGAATTTCAAACGTTCCGGCGTCACCTGGGGCACGGATGCCGAGAAGCAGCGTGTGGTAGAGGATTTCGCCGTCGCGCAAAAGTGGTCGAAGGCCGAGAACCGGCCGATCCTGCTCGGCGAGTTCGGCGCGTACGACAAGGGAGACATGGAGTCGCGCGCCCGTTACACGGCCCACCTGGCGCGCACGGCCGAGTCTCTGGGATGGGCCTGGACCTACTGGCAGTTCGACAGCGATTTCATCGTCTATGACATGGCCAAAGACGATTGGGTCCAACCCATCTGGAAAGCTCTCGTCCCATAGGCCGCGTGGGGCAGGCAATCTTGCCTGCAGCCGGCCTTCCGGCCGGCATGATCCGCTGGCGGAGGCGGCCGCGGCTGCGTTATACTCGACCTGGTTGCCGGAAAGGCAACCCTCACCGACAAGCGAGGAATGTAAGGGAAGGCGGTGCAAATCCGCCACTGCCCCGCAACTGTGAGCGACAGGTAACGGCTGCGCCGGTCACTGCGAAAGCGGGAAGGCCGGGCAACCCATCCTCAGGGACGAAGCCGTGTCGCGAGTCAGGAGACCGATTCCTCGTGGATGAGAACGTCGTTCCGCGGGAGAACGTCTCATGCAGTGCGCAGGTTCCTTGCTTTTCGCAGTCGCCTCCCTTCTGTTAACGGCAGGCACGGCTTGCGGCGCCGAGGGCGCCGTAGTCGATCCTTCCGGACGGCCGGTTCAGGGCGCGCGGGTGGAGTGTGCGGGCGAGTCCGCCACCACCGGCCCCGACGGCCGCTTTTCGTTCCCTCAAATCGAACGCTGTCAGGCGGCGGTGTCCGCGCCGGGCTTCGAAACTATTCATAAGGATATTGTTTCGGGCGCCCAGGCGCGAATCGAGCTGGCCATCGCCGGGCTGAGCCAGCGCCTGGTGGTCTCGGCCACCCGGCGCGAGACCAGCCCGGAAGAGGCCGGCGTGGCCGCCAGCGTGGTAAGCGGCACGGATCTGGAACAGCGCCAGTCGCCATCGCTCGCGGAGGTGCTGCGCGAAGTGCCGGGCCTCGCGGTGTCCCGCTACGGAGCGCCGGGCAGCCTCACGTCGCTCTTCACGCGCGGCGGCGGCAGCACGGGCGCCCTGGTGCTGGTGGATGGCATCCCCATGAACGATCCCGGCGGGGCGATCAACCTGGCGGCATTCTCGACCAGCGAGGTGGACCACATCGAGGTAGTGCGCGGCCCGGAAAGCGCGCTGTTTGGGGCGGAAGCCGCCTCGGGGGTCATCCAGATCTTCACCGAGCGCGGGGATCCGGAACGGACGCTGCCGCATGGATCGGTTTCCTACGACCGGGGCAGCTTCCAGACCGACCACTGGACGGCCAGCCTGGCGGGCGGCTCGGGCGCGCGCTTCGATTACGCTCTAGGCGCCGAGCAGCTCCACACCGTGGGGGAATATCAGAACGACTACTTCCGGGATACCACCGGCTCGGCGAACCTGGGGTACAGGCTGAGCGCGGCCACGCAAGTCCGCGCGATCTTCCGCAGCTTCGACGCCATGCTGGGCACTCCCAACCAGGTGGCCTACGGCATCTACGCCCTGCACGCCAACGANNGCTATCACCGCTCCTGGGACCTCTCGGTGGACGATTCCACGGATGGTCCGTACAACGTCGCCGCGCTGGTGCGCGACGTCACCGAGCCGGTAGCGCGGGTCTACTTCGAGGGGCTGGTGAATCCCTCGGCGCCGGCGCCGCCCGGCCTGACGCTGGTGACGGAGTCGGTGACCCTGTATCCCTACGATCCCTACCTCAGCCTCAGCTCGCGCGAGGATCTGGCCTACCAGGGCACGCTGACCCACGCGGGCGGGGCGATGGTCTTCGGCTACGATTACGAGCGGCAGGGCGGGGTGGTCAGCGGGACCCAGGTGGAGCGCGACAATCACGGCCTGTTCCTGTACGAGCAACGGTTGGTGGGGCGGCGTCTGTATCTCTCGGGCGGCGTGCGCGTGGAGCGCAACAGCGCCTTCGGCATGAAGGCGACGCCGCGCGGGGCGGCCAGTTATCGGCTGGCCAGCTCCACCTACCTGCGCGCCAGCGCCGGCATCGGCATCACCGAGCCGAGCCTGATCGAGAACTACTCGAACGATATGTGGTCGGTGGGAAACCCGAACCTGCGGCCGGAGAAGGCCATTAGTTACGAGGCGGGGCTGGTCGACGAGCGCTTCGGCCGGCGCCTGCGCACGGAGGTTTCGGCGTTCGCCAATTCGTATCAGGACCTGATTGTCTACGTATTCGACCAGATCCCGGGCACCTGGCAGAACATCCAGGCCAGCCGCGCGCGCGGCCTGGAGTTTTCGTCGCAGGCGAAGCTGGCCTCCTGGCTGTCGCTTTCGGGGAATTACACCAGGATGTGGACGCGCGTCACGCGCTCCTACGAGCCGGATTCGCTCTACGACGGTGTGGGGCAGGAACTCCCTCTGCGGCCCGGCAACTCGGGGGCGGCCTCGGTTTCCGTCACGCCCAAGCGCTGGCGCGTGCAGATGGGCGCGGTACTGGTTGGCGAGCGGCAGGATAGCGACCTGTTCGGCGTCACTCGCTCGCGCGGTTATCAGAGCGTGTACGCCGCCGGGTCGTTCCGTCTGAATCGCAACGTGGTGCCGTTCCTGCGCGTCGAAAACGCGCTCGACAGCCACTACCAGGAAATCCTGGGCTACCCGGCGCCAACGCGCAGCGCGTACGGAGGATTGCGTTTCCAATGGTGAGGCGGCTCCTATCCGTTCTGTGCGCCGCGGCGGCGATGTGCTCCGCGGAGCCGCGGCGCATCGTCTCGACCTCGCCCAGCATCACCGAGATGCTCTATGCGCTCGGACTGGGCGACCGCGTGGTGGGCGTGACCACCTATTGCCACTATCCTCCGGAGGCCGCCCGGAAGCCGAAAATCGGCAATTACCTGCAACCGAACCTGGAGACCATCCTGGCGCTGCGGCCGGACCTGGTGGTGGCCGAGATCAGCGGTGTGCGCCACGCGGAGCATCTTCCGGCGCTCAAATTGAACGTGCTCGAAGTGGACGATGCGACCATCGCGGGGATTTACGATTCCATAGCGCGCATCGGCGCCGCGGCGGGAGCGCAGACGGCGGCCGGGGCGCTCACCCTGCGTCTGCGCGACTCGCTCGGTGAGGTCCGCCGGCGTACCGCCAAGCTGGCGCCGCCCCGCGTGATGTTCGTGGTGGGCCGCGCGCCGGGCAGCCTGGCGGAGCTGGTGGTGGCCGGGAAGTCCTCCTACCTGGATGAGGTGATGGCCATCGCCGGCGGCAACAACATCTTTCGCGACACGCTGGCGCCGTATCCGAAGGTCACGCTCGAGGAAGTGCTGGCGCGCAATCCGGAAGTCATCGTGGATATGGGCGAGATGGCGGAAACCACCGGCGTCAGCGACCGGGACAAGCGCGCCGTGGTGGCGCTGTGGAACCGCTTCCCCACGCTGGCCGCCGTCAAGCGGGGGCGGGTGTTCGCCGTGGCCGCGGACATCTTCGTGGTGCCCGGCCCGCGCGTGGTGGAGGCGGCCCGCGCGTTTGCCAAAATGTTCCATCCGGAGGCGGGCTGGTGAACCTGTTCTCGCTGCGCGAGGTGGGCATGCGCTACGACGGCGTCGAAGTGCTGCGGGGCGCCAGTCTGGAGTTTGCCGGGCCGCAGTTCGTCGCTGTGGTAGGCCCCAACGGCGCGGGCAAATCCACGCTGCTGGGCATCATGGCGGGCCTGCGCCCGAACTACTCGGGCCGCTGCGAATACGCCGGAACGGAGGTATCCCGCTGGCGGCGCCGCGCCTTCGCGCAGGAGGTCTGCTTTTTGCCGCAGAGCCTCAAAATGGAGTTCCCGTTTACCGCCGAGCAGGTGGTTCTGATGGGCCGCACGCCGCACTGCGACGGCTTGTTCGAATCGCCCGAGGATTGGAGCGTGGTGGAGCGGGCGATGGAGGCGACCGGCACGCGGGAGTTTCGCGGGCGCGATTTCCGGACGCTGAGCGGCGGGGAGCGCCAGCGGGTGATCCTGGCCTCGGCGGTGGCGCAGCAGCCCCGCACGCTGCTGCTAGACGAGCCCACCACGTTCCTCGATCTGAAGCACCAGGTAGCCATTTACAAGCTGCTGCGCGAGCTGAGCCGCCAAGGGCTGCTGGTGGTCGCCGTCACGCACGATTTGAACCTGGCCGCGAGTTACGCCGGGCGCATCGTGGTTTTGGATGGGGGGCGCGTGGCGGCCGACGCGACGCCCGAGGAAGTGCTCGAACCCGAGACCATCCGCCGGGTCTTCGGCGTCGCAGCGTGGATCGAGCGGGGACCGGGCGGCAAGCCCTGGATGGTCTATGGGGAGTAGGCGCTTCTGGCTGGCCATCTCGATCTCGGCCGCGGTGGCGGCGGTGGTGCTGTGCGTGGCGCCACTGATCGGTTCGGCCTCCATCTCTTACGGACGCGCTCTGGCCGGACAATCGCCCGACCACGAGATCCTCTTCGATACGCGGATTCCGCGGGTGCTGCTGGCGATGCTGGCGGGGGGAGCGTTGGCCGTCGCGGGCGTGCTCTTTCAGGCCCTGCTGCGCGACGCGCTGGCCACGCCCTACACGCTGGGGATTTCGAGCGGCGCCTCGCTGGGCGCGGTGATCGCCATCTGTCTGGGCTGGCGCGGAGTGGCGGGGATCTCCGGTCTGTGGCTGTGCTCCTTCGCCGGCGCCGCGCTGGTGCTGTTTCTGGTGCTCGGCATCGCCTCGGAAGGCCGCCGCATGTCGTCGTTCACGCTGCTGCTGGCCGGCATCTCGATCAATACCATTTGTCTGGCGGCCATCCTGGGCTTACAGTACACGGCCAATTTCGGCCAGACCTTCGCCATTGTCCGCTGGCTGATGGGTGGCCTGGACGCGGTGGAGTATTCCACGCTGGGCTGGCTGGCCCTGGCTACGCTGCCGGCGGTCGGGCTGGTCTTCGCCAGGGCGCGCGACTGGAATCTGATGGCGGTGGGCGAAGATTGGGCGGCCGCGCGCGGCGTCCACGTTTCACGCCT